>DATHMC010000357.1:0-13961 GCA_035487495.1 Undibacterium sp.
CCACCGCGCATGACGCGAGCAAACGCATGAAGCGCCTCACGTTGCCTGCGCCCGTTCCGGCAATTTTCCACGCAACATGAATACCGCCAGGATTTCCGTCGCGGCGGCACGCAGACCCAGCCATTGCGGCATGGCATGCAAATGCTCCAGGGCCGGCAAAGGCTCCAGCGCGCCATCGGCCAGCGGAGCGATGATCTGCTGGTATTTCAGCATCGCCAGCCGTTCGGCGTCTGAAAAAGCCGGCCCGGTGTAGCGCTGCTGCCAATCTTCGGTGAGCCAGTCTTCCCACTGGTGCAACACTTCGGCAGGCACATTCACGCCGGGTGACTTGCGCTGATATTCGCGCTGCTCGTCAAAGGACGCGGCGACTTCCAGGTATTCAATGATATGGTTGCGCACCCTGAGCAAGACGACGGGATCGATGACGGGATAGATAGTGGCGGATGACATGAAAAACTCGCGCGGGTCAATGGCCGCTACGAAAGCATAAAATGCGAAGTATACCGCAAGCCAGACCTTGCCGGCCGGACGAACTGCGGACGGCATATCGCCGCGCAAAGGCATGCGGCGGCAAGAAAAGAAGCGCTAAATCGGATCAGCCAAATGCGTGCGGACGGCGATTGCGCCGCTCAGCGCACTTCATCCCTGGAGAAATTGGGATTTTCTATGATGCCGAAACGATTGCCGAATGGATCGCGGACCGAGGCAATCCGGATGCCGCCGCCGACATCAGTGACCGCCTCCAATACCGTGGCGCCCAATTCCAGCAATCTGGCCAAGGCGGCATCGGCATCCTCGACACCCCACATCGCCTGGCTGCCGTCGGTGCCGGTCTTGGCATCGGGTATCAAGCCCAGTTCAAACCCGCCGACGGCAAAACCTACATAGAAAGGCTCTTCGAAGTAAGGTTGCTGCTGCAACACCTGTGCATACCAGGTTTTGGCTTGCTGCAAGTCGGGCGCGGGATAAACCACAGTCCTTAGGCCAAGTATCATCATCGTCTCCTGGAAAATCAGGGCATCGGGATTAGCCCTCAATGATGAACATTTTATAACAAAATTGCCCGCCCCGAGCACTTCTTCCAGTCACTTATCCTCGCGTCACGCCGCTTCCAGCGCGGCGGCGACGGCATCGACAATTTCCTGCTCATCCGGAAATCCGTATCCCGACTTCCTGGCGACTGCCCTGCCGTTGACTGCCACCTCAAAAAAACCGCTTTTGCGGGATACCAGGTCGGACTCCAATCCCAGCCTTGCCTTCAGCGCCATGGCCGTATTGACGGCGCTGGCGGCAAAACCGCAGGGCCTGCAATACGTGATAGTGATCGCATTTGCGGCTGCGCTTGCGCGGGTAGTCGCAGTCATGATTGTTTTCCTTTCAGAAAAGTCGCGAAGGCCATGCTCTTGAATTGTTCCAGCGGCCGTGGGCTGCGATCGACCTTCATGCGCAGCATCGCGCCCTGCCAGCCGGCGATCAGAAAATCTGCCAGGTCCTCCGGCGGAAAGTCCGACTCGATCTGCCCCAGCTCCTGAGCTTCGCGCAAGCACTCGGCAAAAGGCCGGCGCCACTCGGCAAAAATAGCCGACAATTGCTCGCGCAACTCTTCGCTCTGTGCCGAAGTCTCCAGGCTAAGGTTGCCAATCAGGCAGCCGCGCGTCCATCCACTGTCTTGCTGTTTACAGGAAACCATTTCCAGATAACTCTTGATGCGCTCCAGAGGCGACAAGGAGCGGTTGTTCAAGGTCGATTCCATCCACGCCTTCATATGCTCGAAATAACGCGCGAGCACCTCGACGGCAAAGGCCTCTTTGGACCGGAAGTGATTGGTAAACGAACCCTGCGGAGAAGAAGCTGCGGCGACGATGTCCCGCACGCCTGACCCAGAATAACCCTGCTTTAACATCACAGATAGACCGGCATCCAGCAAGGCGTCGCGCAAAGACGGCTTCGGCATAGAAAGTCCTTACAAAAAAAGAGGCGTGATTTAGTGCTTCAAAATTAATACGTACGTCCGTATTTAAAGTCAAGAATAGATCACCCTGCCAGTAAATGCAAGAGCGCCTCAAAAAAAACGGAAATATGGCACAGATCAGATGGCGAGTCGCACCGCGCACTGCTACGAGCCGATAACGATTAACGCTTTTGCTGCCACCGTTGCCCGACATGATTCCAGACAACGCGCCCGGTTCCACGGCGTCTTTGAACACGCTGTCCGCATGCGGCAAAACGTCTACCATTTATATCGACACATCATGTGCGAACGCATCGGCACGCCCAATCGAGCATGAAATCAAACCCGCCTGGCACCCTGCAAACACTGGTTTGCCAAGTCAACCAAGCAAGCAGCCGGTGTGATCCCTCGTCGCCTCTTTATCCTCCCATTCAACGCATCGGCATTTTCGAGCAGAACTCCCGGCTAAAAAATTTGTAAAAATCTGGACGCTCGCTCGCCTGTATGATCAAAAATTCCGCTTTCCCCCAGCGTTTAAAGGAAAAATTAGTAAAAAATGACACAGGAATTTGCCCGTAAGCATCACATCTTGCCGGGCATGTGCTAATCTACTCGTTCTTACAACTATGGAGTTTTTATGAAAAAAGGTGAACTGATTGCAGAATTCGCGGCGCGCACAGAATTGTCCGCCAATGCTGCCAACAACGCAGTGAATACGCTGATCGACATCATCACAGAACGCCTCAAAAAAGGCGACACTGTAGGTATTACCGGCTTCGGTACTTTCTCTGTAGCCAAACGCGCTGCACGTAAAGGCCGCAACCCATCGACAGGCGAAGCGATCAAGATCGCAGCATCCAAATCACCAAAATTCTCAGCTGGCGCAACATTGAAGGCCGCTGTGAATCCTAAGAAAAAATAAGCCAGAACCATTCGCCAGCGTACTGGGAATGACGAGGGGCCGCTGGCCCCTTTTTCTATGCCGCTTCCCAGTCCCGCCTCTTCCAGAGTCATCTTCTGCACTGATTCTCTGCGGATCACGCAAGGCCCGTCCCCCATGCCTCGCCGTACACTGCGACGACCAGGTTGACGGCCAGCGGCTATAATGGCGCCTCTTACCGGTTTATCACCATGCCATGCCCGTGGATCAGTGCCCCTGCAGCCAAGCCCATGCATTCTAAAATAACGCCTTTACTGCTGATCGGCTTCGCCCTGGCTTTTCCGCACCTGCCGGGCCACACGGAAGAATTCCTGCGTTTCGGCATCAACGAAGCCAATCCTGAGCCGTACATTTTTCGCGACAACGCCGGGAAAATCGTTTCGGGCATAGGCATGGAATTGCCGCAGCTGATTGCCAGGCAAAGCGGACTTGGATTCTCGCGCACGGCAATTTCACGCAACCGCATAGAGTCGGCATTGCGGGACGGGACCGTCGATGTGATTTGCCTGGTCAATAAAAAATGGGTTAGGGACGTCAGGGACTTTTACTGGAGCGGCCCCATGTTCACCACGACGGAGTTGCTCGTTCGACGCCATGACGCCGACGACATAAAAGACCTGACAGAGCTAAGCGGCCAGATAGTGGGCACGGTAACGGGCTACTCCTATCCGGCATTGGATGTGGCTCTGCGCGCCCGGACTGTCATACGCGAGGACGCGCCCACCGAATTGAGCATGCTGAGAAAGATGATTGCCGACCGCAGCAAATACGGCATTATCGACTCCATCAACTATCACTATTTCCTTCGTGATCCGGTCAATAAAAACATGTTTGCAAGCCGCCCGCTGGCGCTTGGCACCAATGACGTGGAGTGCGGGATATCAAAAAAATCCCAAATACCCTACCGGCGGCTGGCCGCTGCCTTCCAGTCGATTGCAAGACAGAAGCTGGCTGAAGATATCATTACCAAATACCGGCACTAGTGGACTGTAAAACACATCACCCCTCTAGCATCAACCCGCCATCGTTGAGCACTTTCACCAACTCGCGCGCCCGGGCGGCATATTCGCCCATCACCTGCACCCGCACGCCGCCGACTGCGATTGCGATCAGCGAGTACGCCTGCACCAGGTTACCGTCCACCACGATTGCCGGGATGCCGTCGGCATTCAACCGTGCGCTGAGGATTTCCGCCTCCAGCATGGTGCCGAAAACGGCAATCGTCTCCAGGGACATCTGCGCCTGATCCTGCGCACTGCCGGTTTTCACGGCGGCAGACTTTGCCTGGACGTATTCCTGCTTGACGACAAGGGTATTGCAGAGGTTGTCGCCGATGCGGCGCCGGTCGCGACAAAATGCAAAGCTCCAGTCCAACAGGGGCAGAAACAGCATGGGGATGTTCCTGCCCACCGCCTGTAACCTTGAGCAGGGCTGATAGTCGCGCTCCGCTACCACGGCGATCTTGAACACGTGCTTGCCAGGGCTTCGCCCGGGGATGGCCGCATCCGAACAGATAGTCATCAACAACCACGCCAGGCTGGTCGCCGGGCCGGAAAACAGCTCGGTCAACGCCAACAGCCAGCACGTCATGGATATCAGAGCAAGGTCAATCAGCCTGGCCGCTACCCTCGCTCTTCTGGGTGCAAGTTTTTCCAAGTCGATGTCGGTCATAAGCTGGATTCCAATGCGGTTACGGAATGCTTTTCAACGAGCCACAATCATGTTTTACCAGAAGCAGCACAGATAGCAAAGCGAATCATCGTCGGATTGCCACAATTCAAGTCTCTTCCTGCGTGATACGCTTATTCACAGCCTCCCGGCGGCGGGCTACGCGCAAAGGGCGCAAATTGATTGCTCAACCGATGTAAGTTTGTGCCGGCGATACCGACTAACACCAAAGCCGAAGATGTCAATCAATGCGTAAAAATAGGGAGAGGCCGTCATGGTACAAGCCGTCGGATCGGATATAGGGAATACAGCTGGCAACAGCGCCGCCAGCGCCACGCTGCAAGCGCAACTGGAACGCTATCAGAGGGAGCTGTCGGACTGCGTCAATTGCTCCTCGGCCAAAACCTCGGAAGGCAAGGCGCAGATAGACGAAATTTCCGGCAAAATCAGCTCCCTGAAGAGCCGCATGGAGAAGGTCGGGGACACAAAATCCAGCGACACACTGGACCATGCCGCCACCAGTGCCGGCAAGCTGAAAGACGGGACCGCAATATCCGATGCCGACCCGACCAAGGGCGCGCCGCCGCTTCACAATACCGCCAATGGCGGCGCCAGGCCGGGTGCCGCAAGCCTGACGGTCGGCGGCTTCCTGGACCTGTACGCCTGACTGGGGGCATCGCAAGAATGCCGCGCCCTCCCTCGCAGCCAGCGTCAATCAGGCCCTGACCAGCTCCGTGTCTATGCGCATCTGCCCCATCAATGTCTTATGCACCGGACACTTCTTGGCGATTTCGGTAAGCCGCACTTGCTCATCTTCGGTCAGGTTGCCCAGAAATTTGATGCTGCGCGTGAACACGTAGACGTCTTCTTGCTGGCCATGCTGTATGCGCACATCAATATCCTGCAAATCCATTTGCTTGCGGCGCGCATACATGGTCACCGTCAAAGCCGTACACGCACCCAGCGCGGCGGCCAGCAAGTCGTGCGGCTCCGGCCCTGAATCGTCGCCGCCTAAAGCGGCAGACACGTCGGTCAACAGCCGGTGCTCGCCGATTTCTATCACGTGCTGCAGTTTGCCCTGCCCTTTGGTGACTTTTATTTCCATGTCCTGCTCTCCCGTCGATGTTTGCTTGCAATGTCAAGTTCCAGCATGTCAAACGTTCACGCGTTTCGCACTCTAGGCGCGCCGATATCGGTGGTGAACCCATGGCCGAAGACCGCCCTGAAATTCTAACGGCTTTTGCGAATGGAAAGCCATTTTCATTTACAACTTACTAATATTTCCATAATACACTACAATAGATTTTCCCGATTTTTGCTTGCCTACCGTCTTAAAGAAGCCCCGTCATGGCCGTCAGTCATCTCATTAAAGAACCCGCCTTCTTCGCAAAGTTCAAGGTCACGCCTGAAAATGCCTTTGCAATTTATGCAGAAGATGAGGCCATGGCAGACTTCATCATCCATGGCGACATCATGATCTTCGACAAATCCAGGACGGCACCGCGCAACGGAAAAATATTCGCCGTCGACTACCTCGGCAAACTGCACATCAGGCAGCTATGGATAGAAGCGGACGGCAGCTGGCTGCTGGAAAGCCGGAGCCCGAACAAGGATGCGTACCCAGACCAGAGATTCTCTGCCGACCAGCTGGGCTCTTTAAGAATATGCGGTGAATTTATTTACCGGCAAGGCGGTTGAGGCAGGGGCCAAGTCGCCCGTTTGAGGGGCATCAGTGAACCAGGAATGGCGATCGCGGAATTTCTATACCGCGGGCGGTCAGCTTAAAAAAATGCCCGCAATGTGCGGGCATTTCATCTGCAGCCGACGAGCTACCGAACGCTTACAGGGTCAAGCCGTATCCAGGTATCGAGTTGGCGGTGAGCTCGGGCAAGGTGTCGTTTTCTGAATGATAGACATCGCGAGTCAACAGCAATTCCAGGCTGTCATCGCTTAACCAAGGAAATTCAGCCAACGTTGCGGCCTGCCACATGGGCATCAGTGCCGGCCGGTCTTGGGCAGGTACGGAATTCACCAGGTCATGTCCGAATTTCACGGCAGACTTGCAGATGCGGCTATACACGTCCAACTCTTCGCGAATCAGGTCCGGATATTTGCGAGCAAGGATCTTCTGCATGGCGGCAGCGCTGTCATCTCCCGACTGCAGGGCGGAATCCAGGCAGCACTTCAGGATTTCCCTTTCCTCTGACAGCAAGGTCCCCACGTGCGATTTTTGAGATTGGAAGCCAAACATATTGATATCCCTTCACCTTCCAGAGGTTCTGATCAGTCCCCGGCTGCCGGCGCCAGGGGCATACCACGACGGCATCAAGAGAAAGTTCATATTAAAATCATTCGCAAGTTTTTTGTCTGCCATTCGCAATCAGCCACCATCGTCAATGTTCCCGATTTAATAATAGAACAAGATTGCACTTTTTCCATTTATATTTATATTTATAGCAAGCACCCAACAATCTTGTTTGCAAATATCGATATTACTCATATAAACAGTATTAATGTTACCGATAAGAAGCACAATTACAAGCTAATTCTTTGATTTAGCGCGCATTTAACAAAATTTTTGCGACAAATTCCTGCCGTTTTCCGGGAATCCTGAAGATGATGGGGCCGATTGCCTGCCAAAGGCCGGCGGCAATGTCTTTGGCCTGTTTATCCGGAGAGCCCCGGCACCTCAGTAAAACCCTGCGGCTTTCACTGCATATTTGTAGCCAGATCTTGTCAGCGCAAGAGCCATCGGACGAAAAAAAACCCGCTAACCTTGCGGTAGCGGGCTAATTCCAATCCTTAGGAGGTTTGGAGGAGACAGGTGCAACTATACTCCGAAGAATGGTGCGTTGCAACATGGTAGAATTACGGTACTGCCGGATAGCGTAAAAAGGCATCATCCGCACTGTCGCGCGCCCCGGAATTATCCCCGCTGCATTGGCTCAAGTCCCCCACTCCCTGTATCATGTTGTCAATTGATATGCCATTGCTGCTATCTGAAGATGAACTATTTGTGTCCGCGCCTATCCAAGCGATAGTTTTTGCCCATCGCCCGCAAGCTGTCACAGCGCTGAAAAATGCGACGTTTACAATAAGACCCTGCTTGAAAATCCCGATTTTTTGATGAGCTCCCCTGTCGCAAGAAAAAAACCAGTCGCATGCCTAGCGCGACCCCTGAGCTTGTTCCTGATAGCCGGCGCGCTTGCCGTCCCGCTGTATCCGGCCATGGCAGAAGAATCGATGCCAAGCCAGCCGGATATCAGTAAAACCTTGCCCGAATTGCCGGGAGAAGACATCTCCGCGCCCGGCCATACTGATTTGCGCGCCAAAGGCCTATCCCTGAACTACGACAGCCTGCAACAAAAATGGCGCGCCAGTATCGATGAGTACAAAAGCAGCAATCCCATGTTCATCTTCGACTACGGGTTGCGCCTGACCGACCAGATCGCTGCCGGCGGCAGGGTCTCGCACCAGCGCGAGTATTCGGAAATCCTGGTCAATGGCGTCTTCGCGCCTCGGCCCAGTTTGCGGCTCACCGTCTCAGGCGGCCAGTTGCGGCCGAATAGCGACTATGTATCGGAGTCGGTCAACAACGGTTACAACGCACTGCTGCAAAACAGCTATTTGCTCGACGTGAAAAAATACTGGTCCAAAGACAGCCTGGTATCCGACCTGGGTCTGAGCACTTATATCGTCGAAGCCAGCGGCAAATCGAACCTCAACCGCACGACAGGCGGCGCCGACAGCGGCGATACCGAAAGCCTGTACCTGGACACCCCCGCCCTGGGCAAAAAAGCCAGCGTGGTATTCAACCTTGGGCTGCATCCCACCGCCGACAGCCGTGTGGAATGGCGGCGCGAACGCGGCCGCATGAACTATTACGTGGGCGACGATGCCAGGGACAGGGAATATCTGATGTCCAGCCGCTTCAAGTATTCGCACAACATCGACAATTGCACCCAGTTGCAGGGTCGGTATCGCACCAGCGACAACTCTGACCGCATGAATCTGGGTATAGAAAGAAATAACTGGAACTTCAGCGTGAGCCGTACGCGCGACGACGGCGTCAACGATACCGGCATCCAGATCGGCTACAAGATCCCCTTGTCGGGCTCTTTGTCCAGCGTCAGCAACTGCAAGCAAAAACCGGAATCGGCACCCGGTTTCAGCCCGCTGCTGGAGACCTCCACCAGCCGCCCCGACCTGTTTCCGCGGAATCCGCTGGTGAAATAATCCCCTTCGTTGTCTGCTGTTGACGCGCATGCACAATGCCAAAACCGGCGCATCCACGCCTGTAGAAGAGCGGAGCCACAGTCCCGGCTTTCTGCGCCAATTGTTTGCAGCATTAGCAGCCCCGGGGAGTCCCCCGCAATATCCGGCGACCGAACCCGTGAGCGGGCAGTGGCAGGCAGCCGTTGCCATTGGCACCGCTGCCCGGCGGCCCCATCTCGCGTACGGCAGTTGTAACAACGGCGTAATATCGACTCATTACAATTTTGCAAATCCCAGGGGTAAGCCATCCCCGGAACACAGCCGCCATTTCACCTACCTCCACTTCTGCCATGAAAACCTCTATTTCTTCACGCATTACCGGTCGCCGCCCTATTCCGCGCCCTGCCGTCCTGGGCTCACTGTTGATTGCAGCCCTGGTGGTCTACGGTTGTGGCGGCGTGGAAAGCTACAATGCGGCAACGGCCGACGCCACGGTCAAGTTCGCGTGGGTGGAACTTGGCGCCAATAACCAGGCGGTTGCGCGCGCGATCACCGCCGACAGCACCTGCCCCGTGATGCTGGTCAACGGCATCCGGACGCAAATGAATTTGCGCAGTGCCCCAGGCACCGTGGCGCAGCGTCCCACCGCCAGCGCCGCGGCGGACTCCAAGCCTTCGGCGTTTCCGGTAGCGTCATGCGAATACAAGCTGCCGTCCACCACAACCGAAGCGGTCATAGGCTCGCGTAATCTGCCGCTGCCAAAATCCGATCCGCAACGTGTCGTTATCCTGGCCGATACTGGATGCCGCCTGAAAAAAGCCGACAATGCCTGGCAAGCCTGCGCCGACGGCGACGCATGGCCGCTGGCGACGATAGCGGCCGCCGCATCCGCGATGAAACCCGACCTGGTGCTGCATGTAGGCGATTACCACTATCGCGAAAACGCGTGTCCGTCCGACATCGCCGGCTGCCAGGGCAGTCCCTGGGGTTACGGCTGGGACGCCTGGGAAGCGGATTTGTTCAAGCCGGCTGCAGCCCTGCTGGCTGCGGCGCCGTGGATCATGGTGCGCGGCAACCATGAAGAATGCGCGCGCGCCGGCCAGGGCTGGTTCCGTTTCCTGGACACGCAGGACTATGACGCCAAGCGCAGTTGCGACGATCCGGCCAACGACGACCTAGGCAACTACTCCGATCCGTATGCAGTCGCACTAGGCGGCGACACCCAAGTCATCGTGTTCGATTCAGCCAAGACCGGCAAGACCGCGCTGGCGCCTACCGATCTGCAATTCCAGAAATACCAGGCCCAGTTCCAGAAGGTGACGCAACTGGCCGCCAAGCCGAGCGTCAACAGCATTTTCACCAATCATCATCCGGTACTGGCCTTTGCGCCCATCGCGGGCAGCACCCCGGCCCCCGGCAACCTGGCGTTGCAATCGGTGATGCAGGCGGTGACGCCGGCGGCCTACTACCCCGCCGGCGTAAAGACTGCCCTGCACGGCCACGTGCATGATTTCCAGGCGATCAATTTTGCATCCAACCACCCTGCGACTTTCGTCTCCGGCAACGGCGGCGATAACCTGGACGTGAACCTGCCGGACCCCTTGCCGGCCGGCGCGATACCCGCACCTGGCACCTTGATAGACAAGATCACGCACACCAGCGCGTTCGGCTTCATGGTGATGGACAGGCAAACCAACGGCAGCTGGGCCAACAAGGCGTATACCCGTGCCGGCAAGCTGATGACCACCTGCCAGCAAAACGGCAGCAAGGTGAATTGCGACAAGACAGGCTACCTGCTACCCAACTAAACCCGTTGTGAATAGTCCCGTGAAACCCCGGCCGCTTTGGGCCGCCGTCCTGCTCGTCACTGCCGGCCTGGCATTGACGGCCGCTGCCGCACCCGCTCCGAGTGAAAAAACGACACCGCTATTGACAGCGATGCCCGACCCGCTGGCCACCCCGAGCGCGGATCCGGCACTCGCGGTGCTGGGGCGCAAGCTGTTCTTCGACCAAAACCTGTCGGAACCGCGCGGCACCAGTTGCGCAGCCTGCCATGTGCCGGAGCAAGCTTTTTCCGGTAATCACGGCTCCAGCCTGGGAGTGGCGCTGGGCAGCAAACCCGGCAGCATGGGGACGCGCAATACGCCGTCCTTGCTGTATTTGCGCTATACCCCGTCGCGCTTCTTTTATCAGGACGACGACGCGCTGCTGCCTACCCCTTTCGGCGGCTTCTTTGCCGACGGCAGGGCCGATACGCTGGCCGAGCAGGCAATGGGGCCGCTGCTCAACCCCATGGAGATGAACAACGGCAGCGCGCGGCAAATCGCAAAAAAATTAGAACAAGGCCACGGCGCTGAAATGCGGGCACGATTTGGCGGCCAAATATTTGCCAGCCCCGAGCAAGCCGCATCTGCTGCGGGCCGCGCACTGGAGGCTTTTTTGCGCAGCGAAGCAATGAGCCCGTTCAGTTCGCGGTATGACGATCATATCCGCGGCACAAAAAGCCTTAACGAAGCGGAACTGAAGGGCTTGAAATTATTCAAAAATCCCGACAAGGGCAACTGCGCCTCTTGCCACAAGTTCAATGAAACCTCCAGCAATCCGGCCCGCTCCCTGTTCACAGATTTTAGCTACGACGCCATTGCGGTTCCTCGCAATAATAAAATCCCGGCCAATCGCCAGCCGGGGCATTACGACAACGGCCTATGCGAAACCGCGTTCAAGCTCAAATGGCGCGACCCGGAACAATGGTGCGCCTACTTCAAGACCCCCAGCCTGCGCAATGTCGCGGTGCGCGAGAATTACATGCACAACGGCGTCTTCAATTCCTTGCGGGATGTGGTCAGCTTCTATGCAACGCGGGCCACGAGCCCTATGGACTGGTACAAGTCGGGAGTGAAGTTTGACGACGTTCCGGCCAAATACAGGGCCAATGTGAATATCAATTCGGTGCCCTACAACCGGCGGGAAGACAGCAAGCCGGCGCTGAACGACGAGGAGATAGACTATATCGTGACCTTCCTGAAAGCCCTGACGGATGCGCCCTACTCTGACAAAGCCGAAAAAAGAAAATAGGCGGTAGAACCAACGGCCCGGCCAACTACGTCATCGAAATGGCACAGGATGAGGTCACGCCTCCGGCTCAGCGCCGCTATGTCCTTGGCTCTCGGCCAGCGAGATTATGCTGCGCCAAGCATAACCTGAAATTATGCGGCCAACACAAAAAATCATTACCCTGCGGCATGCAAATAGTCCACCGGGGCCAACACTGAATTACACTAGATTTTTTGGTATCCTCCCGAATTCACATCGCCGGCAGCCCCGGATCATCCCATGCGTAGATTAATCAGTTTAGTATTGCTCTTTTGTGCCGCACAAAGCCTGCATGCGCAAAGCGTGCTGCCCGCCAATGTCAGCGAAGCGCTGGTCAAGGCGAACCTTCCGGCCCAGGCGCTGAGCGCATGGGTGGCGCCGGTATCGGCCGGCTTCGCGTCGCCGACCTTGTCTGTCCTTGCGGACCGGGCGATGAGCCCGGCATCGACGATGAAGCTGGTGACCACCATGATCGCACTGGATGAGCTAGGCCCGACCTATCGCTGGAAAACGGCCATGCTCAGCGACGCCACGATCAGGAATGACACCCTGCGCGGCACGCTGTACCTGCGCGGCGGCGGCGACCCCAACCTGAGCTGGGACAAACTGGAACTGATGCTGCGCAGCCTGCGCGCGCAAGGTATCAGGAAAATCAGCGGCAACATCGTGCTGGACAGGAGCTTCTTCCAACCCGCCCGTCTTGACGTCAATGCGCCGCCTTTCGATGATACTCCGGATGCCTATTACAACGTCATCCCCGACGCCTTGCTGGTGCACAGCAACCTGATTACCTTCAGCCTGGAGTCCTCCGCGAACAGGATTGCAGTGCACACCTCGCCGCCGATGAGCAAGGTCGGCATAGAGAACCACCTGATGCTGGACGACCGCAATTGTGCCGAATGGGAGGCTGGATGGAAAGCGCACGCAGTCGAGGTCACCCGCAGCAAATCGGCCAATATCGTGTTGAGCGGCAGCTTTCCCCGCAACTGCAAGGCGGCGACGGAATTGAATACGCTGGAGCGCAACCTGTATATAGAGAGGGTCATACAGGCCTTGTGGCGTGAAATCGGCGGCAGCTGGAGCGGCACTGTGCAGGATGGGGTGACTCCGCCGAATGCCAAGTTGCTGGTGGAACGCCAGTCGGAGACATTGGCGGATACCATCCGCATCGTCAACAAGCGCTCCGACAATACGATGGCGCGCCTGCTGTACTTGACGCTGGGCGCGGAGCGGGCGAAAACCGGCAACTACCAAAGCACCCTGCAGGCCGCCAACGACAGCATCATCGCCTGGTTCAATCACCACGGCATCGACGCCAACGGCATGGTACTGGAAAACGGCTCCGGCCTGTCGCGCCTGGAGCGCATCAGCCCGGCCCAACTGGCTGCCTTGCTGAAGGTCGCGGCGCACAGCAACTGGTTTGCGGAATACGCCAGCAGCATGCCCATCGTTGCGGTGGACGGCACCATGCGTAAACGGCTGAAGGGCACCGCCGCCGAGGGCCGCGCCAGAATCAAGACCGGCACGCTGAAAAATACCGTCGCGGTCGCCGGCTATGTGCGCGACAGCTATGACGAAAACTGGATCGTGGTCGCCATGATCAACAATGACGACGTCTCCAAGGGCCGCATCGTACTGGACGAATTGCTGGTCTGGGTGGCGAATGGCGGCGCGGAGGGTGCGAGCAAGCTGGCGCAGCAGCCTCCTCCCAGGAATCCCTGATATCCATCCCGGCTTAAGGATCGAGCGCGCGGTGCGTCAGCGCGTGCGCCGCCTCCCTCATTTGCATCTCTGCAAGTTTTTCATTACGGCGAAATCCCATGGAGCCTTCGCGCAAGCCTATCGCCATCAACTGGCTGGCTTCCGGATGCTCCATCTCCGCGGCCTTTTCTATCCACTGCCTGGTCTCCCGCTCATCCCGCGGCAACCCGTCGCCGCTAAGGTACATGTTCGCCACGATAAACATCGCAGCCGGGATATTCTGCTGCGCGGATTTCAGCATCCATCGCGCGGCCAGGATTTTATTCGCCGGCACCCCCAGGCCGTTCTTGTACATCAGGGCCAGATAATACGCGGCAACGGCATCGCCTTGCT
>DATHMC010000358.1:0-13088 GCA_035487495.1 Undibacterium sp.
TTTCCTTCAACAAATGCGTTGCCATAATGGGTCTCCTCCATGTCAGGTTATGAACGAAGTTTCTTTCATGCTAGACCCCAGTCGCACAAAAAGCAAATGCTTGGTAAATCTGCCCGGCCAATATTTTCTCATCCGCAACGCAGCAATTTCGACCGAAAACCAAGCTGCTTTACATTACAGTCAACGCGCGCTGCTCACGCCGATTATTTCTTATCTTAGTTATATGGGTTTTACTTTTCATGCGAGCCGATACAATTTCCGTACCGACGCACAAGCATCCCAGGATACTGAGCGAACTGAAAGCGGTTGGAAAAGCCGGAGCGAAGGAATCCTGCCGGTTACCGGCTGGGTGCAGACCCACAGGCAGCGTATGGGGCTCGGGATGAGAGCCACCGATCGAATTTAAAACGGCGACTTCGGCAAACAAGGACGTTGATTAACAAGAGTGCAACAGAGCCGCCGGCACGGGTCCTTCAGCTTACTTTGCTATGCAGCATAAAAGCCGCAGCGCCGGTTGCTATCCGGTCGCCGCTATCGTTCCGCAAATCCATCAATACGTTTGCCACGCGCTTGCCGAGCCGCGTCACTTCTGCGGTCGCGAAGAATTTTTTCCCGCGCCCCGGTTGCAGATAATCGATGCGCAGGTCTATCGTGCTCATGTGGGAGAACTCCTTCAACTGAGACACGACGTCGTCTTTGGGGTTCTGCTGCGCCATTTTCAACAGGATGGCAAAGCCGGCCATGCTGTCCAGCACCGAGGCGATGACGCCGCCATGCAGCATGCCTTGCGCAATATTACCCAGCAATTGCTCGCGCATCTCTATGCTGATCTGCGCATTGCCCGGATCAAAGGATTCCAGCTTGATGCCCAGCAGATGGCAAAATGGGATTTTTTCTTCCAGCACGTGTTTGAGCATGCTCTGGAATTCGGGGTTTTCTATCATTGTTTTCGTCATTCTTTGCCTATCTCAATAATCCAATTGCCTGGCGATGAGGTCTTTCATGATTTCTTCCGCACCGCCGCCTATCATATTCACTTTCACTTCGCGGTAGATACGCTCTACGCGCGTGCCGCGCATGAAGCCCATCCCGCCCAAGGTCTGCACCGCCGCATCGGCGCAGAATTGCATGGCCCTGGTGGCAACGTTCTTCAACATGCAGATTTGCGCCACCAGTTCATTGCCCTGCTGCTCGGACCGGCCCAGCCTGTACGCGGTATCTTCTATCAGCGCGCGGGTCGTGCTGATCTGCGTCGCCATCTCCACCAGCTTGTGCCTGACTACCTGGTGATCCAGCAAGCGCTGGCCGAAAGTCTGTCGCTCGCGCGACCAGGCCAATGCATCTTCATAACAAACCTTGGCGAAACCGTAAGCGCCGGCCGCCAGGTTAAAACGCTCCATATTGAAGTTGCGCATGATGATGCGGAAACCCTGGCCTTCGGCGCCGATCAAGTTGCTCGCCGGAACGCGGCAATGATCGAAATGCAATTGCGCGGTATCGGATGCCCACCAGCCCATTTTCTTTAACCCAGTTCGGCTGAATCCCGGCCGCTCGC
Organism: Undibacterium sp.; assembly: GCA_035487495.1. Classification (GTDB taxonomy): domain Bacteria; phylum Pseudomonadota; class Gammaproteobacteria; order Burkholderiales; family Burkholderiaceae_D; genus Undibacterium. Next base: position 1,556 of record DATHMC010000358.1, read on the forward strand.
GCTCGATCAAGAGCAGCGAGATCCCGCCCGCCCCTCTGATTTCGGGATTGGTGCGCACCGCGACGGTAAAATAGTCGGCCCGCATCCCCGACGTGATAAAGGTTTTTTCACCGTTGACCACATAGTCGCCGCCGTCGAGGGTCGCCGTGGTCTTTAATGCGGCGACATCGGAGCCGCCGGAGGGTTCGGTAATCGCCAGCGCCGAGATCTTTTTCCCGGCGATCACATCCGGCAATATCCTCTGCTTCAGTTCGTCACTGCCGGCATGCATCAGCGGCGGTGCGCCTATACTGTGCGACATCAGCGAAGCGATGACGCCGCCGCTACCAGCCCTCGCCAGTTCTTCCGATGCGATCAAGTGATAAAAGGCATCCACGTCCGGCGCGCCGCCATATTGCTCAGGAAAACCCAGGCCCAGCAAACCGACCGCGGCAGCTTTTTGGTACAGCTCCCGCGGGAAGGCGGCAGCCTCATCCCAGTCATTGGCATAGGGTGCGATTTCCTTTTCCGTGAAGCGGCGCAGCGTCTGGCGAAAGTCTTCGTGGGCAGGGCTGTAGTAGACTGGATTAGGTTTCATCGAATAACTCTATGATGAGTTTGGCGTGGGGCGGCGAAAAAAGCGTATGAAAATACAGCTCGGACGCGCGAGAGCGAAGTCCGAGCTGCCAAGAAAAATTTACGTCAGCCAGCTCATTTGGATTTTCCGGGATGTATTCCCATCGTCTTCGCAATGATTCCCATCATCACTTCGTCCGCACCGCCGCCTATCGACGCCAGGCGGCCGTCGCGGTACATGCGCGACACCAGGTTTTCCCAGGTATAGCCCATGCCGCCCCAGAATTGCAGGCAGGCATCCGGCACGGTACGCATCAGCCGCCCGGCCTTCAGCTTGGCCATGGAAGCCAGCTCGGTGACGTCCTGGCCCTGGATATACAGGTCGCAGGCGCGATAGGTCAATGCGCGCAAGCTCTCTACCTCGGTCTTCAATTCGGTCAGCTTGAAGTAAACATACTGGTTGTCCAACAGGCGGCCGCCGAACATCTGGCGCTCCCTGGCCCAGTCTATGGTCCACTCTATGCAATTGACCAGCGCCTGTATGGAATTGGCCGCAGCCCACATGCGCTCCTCCTGGAACTGCATCATCTGGTAGGTGAAGCCCATGCCTTCCTGGCCGATCGCATAGTGCTGCGGCACGCGCACTTCGTCAAAATAGATCAGGCCGGTGTCGGACGAGTTCATGCCTATCTTCTTGATTTTTTTGGCGACGCTGATGCCCTTGGTGTCCATCGGCACCATGATCAGGGTTTTGTTCTTGTGCGGGGCGCCGTCCGAGGTATTGGCCAGCAGGCACATCCAGTCTGCCTGCAGGCTATTGGTGATCCACATCTTGCTGCCGTTGATCACGTAGTCGCCGCCATCCTTGCGCGCGGTCGTCTTGATCGACGCCACGTCGGAGCCGCCCGACACTTCCGACACGCCGACGCAACCTACAATGTCGCCGCTGATGGCGGGCGCCAGGAATTGTTTCTTCAGCGACTCGGAGCCGAAGCGCGCCAGCGCGGGGGTGCACATATCGGTCTGCACACCGATCGCCATCGGCACGCCGCCGCAATGGATATGGCCCAGGGTTTCGGCCATCATCAGCGAATAAGAGTAATCCAGGCCCAGGCCGCCGTATTCCACGGGTTTGCACAGGCCGAGAAAACCGAGGTCGCCCATCTTCTTGAACAGTTCTTTCGCCGGGAAAATCTCGGCATCTTCCCATTGGTCGACGTGCGGATTGATCTCGGTATCGATGAAGCGCTTCAGGCTGCGCTGCAGCTCCTGGTGCTCGTGTGTGAATTGCATATGGTCTCCGTCTCCTGATTGTTATGGATGGGCTTAGTGCCCATTTATTTTTCCTGCAATACCTTGGGCACCACTGCCAATGGGAAACCGTCATAGGGTTTGACCGCTGCCGTAGCGGCCACCTTGTCTTGTCCCGCCGCCCAGCCGGCCCGCATCTGCGGCCTGCCGCCATCTATGCGCAAGGTGGTGCCGGTGATGAAACTGGCGGCCTCGGACAACAGATACACGATACCGGCCGAGATCTCGGCCTCGGTGGACATGCGCTTCAAAGGCACGCCTTTGGCCGCGCCGCGCAGGATAGGCGCCATCTCGGGCGGATAGCTATCCATGCCGCTGGAGGCAACGTAGCCGGGCGCCACCGCATTCACCCTGACGCCGTAGTGCGCCCATTCCAGCGCCGCGGTCTCGGTGAAGCTGACCATGCCGGCACGCGCGGCGCCGGAGTGGCCCATGCCCGGCATGCTGCCCCACATATCGGCCACGATATTGACAATGCTGCCGCCATGCTCCTGCATCCACTGGTTCAGGCATTCGCGCGCCATCAGGAAACCGCCGGTCAGGTTGGTCTTGACGACCGCCTCCCAGCCTTTCAGGGAAATATGCTGCAAAGGTGACGGAAATTGCCCGCCCGCGTTGTTGACCAGGCCGTCTATGCGGCCATGCAAGGCCAGCACGTCGCGCACGGTTTCCGCGACCGCCTCCTCTTGCCGGATATCGCAGGCATGGCAACTGGCCTCGCCGCCAACTGCCGCGATCTCATCCCGGACCACCTCCAGCTTTTCCAGTTTGCGCCCGACCAGGGCCACTTTGGCCCCTAGCGCCGCCAACTCGTGCGCGGTACAACGGCCGATGCCGGAGCCGCCGCCAGTCACCAGCACTACCTGCCCCGCCAGCAAATCCAGCCGGAAAATTGTTCTATATGCCATGAATAGTTCTCTAAGAAAGAGGGGAAGGAGTAGTTTAGGCTGGAATCATTCTACTAACCAAGCGGTTGCTTTGTAAAGCATAAAACTTTAAGATAGTTCCGACAACCCATTGAAAAGCAGGCAACTCCTTCCATGGTAGAGCTTGCAGCACAACAATTAAGACAGGAGACCGGCATGACCGAAGCATATCTGTACGACGCGCCCCGCACACCGCGCGGCAAGGGAAAAAAAGACGGCTCGCTGCATACGGTAAAGCCGGTCTCGCTGCTGGCCGGCCTGATGCGGGACATGCAAACCCGTTTGCAACTGGATACCGCGCTGATAGACGATGTGGTGCTGGGTTGCGTGACGCCGATCGGTGACCAGGGCGCCGATATCGCGAAAACTGCCGCACTGGCAGCCGGCTGGGACTGGAAGGTCGCCGGCGTGCAGTTGAACCGCTTTTGCGCGTCCGGCCTGGAATCGGTCAACCTGGCGGCGCAAAAAGTGCGCTCCGGCTGGGAGGACCTGGTGGTGGCCGGCGGCGTGGAATCGATGTCGCGCATCCCCATGGGCTCCGACGGCGGCGCCTGGGCGGCCGATCCCGAGACCAGCCTGCAGACCGACTTCCTGCCGCAGGGCATAGGCGCCGACCTGATCGCGACGCTGGAAGGCTTTTCCCGCGAAGACGTGGATGCCTTTGCCTTGCGCTCGCAGCAAAAAGCCGCTGCCGCGCGCGCCAACGGCCGCTTCAAGTCGATACGCCCGGTCACGGATATCAACGGCCTGACGGTATTGGCAGAGGACGAATTCATCAAACCGAATTCTACGATGGAAGCGCTGGCCGGCCTGAAGGCCTCGTTTGAAATGCCGGGCAAGATGGGCTTTGACAGCGTGGCGATACGCAAGTACCCGCAAGTCGAGCGCATCAACCACGTGCACACCGCCGGCAATTCGTCCGGCATCGTCGACGGCGCGGCGCTGGCGCTGATCGGCAGTGAAGCGATGGGCAAGCGCCTGGGCCTGGCGCCGCGCGCGCGCATCGTCGCCTCTGCGGTCACCGGCACCGACCCCACCATCATGCTGACCGGCCCCGGCCCGGCGACGGTGAAAGCCCTGTCCAAGGCAGGATTGACGATCAAGGATATCGACCTGTTTGAAGTCAATGAAGCCTTTGCGGCGGTGGTCATGAAATTCATGAAAGACCTGGGCGTGCCGGAAGACAAGGTCAACGTCAACGGCGGCTCGATCGCGCTCGGCCATCCGCTGGGTGCGACTGGGTGCATGCTATTGGGAAATCTGGTGGACGAACTGGAAGCGCGGCAATTGAGGCGCGGCCTGATTACGCTGTGCGTAGGCGGCGGCATGGGAATAGCGACCATCATTGAACGGGTGTAAGCCGGCTCGCTCCCGCGCCGATTTCATAGAATTCAAAAGAGACCAGACATGATCAACTATAGCAAAGATCCAAACGGTATCGTCACCTTGACGATAGATATGCCGAACCAGGCCGTCAATACGATGAATGCCGCCTTTCAGGCCGCCCTGGCCGACAGCGTCGCGCGGCTGGAGCAGGAAAAGGACGGCATCGCCGGCGTCATCGTCACTTCCGGCAAGGATAGCTTTTTCGCCGGCGGCGACCTGCGCGAACTGATCAAGATACAACCTGAGCAGGCACAGGATTGTTTCAGCATGGTCGAGCAAAACAAGGCCGTCTTGCGCCGCCTGGAGACATTGGGCAAACCCGTCGTCGTCGCCATCAACGGCAGCGCGCTGGGCGGCGGCCTGGAACTGGCGCTGGCCTGCCACTACCGCATCGCGCTGGATAATGCCAAGATCAAGCTAGGCTTTCCGGAAGTGACATTGGGCCTGCTGCCGGGCGCAGGCGGCGTGGTCAGGACGGTGCGCCTGCTGGGCTTGCAGGAGGCGATGCCCTACCTGGTCGAAGGCAAGCAGATTGCTCCGGCAGCAGCGCTGAAAGCGGGGCTGATCGATGCCATAGCCGGCGACCGCAGCCAGCTGCTGCAACAGGCGGCCAGCTGGATCCTGGCCAACCCGCAGGCTAAACAGCCGTGGGACAGCGAAGGCTACAAACTGCCCGGCGGCACGCCCAGCTCGCCCAAGCTGCTACCGATGATCATGGTCGCACCGGCCATGCTGCGCGAGAAAACCAGGGGCAACTACCCTGCCCCCGAAGCGATACTGGCGGCGATGGTGGAAGGCGCGCAAGTCGATTTTGACAATGCACTGAAGATTGAAGGACGCTACTTTACCCACCTGGCGACAGGACAGGTGGCGAAGAACATGATAGGCACGTTCTTCTTCCAGATGCAGGAAATCAGCGCCGGCCAAAGCCGCCCCAAGGATGTGCCAAAATGGAAGGCCGGCAAGGTTGGCATACTCGGCGCCGGCATGATGGGCGCCGGCATTGCCGCCGTGACCGCGGCGCGCGGCATCGCCTGTGTATTGAAGGACGTCAGCCTGGAACAGGCTGAAAAAGGCAAGCAGGCCACTGCGGCCGGCCTGGAAAAGAAAGTAAAACAAGGCCGCCTGACGGCAGACCGGGCGGCGGCGCAGCTGGCCTTGATACGCCCCACCGCCGACGCCAAAGACCTGGCAGGCTGCGACCTGATCATCGAGGCAGTGTTTGAGCAACGCGAGCTGAAGGCCAGGGTGACGCAGGAGGCCGAACCCTACCTGGCAGCCGGCGGCATCATGGCATCCAATACTTCCACGCTGCCTATCAGCGGCCTGGCGAGGGCATTTTCGGATCAAACTCGCTTTATCGGCCTGCACTTCTTCTCGCCGGTGGAAAAGATGCAGCTGGTCGAGATCATCAAGGGCGCCAACACTAATGCCGATACGCTGGCGCGCGCCTACGACTACGTGCAGCAAATAGGCAAGACCCCGATCGTGGTCAACGACTCGCGCGGCTTCTTCACCAGCCGGGTATTCGGCACCTTCGTCAATGAAGGCATCGCGATGCTGGCCGAGGGCCTGCCGCCGGCCCTGATAGAAAATGCTGCACTGTCGGTCGGCATGCCGGTAGGACCGCTGGCAGTGCAGGACGAGGTATCACTGAGCTTGTCGCTGCATGTCGCCAGCCAGACCAGGGCCGACCTGGAAGCCGAAGGCAAAACCTGGGCTGCGCATCCGGCCGCCGGCATCGTCGAACAGATGGTCAAGGAGCACAAGCGCGCCGGCAAGGCCGCCGGCGCCGGTTTCTATGAATACCCGACCGACCCCAAGGTCAACGGCGGCAAGAAATACCTGTGGCCGGAACTGACCAGGCTGTATGTAAAACCCGGAGTCAGCTTGCCTTACGAAGACGTCAGGGACCGCATCTTGTATATCCAGGCGATAGAAACCATACGCTGCCTGCAGGAAAATGTGCTGGAATCGGCGCGCGACGCCAATATCGGCTCCATCTTCGGCATAGGCTTCCCAGCCTGGACCGGCGGCGCGATCCAGTTTGTAAACCATGTAGGAGTGAAGAAATTTGCAGAACGCGCCGAACAATTAAAGCAACGCTATGGCGAGCGCTTTGCGCCGCCGGCGCTGTTGCTCAAACACGCGGCAGAAGGAAGCAGCTTTTAAGCGTGTAAATGCTTTTCAGCCTGATACCGATGATAAAAGGGCCGGCCGGTCCTTTTATTTTTGCAGGTGAAATCGGCGCAATTCATCGCGTCGGTCCTGCATGTAAACCAAATCGCCAGCCGCAGCGTTATAAGTAATATGCTTAACCGAATTGAGGCCTTATCATGAGCAATAAACTGCAAGGACATTCCGGGCGGCGCATCCGCTGGGCCGCGGTGTTCCCTATAGTAATAGGCTTGATCGCATTCACGCTTGCTTTGTGGCATTTTATCCAGCCGCGCTGATACTTGACGCCGAATATTCCCCCACTCCAGATCCGGTTTCGCGCCTGAACCGGATTTTCTCTTTCTCGCCTTGAATTTCTACTGGCCAATCCCGCCTTCCAGGCATTGTTGTCAAATTTCCCAGAATACCGTTGGTCAGGAACTCTGGAATACGCAACCTTCAGAATACTAGGCCCAGGCCCTTCACCGCCAGGCCGATCAGTGCGCACACGCCAATCACATGGATGACCTTGCGCTGGAACTTGAACAGAGCCAGTGCTGCGGTAACCGCGATCATGGCAGAAATCCAGTCGAAACGGCCCCCCAAGCCGGCCGGCCACAACACGTGGTATCCGAAGAAGACCGCCAGATTCAAAATCACGCCTACCACCGCGGCCGTAATCGCCGTCAGCGGAGCGGTAAACTTGAGGTCATTGTGCGTGCTTTCTATCAACGGGCCGCCTGCCATGATGAACAGGAAGGACGGCAAGAAAGTGAACCATGTCACCAGTACGGCCGCCAGCGCGCCCGACAGGAACAGCGTATCGGGGCCCAGCAAGGCCTTCAGGTAGCCGCCGACAAAGCCGACGAAGGCCACCACCATGATCAAGGGGCCGGGCGTAGTCTCCCCCAGCGCAAGGCCGTCTATCATCTGGGTTGCCGTCAGCCAGCCATAGTGCGTGACCGCGCCCTGGTACACGTACGGCAGTACCGCATAGGCGCCGCCGAAGGTCAGCAAAGCCGCCTTGGTAAAGAACCAGCCCATCTGCGTGTAAGTGTGCTCCCAGCCCCAGATCGACGTCAGCACGGCCATCGGCGCCGCCCACAGAAAAACACCTGCCAGGGCAATCCGCGCCAGGCCCATCCATGTAAAAACCGCGTGCCCCGGCGCAGGCGTGTCGTCGTCTATCAAGGCGGGGCCGAAGTGTTGCCTGGCGCCGCCGGGCGCGCCGCCGGCCTGGAAGTTTTCAGGTGCCAGCCGGCCGCCGATATAGCCCGCCAACGCCGCAGCCGCCACAATCAGCGGGAAAGGCAGGTTGACGGTAAAGATCGCGACAAAAGAGGCGCCGGCGATACACCATAGCCAGGAATTTTTCAGCGCGCGCGAACCTATCCGGTGCGCAGCTTGCAGCACAATGGCGGTGACGGCGGGCTTGATGCCATAGAACAGGCCCGCGACCACGGTCAGTTCGCCAAAGGCGATATACAGCCAGGACAGGATCACCAGGATAAACAGGGACGGCAAGACAAACAGCCCTCCGGCGACGATGCCGCCCCAGCGCTTATGCATCAGCCAGCCTATATAGGTAGCGAGTTGCTGCGCCTCCGGGCCCGGCAGCACCATGCAGAAATTCAGCGCGTGCAGGAAGCGCCGCTCCGATATCCAGCGGCGGTTTTCCACCAATTCCTGATGCATGATGGAAATTTGCCCGGCAGGGCCGCCGAAACTGATAAAACCCAGCTTGAGCCAAAACAGAAAAGCCACCCCAAAACTCACCGGAGCCGGAGCGCAAGCCGGCCGGGGATTTGCCTCGGCCGATGATGTTTCCGCGTTATTCAATGTAATCCCTCTCTGTTTGACTAAAGGAATTTTATCGGAATTAAATATAATGTCAGACGAAACTCACTATAATCGACGCTAAGAACCCATTTCATGCATCGACATGCCCGGAAATAAAGAGGATATGCGTCGTGCAGCTGACAACTAAACAGGAGAGCCAGATGGAAGAACCAGGCAACACACCGGAAGACACTACCAAGGAAGCAAACAAAGACGACCGCATTGAAGGCAAGCTGCTGTTCAAGTCGCGCTTCGTCATGGTATTCGGAGAAATCAACCACCAGTCGGCGCGCGCCGCTTGCGAGCGCCTGATTGCGCTGTCGCAGGAATCGGAAGCACCCATCCATATGCTGATCTCCTCACCGGGCGGCCATGTCGAATCCGGCGATGCGATCCACGACATGATACGCTTTGTACGGGCGCCCGTGACCACGATAGGCACAGGCTGGGTAGCCAGCGCGGGCACGCACATCTTCCTGGCAGCACCAAAGGAAAGGCGCGTCTGCCTGCCCAATACCCGCTTCATGATCCACCAACCGGGCGGCGGCACCGGCGGCCAGGCATCCGACATCGCCATCCACGCCAAGGAAATATTGAAAACCCGTGAGCGTATCGCACGCGAAGTTTCCAAGGAAACCGGCCAGTCGCTGGAAAAAGTGCTGACGGATATGGAAAGGGATTTCTGGATGAATGCCGAGGAAGCGGTCAAGTACGGCATCGTGTCCCGCATTATCGACAACCACAAGGATCTGGGTTAAACCTGCCCCGTCCCACAAAAAAGCCCGCTGACAATATTCAGCGGGCTTTTTACTAGTTGGCGAGCTTATTTTCCGGCTACCGCTTCCATCGGCAAATCGGACTGCTTCGGTTGTCCTAACAGCCAGCAAACAAAACTCAGGCATAAGCCACCCGCCACGCCGCACGCCAGCTTGAACGCGCTCTCGAAGAGGATCGGCGCCACGAAACCGGACACCAGTGCAAACATGAACATCTGCACGAAAGACTGCAGCGACGACGCCAGGCCGCGATTATCCGGGAAATAGCCCATCGCGATGATGGTTGCGGCCGGGGTGATCAGCGCCAGGCCAAACGCATACAAAAACAGCGGCAAGACCGCCCACGGCACTTCGGCGGCAAAAAAATAGTTGTAGCCGACGTTGAGCACAGTGGCCGCCGCCATGATCGCATAACCGATCAGGATCATGCGCCTGGGAGTGTAACGCGACGCGTGTTTGGCAGACATGGCCGAACCTGCCACCATGCCGCTGATCAGCGGGATAAACAGCCAGGCGAAGGCCGTTTCAGGCTTATGCAGGATATTCATCACGAAGTTGGCCGCAGAACCTATATACAGCGCGAAACCGCTAAAGCTCAAGCCGACGGCCAGCGCCATCAACAGGAATCGGTGGTGGCGCAGCACCTTCCAGTAATTGGCCGCGATCACGACGGGATGAAAAGCATGGCGCGATTTCACCGGCAAGCTTTCAGGCAGCGCGCGATAACAGACTACCAGCATCAGCACGCCGAACGACGTCAGGAACCAGAACACGGAGCGCCAGCCCAGGCTCACCTGCAGCCAGCCGCCAAGTACCGGCGCGATCGCCGGCGCCAGTCCGAACAGCATCATGATATGCGACAGCATGCGCTGCGCTTCCGCGCCGGAGAATTTGTCCTGCACGATCGCGCGGCTGACCACCGATCCGGCCCCTGACGCCAGGCCCTGGAAGACACGGCATACCAGCAGCCAGCCAAAGGAAGGCGCCACTGCGGCGCCGAGCGAAGCCAGCGTATAGATCACCAGCGACACCAAAATAACCGGCCTGCGGCCAAACGAATCCGACAGGGTTCCATAGAACAGCATCATGAACGCGAAGGTAAACAGGAACAGGCTCAGGCTTTGCTGCATCAGCAAGGGGCCGACCTCAAACGCTTTCGAGATCGCCGGAAACGAGGGTAAATAGGTATCGATAGCCAGCGGGCCGACCATCGACAATCCGGCCAGGATCAAGGTTAACAGGCGGTTCATGCGAAATTCCAGGTGCAAAACCCATGATTTTACGCGAGGCAGGGTTCTCACGCTGGAAGAGCGCTAAAGAAGCGCAGGAACGCGGCTGAAACATCTGGAAACAATTCTCTCGTCAACAAGAAAAAGCCCGTCAGCGTTATAAGCTCACGTAGGAACTGCTACGCTAACCATAAAGGAATCCACCATGAACAAACTGATCATCGCTCTCGTTGCCACTACATTCACTATGGGCGCGGCTTTCGCACAAACACCAGCTGCTGCGCCTGCTGCACCCGCCGCCACAGCTGCCGCTGCAAGCACTGCAGCAGCGACCCCGGAAAAAACCGTCAGCAAGAAAAAGCACAGCAAACACAAAGCTGCCAAGCCAGCTGCCTCCGCATCGGCTGAAGCAACTAAAGCAGCACCTGCAAAATAAGCTGGCGCTCCAGTACCATCCTTATCTGAAGGGTTCGGCCATTCGCGGCCGGACCCTTTTTCGTTGCCGCCAATGACAAACGGTGGAAATACGTTCAAAATAAGTCCGCTTAATGATGAACTGGAAGAATCCTCCATGCAACTACGCACCGCGACACTGTCCGACGCAGCGGCCATCGCCCATCTTCATGCGGAGAACTGGCGCCGGACCTACCGCGGCGTGCTGCAAGATGCCTACCTGGATAATGAAGTCCAGGCCGAACGGCTGAACTCTTGGGAAGAACGGCTGCGCGCTCCCGCATCCAACCAATATATCGTCGTCGCGGAAAATGCAGGGGCCGTCAGCGGCTTTGCCTGCGCGTTTGCCAACGAACATCCACAGTGGGGCCACTATCTGGACAACCTGCACGTCGCAGCCGACAGCAAGGGCCAGAATATCGGCGCACAACTAATGGCCGATGTCGCCAGCTGGTGCGGCGGCACAGATGCCGCGCGGGGACTATATTTATGGGTCGTGCAGGCGAATCATTCGGCGATACGCTTTTATCAGCGCATGGGCGGCGTCGCGGCGGATGAGGAATTATGGGAGCCTCCCGGCGGCGGCAAGGTGCTGACCTTGCGCTACCTGTGGCCGGACCTGGCCGCATTGAAAGCATCGGCGGAGCACCGGGCTCCGCCTGTTCCCCGCATCCAGCCTTGAATTAGCCGGCGCGGCTCCGGTGTCGATGATGCCGGCCGGTATGGGCAACTACTTGCGGCTCCGGTTCGCCGGTCAGAAAACGACGGATACTCGATGCGTCAAATAGGCGTGCCGAGTTTGCCTTCGCATTCAGCAGTACCAGCGTGGCATTCCTGCCCGCTGCCTTGATGCGCATGATCAGGCAATTACCGGCTTCATTGGTAAAACCGGTTTTCGACA
>DATHMC010000359.1:0-9368 GCA_035487495.1 Undibacterium sp.
CCAGCCCGTCATCCAGCAAGCGTTGCTCTATCATCGCGCAGTATTCGGGATTCAGCTCAAAGCCTACATAATCGCGCTCGCAATGCCTGGCCGCCACCGCCGTAGTGCCGCTGCCCATGAACGGGTCCAGCACCACGCCGCCGGCCGGGCAGGATGCCTTGATGATGCGCTCTATGATTTCCAAAGGCTTTTGCGTCGGGTGTTCTTCGCGTTCGGGATGCTCCCGGTGCAACCTGGAGACGCTCCACACATCCTTGGGATTGAAGCCCATCTCCAGCCACTTCGCGCCTTCAAAAATCTTGCGCGAGCGGGCTTTCTTGGTTTCGGCATCGTAAGGAATGCGTATCGCATCCAGGTCGAAATAGTAGTCCTTGGCCTTGGCAAAAAAACCTATCGTGTCGTGCACCGATGAAAACTTGCGGGTGCTGCCGCCCATCGAGGGCACTCGCCGGTCCCAGATGATTTCATTGACCATCGTCATGCGCTGCTTCAGCATCACAAATACTTCGGGCGAATAACGCCAGGTCAGGAAGATATACAAGCTGCCGTTGGCCTTCAGCTTGGGCAGTGCGATATCTATCCATTGCTCCATCCACAACAGGTACTCGGCGGACTCCAGCTTGTCGGAATCATTGCCGTAGTCCTTGCCCAATCCATACGGCGGGTCCGCCAGCAGCAGGTCCACGCTGCCGTCGGGAATGCGCGCCAGGCCCTGCAGCGCGTCTTCGCAAAAAATGCGGTTGCGCCAGTCGGCGTCCACTATCTTCATTTCAGCCTGTATTCGGCACTGCGGGCATGCGCCTGCAAGCCCTCGCCATAGGCCAGCTCTGCCGCAACGCGGCCCAGGGTCTGCGCGCCCTGCTCGCTGACGTGGATGATGCTGGAACGCTTCTGAAAATCATACACGCCCAACGGCGACGAAAAGCGCGCAGTGCGCGAAGTCGGCAACACGTGGTTCGGGCCGGCGCAATAGTCGCCCAATGCCTCGGACGAGAAGCGGCCGAGGAACATGGCGCCGGCATGGCGTATCAGGTCGGCCCACTGCTGCGGGTTCTCGGCGGAGATTTCCAGGTGCTCGGCAGCGATATCGTTGGCGATCTCGCACGCCTGCTGCATATCCCTGACTTTGATCAGCGCGCCGCGGTTGGCCAGCGAAGTCCGGATTACTTCCTTGCGCGGCATGCCGTCCAGCAGTTTGACGATGCTGGCTTGCACCGCCTCTATGTAGGTTGCGTCGGGGCACAGCAAGATCGATTGCGCCAGCTCGTCGTGTTCGGCTTGCGAAAACAGGTCCATCGCCACCCAATCGGGATCGGTAGTGCCGTCGCAAATCACCAGGATCTCGGACGGTCCGGCGATCATGTCGATGCCGACGGTGCCGAACACGCGCCGCTTTGCCGCCGCCACATAGGCGTTGCCGGGGCCGACGATCTTGTCCACCTGCGGTATCGTCGCGGTGCCGTAGGCCAGCGCGCCGACTGCCTGTGCCCCGCCTATCGTAAACACGCGGTCGACGCCGGCAATCGCCGCGGCAGCCAGCACCAGCGGATTCTTCACGCCGTCCGGGGTAGGCACCACCATGATGATTTCCTGCACGCCGGCCACCTTGGCGGGAATCGCATTCATCAAGACCGAGGACGGGTAGGCAGCCTTACCGCCCGGCACATAGATGCCGACGCGGTCCAGCGGAGTCACTTTTTGGCCCAGCACCGTGCCGTCGGCCTCGGTGTACATAAAGCCGGCGGAACCGCATTCGTCTTTCTGGCGCTCGTGGTAGGCGCGCACCCTGGCTGCCGCCGTTTCCAGCGCAGTACGGCGCTCAGGCGCCAGCGACGCCAGCGCCTGCTGCATTTCCTGTTGCGACAATTCCAGCGCCGGGACGGAGCTCGCACTCAAGCGGTCGAAACGATTGGTGGCTTCCAGCACCGCGTCATCGCCGCGGGTCTTCACGTCTGCCAATATCTGTGCGGCCGCGCGCTCTATCGCAGCATCTTCGCCGGCTTCAAACGCCAGCAGTGCGGAAAGCTTCGCGGCAAAATCCGGCTGCGTCGCATCCAGTCTGGATAGGGGTAAAGGCATAGTATTCTCGATCAGGTGCAGGGTGTTTTTCCGGTAGGCCAGGCAACGGCTTTATTTATTCCTGGAGGCATTTTCAAAGGCCTCCAATATCGGTTGCAGGCGCTCGCGCTTCAATTTCAACGCGGCCTGGTTCACCACCAGGCGCGAAGAGATTTCCATGATGTGTTCGACCTCGACCAGGTTGTTGGCGCGCAGCGTGCTGCCGGTGCTGACCAGGTCAACGATCGCATCGGACAAACCGACCAGCGGCGCCAGTTCCATCGAGCCGTACAGTTTGATCAAGTCCACGTGCACGCCTTTGCTGGCGAAGTGCTCGCGCGCGGTTTCCAGGTATTTGGTGGCGACGCGCAAGCGGGCGCCCTGGCGTACCGCGGTCTGGTAATCAAAACCGGCAGACACTGCGACCGACATGCGACATTTGGCAATCTGCAGGTCAATCGGCTGGTATAGGCCTTCGCCGCCATGCTCATGCAATACATCCTTACCGGCCACGCCAAAGTCTGCCGCCCCATATTGCACGTAAGTGGGCACGTCGGAGGCGCGCACAATGATGACCCGCACTTGCGGATCATTGGTTGGCAGGATCAGTTTGCGCGAAGTTTCCGGATCTTCAGTCACCTGGATGCCGGCAGCTTCCAGCAGCGGCAGGGTTTCTTCAAAAATACGCCCTTTGGACAAAGCCAGGGTAAGTTGCTGGGACATGGAAGGCTCTTTTCTGTTTGCTGCTTATTTATGTTTACTTGATGCGCCGGATATTGGCACCCACGCCGGATAATTTGACTTCCATCCTGTCGTAACCGCGGTCCAGGTGGTAGATACGATCTATCAGGGTCTCGCCTTCCGCCGCCAGGCCGGCAATCACCAGCGACGCCGACGCGCGCAGGTCGGTCGCCATGACAGGCGCACCAACCAGCTTCTCTACGCCGGTGATCAGCGCCGTATGGCCGTCGATTTCTATCGCGGCTCCCAGGCGGTTCATTTCCTGCACGTGCATAAAGCGATTCTCGAAGATGGTTTCGGTGACGCGGCTGCTGCCCAATGCGATGCAGTTCAGCGCCATGAATTGCGCCTGCATATCGGTAGGAAAGCCGGGATATTCGGTAGTGCGGAAATTCACCGCTTTCGGACGTCCGCTCATTTGCGCGCGTATCCAGCCCGGGCCGCCGGTAATGATCACGCCCGCCTCGCGCAACTTGTCCAGCGCCACATCCAGGATATCGCTGCGTACATGGCGCAAGGTGATATCGCCGCCGGTCGCCGCGACTGCGCACAGGAAGGTCGCGGTCTCGATGCGATCGGCGATCACGGTATGGGTAGCGCCGTGCAAGCGCTCCACGCCGTGGATCACCAGCCTGTCGGTGCCTATGCCTTCGATGTTGGCGCCCATCGCCACCAGCAGGTTTGCCAGGTCGGTCACTTCAGGTTCGCGCGCGGCATTTTCCAGCACGGTCTCGCCCTCCGCCAGCGTGGCGGCCATCAACAGGTTTTCAGTGCCGGTCACGGTGATCATGTCCGTGACGATGCGGGCGCCCTTCAGTTTCTTGGCCTTGGCGTGGATATAGCCGGCCTCGATCGTGATTTCGGCGCCCATCGCCTGCAGGCCCTTGATATGCTGGTCCACCGGGCGCGAACCTATCGCGCAGCCGCCCGGCAACGAGACCTTGGCTTCGCCGAAGCGCGCCAGCAATGGTCCCAGCACCAGGATGGACGCGCGCATGGTTTTCACCAGGTCGTACGGCGCTTCCAGCTGGTTGATATCGCTGCCGTTCAACGTGACGACGCCATCCTGTTGCGTTACCTGCAAACCCATCTGGCGCAAGAGCTTCAGCATCGTCGAAACGTCCTGCAACGACGGCACGTTGTGCAGGATCACGTCGTCGGCGGTCAGTAAGCCGGCGCACAGGATAGGCAGCGCCGCATTTTTTGCGCCGGAAATATGCACTTCGCCTGCCAGGCGGTTGCCGCCGGTAATCAGTAATTTATCCATTATTTTTTAAATTCGTCCGGGGTCAGGGTTTTCATCGACAGCGCATGGATCTCTTCACGCATGCGGTCGCCCAATACTGCATACACCAATTGATGCCTCTGGATCAGGCGCTTGCCTGCAAAAGCATCGGACACGATGACGGCCGTGAAATGCTGACCGTCGCCTTCGACTTCCAGGTGCGAGCACTGCAGGCCGGCAGCAATATAGTTTTTGATTTGTTCAGGTGTAGGAAACACGATTCATTCTTTCAAATATTCAGCAAAGCGGATTGCCTTGTCTTCGCAATAGCTTCTTGGTTCAGCTCAATGCCTCAGCTTGTAGCCGCGCCTCAGCAGTTGCACCGCCAGCGTTGCCAACAATACAAAAAATACCGTCACGACCGACAAGCTCGTCAGCGGGTCCACGTCCGACTGGCCGAAGAAACCGTAGCGGAACCCGTCTATCATGTAGAAGAAGGGATTGAAATGCGATACGGTCTGCCATACGCCCGGCAGGGAATGGATAGAATAAAACACGCCCGACAGGAAGGTGGCCGGCATGATCAGGAAATTCTGGAATGCCGCCAACTGGTCGAACTTTTCAGCCCAGATACCGGCGATCAGTCCCATGGTACCCAGCATCGCCGCGCCTAGCAATGCAAAAATGACTATCCACCACGGGGCGACAAAGGATAAATCGGCCAGCCAGGCGGTCACGACAAATACGCCGGCACCGACTGCCAGGCCGCGCACGATGGACGCCAGCACATAGGCGCCGAACAGCTCCCAGTGCGACAAGGGCGGCAGCAGCACGAAGACCAGATTGCCTGTAATCTTGGACTGGATCAGCGACGACGACGAATTGGCAAAGGCATTTTGCAATACGCTCATCATCACCAGGCCGGGAATCAGGAAGGCCGTATATTTGACGCCAGGATACACCTGCACATGGGCGTCCAGCGCATGGCCGAAGATCAGCAGGTACAGCAGGGCCGTCATGATGGGCGCGGTAATGGTCTGCGTCGCCACTTTCCAGAAACGCAGTATTTCCTTATAAAACAGGGTTTGAAAGCCTATCATTTTCCACCGTCCATGATTTGCAGGAAAACATCTTCCAGATCCGCCTGCTGTAATTGCATATCCTCGATCACGCAGCCCGCGATGCGCAAGGCGCCCAGAATAGGCTCCACTTCCGCATAGTCGTTCACCCGCAACACGTACTCATCCTTGCTGTCGTGGTGCATCAGCAAATCTTTCAGGCTGTCCGGCAAAGTGCCTTGCGACAAGCGCAACACCAGTTGCGATCCGGAGATGCGCTTGATCAGCGCCGATGTCGAGTCCAGCGCCACTACCTTGCCGGACTTCAGCATCGCGATCCGATTGCACAGCGCCTGCGCCTCTTCCAGGTAGTGCGTGGTCAGCACGACGGTATGGCCCTCCTGGTTCAAACCGGCGATGAATTTCCACAAGGTTTGACGCAACTCCACGTCGACGCCGGCGGTGGGCTCATCGAGCACGATGACCGGCGGCTTGTGGACCAGCGCCTGGGCCACCAGCACGCGCCGTTTCATGCCGCCTGACAGGGCGCGCATATTGGTATCGGCTTTATTGGTCAGGTCCAGGTGCTCCATCACCTCGTCTATCCACTTGTCATTGTTCTTCAGTCCGTAGTAACCGGATTGCATGCGCAAGGTTTCACGTACCGTGAAGAAGGGGTCAAACACCAGCTCCTGCGGCACCACGCCCAGGTTTCTGCGCGCGGCCCGGTAATCGGCGACCACGTCGTGGCCCTGTATTTTCACTTGTCCCGCGTCCGGCCGGTTGAGCCCTGCGATGATGGATATCAGTGTGGTTTTACCGGCGCCGTTCGGGCCTAGCAAACCGAAAAACTCGCCTTCCTCTATCGAAAGCGAGACGCCGCCCAGTGCCTGCAGCGACTGGTAGCGTTTTTCTACATTGGTGATCTGGATGGCGGCCATGGTGGCTGATGTGCTTTACAAAATGGTCAACTGCGGTTATCTCGGCATTTTCGCCCTTTAATGGGCGAAAACCGTTGATTATATGGGATTTCCGGTATTTGGACTGGAACCTGTTCAGATCGCTTGACGGACCAGGCAGGTTTCCTTGGCTCGGGCCAGACAGGCCCGGGAAAGGCAGGATCAATGTCGCTCGTTATCTTCCAGCGCCAGCAAATCGGCTACGCCGTACAGGGCGATCAGGCTGCGCAGATTGCCTTGTACGCCGCGAAAGGTGGCGGTTTTACCCAGGGCCGCCGCCGCGCGTTGCCAGGCGAGCATCACCGTCACGGCCACCGAATCGACTACCGTGTAGCGAGACATGTCAAAATCCGTAGAACCGGCGGCAATGGCCGACAATCCAGATTGCAGGATGGCATTTGCACTGCGCACACTGAGGTCGTTAGCCGACTGTTGCATGGTCACCTGGTCTTGATGTTGTCGTTGTCAGTGTTATTTAGCGGCCTTGACCGGAATGGATGCCAATTTCTTGTTCTTGTCGGACAAGGTCTTGATCAGGCCGTCGATGCCGGATTTGCTGATTTCCGACGCAAAGCTGCCTTTGTAGGTTTCCACCAGCCACGCGCCCAGCACATTGATATCAAATATCTTCCAGCCGCCCGGCTGCTTCTCCAGGCGGTAGTTCAGCTGGATAGGCTCGCCGCGCTTCTGGATAACCTGGGTGCGCACTTCCACTTCGGTATCTTCCGGCGCTGCACGGAAGGGCTTGAACTCTACCTGCTGATCCTTGATCTGGGCAATCGCGCCGGAGTAGGTATATACCAGCAAAGTGCGGAACTCCGCCACCAGTTGCTTTTGCTGCTCAGGAGTGGCGTCGCGCCAGCTTTTGCCGACCGCCAGCGAAGTCATGCGCTGGAAATTCACATACGGCAGGATCTTGGCCTCAACCAGGTCGTTGATGCGCCGCTGGTTGCCGGACTGGATGTCCTTGTCATTTTTGGCAGTGTCTATCACTTCCATGCTGATCCGTTTGACCAATTGGTCCGCACCCTCGTCTGCGGCCATGCTGTGGCCGGCAAAAGCCAGCGATGCGATTGCGAATACCAGGAATTTATTGAGCAGTTTCTTCATCTTTTACTTTCTATGTGCGCCAAAGCGCATTTCTTGCCGCAAGCATTTAACCAGTCCGGCCGCATTGCGGTTGACCGCTGTCACACTTGCTTACAATCATATTTATTTACAAATCCGGCATGCATCGCCGGATGACCTGCGGATAGGGCAACAATCTTAATTGTCATCGCCGCTAATCTGGGCGGCTCGCCTTTGCAAATATGCATCACGGAAAAACACATATTTATCCAGCGACGCTTCTTCGATCAGGTTGCCCGCATCCAATACGGCGGCGCGCTTGTCGACCAGGCGTATCGCCACTCCGGTGTTGCGATAGCTGACCGGGTAGACGTAACCCCACGGGTCGCCATAGATATCGACCGGCGTCGCCAGCGCATCACGCAAGGTGGATGAGCCGAAGATAGGGAGAACGACATAAGGACCGGATTTTACACCCCAGGTTCCCAGGGTCTGGCCAAAATCTTCCTGGTGCTTGGGCATGCCGGCTTCGGTAGCGATATCCAGCACGCCGCCCAAGCCAAATACGGTATTGACGCCGACGCGGAATACGTCGCTCATGCCGTCAGTACCCTTGCCCTGCAGGAAATTGTTCGCTGCATTCCAGACATCGCCGATATTGCTGAAAAAATTGCCTATGCCGGTCTGCACAAATGAAGGCAGCACCGTCTGGTAGGCCTTGGCCGCGGGCTTCAGGGCTACCCTGTCCAGGGTATCGTTGAAACTGAACATCGCGCGGTTAAAACTCTCAAACGGGTCGCGCGGATTGCGCGCAGTACTTGCCGTTGTACCGGTGGTTGCATCTGCCCCGGCTCCAGACGTTTGGCCTGTAGTTGGCCCTGTACTGGCGCAGGCGCTCAGCAACAGCGGGGCAGCTATCATCAATACAGCGGTTCTTTTATGAAATTTCATTTCTTGTCGTCCTTACCCTCGGCCGCCTTGCTGAACAGGAACTGGCTGATCAGGTTCTCCAGCACTACAGCAGACTGTGTCATGGTTATCTTGTCGCCGGCTTTCAGGTTATTGATATCCCCGCCGGCTTCCAAGCCTATATATTGTTCGCCCAGCAACCCTGACGTCAGGATCTTTGCCGAACTGTCTTTCGGAAACTTGTAGCGATCTTCAAGCTGCAGCGTGACCGACGCCTGGAACTTCTTGTCGTCAAACTTGATCTCGCCCACACGCCCAACCACCACGCCTGCGCTTTTGACCGGGGCGCGCGGCTTCAGGCCACCGATATTGTCGAAACTCGTTATCACATCATAAGTCTTTTCCGTTGAAAGCGAGCTCATGTTTCCAGCCTTCAAGGCCAGGAAAAGCAGGGCCGCCGCACCTAGCAGCACAAACAGTCCGACCCAGAAATCCAATGATTTTTTTTGCATACCCCACCACCTCTCCATGCATCTTCAAAGATGCGCCCACATTCCAACCGGGCGCATCTGGATATTTTTCAAACAAACAGCAATGCTTGGCATCGCGCTCAACCGGCAAAATCAGAAATTCCGCCGATTGCTCAACTTATTTGAACATCAAGGCTGTCAACAGGAAATCCAGCCACAGCACCATCAACGATGAAATCACCACCGTGCGCGTCGTTGCGCGCGAAACGCCTTCCGGCGTAGGGCTGGCTTCATAGCCCTGGAATAGTGCAATAAACGTCACGGCAAAGCCAAAGACGATACTTTTGATCACACCGTTGCCGATATCCTGCCAGACATCCACACCGCTCTGCATCTGCGACCAGAATGCGCCTTCGTCCACGCCGATCAATTGTACGCCGACCAGATAGCCGCCGATCACCCCCATCGCGTTGAATATGGCGGCCAGTACCGGCATTGCAATGATGCCCGCCAAAAACCGCGGTGCAATCACGCGTTGCAGCGGATTGACCGCCATCATTTCCATCGCGGCCAGTTGCTCCCCGGCCTTCATCAAGCCTATCTCGGCCGTCAACGACGTGCCTGCACGGCCCGCGAACAACAATGCCGTCACCACAGGCCCCAGTTCACGCACCAGCGACAAGGTGACCAACAGGCCCAGAGCTTGCTCGGAACCGTATTTGTTCAGCGTGTAGTAGCCCTGGTAACCCAATACAAATCCGACAAACAAGCCCGATACCGCAATAATCACCAGCGAATAATTGCCGATGAAGTGAATCTGGTCGGTCACCAAGCGCGGACGCCGCCACAAACCCGTCACACTCAGCAGTATCGAGAAAAA
>DATHMC010000360.1:0-35016 GCA_035487495.1 Undibacterium sp.
CATGGCGTCGCCGGTGACCTTCCTGGCATCGCGGCAAGCACGGAACTTGATCATCGGCGTCAGGATACGCACCAGCTTTTGTGCATCCGTATCGCCCTTGTCCGCGCGCTCCATGCAACTTGCAGTCTGCATGAACATGGAGCGCGCCTGTTCGCTCGGCAACAGCATCTTGATGAGTTGGCGCTGCATCAGCGGCATGTCGACCAGGCGTTTCCCGAACGCCATGCGGTTCCTGGCGATATACAAGGCTTCGCCGACGGCGCGCCGCATCAGGCCGGCCGCGCGCACGCCATTGGAAAGGCGTGACATATTGATCATGTCCGCCATCTGATTGAAGCCGCGTCCCAGCTCGCCGACCAGATATGCAGTAGCGCCTTCCAGCTGGATTTCGCCGCTGGCCATCGAGCGGCTTCCCATCTTGTCTTTGAGCCTGATGATGCGGTAATTGTTGGGACTGCCGTCTGCAAGCGTCTTTGGCAATAAAAACAAGCCTATCCCCTTGATACCCTCAGGAGCGCCGTCGGGGCGGGCCAGCACCATGGCCAGGTCGGCATCGGGGTTGGAACAAAACCATTTGTCTCCGGCCAGTTTCCATTGATCACCGTCGCGATAGGCGCGTGTCGATACCCGTGAAACATCCGATCCCGCCCCCTGCTCCGTCATGAACATCGCGCCTTGATAAAGTTCGTCGAAATCCAGTGAGGTCAGGTTCGGCAGAAAACGAGCGACCAGGTCTGGAGCGCCAAACTTGCGCAGAGTGTTGGTCAGTGAATCCGTCATGCTGACGGGACAACACAAGCCAAATTCCGCTTGCACGAACAAGAAGGTCAACGCATATTTGGCCAACGGCGGCAAGGGTGCCGGCCAGCCCAGTACGCCGGCTCTGTGCGTCATCGCCGCCAGTCCCAGTTCAGAATACGCAGTGCGCTCCAGGGCAACGTAGGATGGGTGCTTATTGATTTTCTGGACATTCTGACCGGAGCGGGTCCGATGCAACAAGGTCGGCGGATTTTTGTCGGCTGTCAACGCCAGCTCATCGAGACGCCCTCCGGCTTGTTCCCCTAGGCGCTGCAAGTGCGGTTGCAAATGCTGCAAGATGTCAGGCGGCAAGTAGATTCTCAGCAAGTCGCTCAATGCAGCATCGGATGAAAACAGATTCATCCCACGGCTATCCGGAATCGCAGGCAATGTCTGGGACGGTTCAAGCATCTCTATCTCCTGATAATGAATTAACTTCTTCTTATGGGTTCATTATTGGATGGTCCACGATTTCAGTAAAATACATAATTTGCATTGTGCGATATGTAAAATGTATGATGGAATCTCTGCCCGATTTGGAGGAAATGCCCCATGGACTTACGTCAATTACGCTATTTTGTGACGGTGGCGGAAGAATTGCATTTCGGACGCGCCGCCGAAAAACTACATATTTCCCAGCCGCCGTTGAGCTTGAGCATTCAACAGCTGGAAAAAAGCCTGGGCGTCATGCTGCTGCTGCGCACCAACAAAACGGCGGCGTTGACCAGTGCCGGCGCGGTGCTCTACAGCGAGGCCCGCAAGCTGCTGAAGCATGCGGCGGACATGGAAGACATGGCGGCCCGCGTCGCGTTGGGGATCGAGGGAAGATTGAAAGTCGGGTTCGTCGGCGCCATGCTGTTTCGCGGACTACCTGAAGCCATTAATGCTTTTCAAAAAGAAAATCCACGTGTCGATATCGTGCTGCGCGAAATGAATACAACCGAGCAGATTGAGGAGATCCGTCGCGAACAGATCGACGTGGGCTTTATTCACGCCGGTCATTTGCCCCCGGGGATACAATCCAAGCAGCTACTGGAAGAGCCGTTCGTCTGCTGTCTGCCGAACGGCCATCGTTATGCAAAGAAGGCAAAGATAGATTTGCGCGATCTGGCCGACGAAACCTTCGTGCTGTTCCCGCGCGCGGTGTCGCCGCATTACCACGACCGTATCGTCGCGCTCTGCACCAATGCCGGCTTTAGCCCTCGCATCCGTCACGAAGTCCGTCATTGGCTGACGATAGTCGGCCTGGTGGGACAAAACATGGGCATCGCACTAGTTCCGCTCTCGATGCAAAAAGCCATGTTCAGCCAGGTAACGTATCGCCCCCTGACCGAAAGCAGCATACAGTCCGAAACGCTCTGCATCTGGCACGACAAGGAAATCGCGCCGGCACTCAGTCGGTTTATCGATGCCGTCAAGTTCCCTGCGGCGACGTTTTGATTCCGTAAGTGCGGGATTCGCCTACATCCTGCAGGCCGCGGAATCGCTTGCAAGCGATTCCCTTCGAATCTCCAACGAAAGCTACGCAGGTGGCTTTCTTCCTTCCGCAAATGAAAATGCCCGCATAGCAGGCATTCGAAATGATGGCGGAAGGTGTGAGATTCGCCTACATCCCGCAGGCCGCGGAATCGCTCGCAAGCGATTCCCTTCGAATCTCCAACGAAAGCCGCGCAGGCGGCTTTCTTCCTTCCGCAAATGAAAATGCCCGCATAGCGGGCATTTGAAATGATGGCGGAAGGTGTGAGATTCGAACTCACGAAGGCTTTAACACCTCGCCAGTTTTCAAGACTGGTGCATTCAACCGCTCTGCCAACCTTCCGAGCCCGTGATTATACTGCAGAATTAATCCTTTTAGTACTTTTTCCGGCTGGCAAATACGGTTTACTGTGTCTTTGACAAGAGCCACGACAACCGGAATCACAATCCTGGACTCTACCTACAGCGCAAAGCGGTAGTCCTTGGCCAGCATTTCCTCAAACTTGGCAGCGCTGACCGGGTGCGAGAACATATAGCCCTGCACTTCATCGCAGCCGGCGTTTTTCAGAAAACTCAGTTGCTCGGCATTTTCCACGCCCTCTGCGATGACCTTGTGCTTCAATTGCTTGGCCATGCTGATGATGGCGCTGGCGATGGCGCAATCATTAACGTCTTCAGGGATGCCCTGGATGAAGGAGCGGTCGATTTTCAGTGTGTCTATCGGGAAGCGTTTCAGGTAAGACAGGCTGGAATAGCCGGTGCCGAAGTCGTCCAGCGACAGGGTCACGCCGAGCGTGGTGATCTCGTCCATGATGGCCAGCACACCCTGGGCGCTGTTCATCAGCATGCTTTCGGTGATTTCCAGTTCCAGCCATTGCGGCGCGATGTTGTGGCGGGTCAGCACTTGGTCGACCCGTTCCGGCAGTGCTGCGGTGAATTCCTTCGCTGATATATTGACGGCGACGCGGAAGGCATCCTGCCCCAGATCGTGCCATTTGCGGGCTTGCGCGCAGGCTGTTTCCAGCACCCAGGCATCGATCTGCTGGATCAGGCCGGTCTCCTCTGCCACCGGGATAAAGTCCACCGGCGAAATCATGCCCTTTTCCGGATGCAGCCACCGCAGCAGCGCTTCCGCGCCGATAATCCTGCCGGTGGCAATATCTATCTTGGGCTGGTACAGCAGCGAGAACTCCTTGCGCTCCAGCGCCCGCCTGAGTGCCGACTCTATATGCAGGCGGCCGGCGATGGTGTGGTTCATTTCCTGGTTATAGAAAACATAACCGCCACCGTCCCCCTCGCCGCTGCGCTTGGCCTTGAACATGGCGATATCGGCGCGGCGGATCAGGTTATCGGCGTCTTGCCCGTCTTGCGGGTAAACGCTGATGCCTATGCTGGCGCCGATGCGCAACTCATGGCCCTCGATGATGAAGTTCTCGTCCAGCGCGGCCAGCAGTTTTTGCGCAACCAGGCCGGCGTGGTAGTGCTGATTAATGTCCAGCAAGGCGATTGCAAACTCGTCACTGCCCAGGCGCGCAACCACGTCGTTGTCTCGCAGGGTAGTGCGCAGGCGCTGTGCGACCTGTTTCAACAGCAGGTCGCCAATATGGTGGCCCAGCGTATCGTTGATGGGTTTGAAGCGGTTCAGGTCGATAAACAGCAAGGAACCCAGCGAGGAATTGCGCTGGAATTGCAGCAATGCCTTGTCCACCAGTTTTTTGAACAATGTGCGATTCGGCAGGCCTGTCAGCAGGTCGTAATACGCGAGGTGGTTGATGCGCTCCTCGGCCTGCTTGCGCTCGGTGATGTCGCGCAGATAGCCGATGATGCCTATCGGCTCCTTGCCGCTGTCGCACAGTGGCGACAGGGTCAGGCTGGCCCAAAAAATTTCGCCGGACTTTTTACGGCGGCGCACTTCCATCTCGCGCCCGCCCTGCTCCAGGAACATGTCGAACAGCTTCAAGCCGTCCAGCTCCTCATCGTCGTACAGGAACAGGATATTCTTGCCGATAGCTTCGCCCGCCGTATAACCAAAGAGTTTTTCGGCGCCGCGATTCCAGCTGACGATGAAGCCGGCCAGATCCATGGTAATAACGGATTCCTGCATCTGATCCAATATCTGTGACTGTTGTTGCAGCTGGACGTGCGCAGACTCATTCAGGCGCTTGCCCAATTCTGCCTTGGTGGCAAATAATCTTACCGTAAGATCGGTCAATACGGCCAGTCTCGCCTGATCCTGCTCGTCATAGCCGCCCTTTTTGCCGGACAACACATAAAAGGTATCGGGCAAAACGGAACGGGCTAACTGCGGTTGTCCATTAAATTCCGGCGGCTGCCGTACATAGCCGCCCTCCGGGCTTTTCAATGCAGTCCTGATGATGCGGCTTAAGGCCGCATCGAGCGCATCGCCCTGCAAGCATAATATAGCCTCACCAAGCTCCGCCCCCAGACCAAGATCGTGCGCCCCCGTTCGATATGTCATCTTTACATGTCCTGGCAGACTTGATTGACCCACTCATAGGCCTTGGTCACACAGCGATAATAAGTGTCGATATCCAGTCCGGCGTCCAGCAGGCTCTGCAAATTGACGTCGGACTTATCGGTGTCTGCAGACTCCACCAGGCTGAGCATGCTGCCCAGGCGGCCGCTCCTGTCCAGCAATGCGCCCAATACGTCATCCGTCAGGTTCAGCGGTTGCAGCACTTCGCTCAAAGGCAAGCCGAATAATACGTGCAGCAACGAGAACATGCCGACCATGAAAGCGGCATCCTGCTCATCCTTGCTGCCGCCGTTTTTCTGGCAAACGGATTCCATCAGGCTGGCCCTGAAAGCGGCGCGCGGCATCAGTGGATTCAAGCCCGCGCCCTGCTCGTTCTGGCGCGCGTACAACAGCAATTGCAACCAGCGCTGCAATTGGCGGCGCCCCAACAGGTTAATCGCCTGGCCAAAGCTGGAAACCTTGACCGTTTGCGCAAACGCAGCGGAGCTGACCAGCTTGAACAGGCTGAAGGACAGATTGGCATCCTGCTTGAAGAGCTCTTCCAGCTCGCGCGATTCCGCATCACGCGACACCAGGCCCAGCAGTTTGAGCAAGCGGGCGCGGGCACCCGTGTCGGCACTATTGATTTTTGGCGGCGGAGCAAAAGCATAGTCGCCTGAGAAAATCTTGAAGCCGGCCCCGATTGCATCCTGCAATTGCAGCGGATTGGCAATTTGCTTGGCCCAATGCAGGCCGCCATTCAAACCGCTCAGCAAAGGCTTGACGTAAAAAGGGACACCGGTGCTGCAATCGACCGCCACCGCCTTGGAACCGTTCCAGCTCAACTCGGTCTTCGAAGGCAGATCGCCTATCAGTATGCGGTAACCGTGGCTCAGCAGGTATTTGAGCCTGGTCTGCACCTCGGGATCGGCGCAGCTGTGCTCCGATACGCAGAACATCAACCGCGACGAAGCAACCCTGCCATCCAGGTCGGCCGGCAAAATCAGCGGATCAGGAATGGACAATAAAAGGGAAACGCCGGCCAGCTTGTCAAAAAAATCGATCTCTTTGAACTGCTGCAACAATTGCAGCACCTCTTCAGTGGAGACAACATCCAAATTGGGGCATAGGGCGACTAGTTGCTGCTTAATATTGACAACGGGCAATAGAGCGGCAACCGGTACCGTTGAACTGGTCGAGTCTAGGATATCCATTTATCTTTATGTGGCGTAGTGTCGAATTTCGCTCAAGGATGTTATGTTGAAAATTAGTCAATTGCAACATGAATTAAAGAAATACTTGAGGTATATTAACTAATCTCTGCCGAATTGATAAATAAAAATCCGTTATGCGGAGAAATAGCGACACTTATCGCCACACTAAGCACTTTTTAGGAAAAGTTGCTGCAAGTCATTAAGAAAGCGTCTGCCCAGATCGGTGGGCTGGATGCGTTGATGATCGCGGTAGATCAAACCCTTTTGCTCTGCCAGCGACAATTCTTTTTCGATATTGTTCAGCAGCAAGCCGGTGCGCTCATAAAACAGGTTGGCGGCAAAACCGTCATTCAAACGCAAAGCATTCAGCATGAATTCAAAACCCATTTCATGGCGGTCTATTTCTACTGATTCCTGCACTGCATTGCCATTCATCGCGGCCTCGATAAAGGTCTTGGGCTGCTTGTAGCGCGCCTGCCGCACTACCCGGTGCGGAAAGGACAGCTTGGAGTGCGCTCCCGCACCTATGCCGAGGTAGTCGCCGAAGTTCCAGTAGTTCAGGTTGTGGCGCGATTCGCGGCCGGGCTTGGCGTAGGCCGATACTTCATAATTGACATAACCGGCGGCCGACATCTTGCCCTGGATCAGGTCCTGCATCTCGGCGCTCAGGTCGTCGTCGGGAATCACCGGCGGGTATTTGGCGAAGTAGGTATTGGGCTCCAGCGTCAGGTGATACAGCGACAGGTGCGGCGGCGCCAGCGAGAGCGCGGTTTCCACGTCCTGCCGTGCCTGCTCCAGCGTCTGGCCCGGCAATGCAAACATCAGGTCCAGATTGAAGTTATCAAAATACTTTTGTGCAATGCCGACCGCCTTCATTGCCTCGTCGCCATTGTGGATGCGGCCCAGCGCATGCAGATGTTCTGAATTAAAACTTTGTATGCCTATCGACAGGCGGTTGATGCCGCTATCGCGGTAGGAGCGGAATTTCTCGGTTTCAAAGGTGCCCGGATTGGCTTCCATCGTAATTTCGGCATCGATATCGATAGGCAACAGCGTACGCACATCGGACAACAGTCTGTCGAGACCGGCAGCAGACATCAGGCTGGGCGTGCCGCCGCCAATGAAAATGGTGTAGATCTTGCGGCCCCAGACCAGCGGCAGCGCATGCTCCAGGTCGGCACGCACTGCGGTCAGGTAGGCGTCCTCGTCAAAGCTGCTTTTGACCTCATGCGAGTTGAAGTCGCAATACGGGCATTTTTTAACGCACCAAGGAAAGTGTATGTACAGCGACAAGGGCGGCAACGCAGTCAGGCTCAGGCTGCCGGCTCCCAGGTAATTACTCGCCACATCCTGCGCAACGCTGTCTATGGATTTGCTGGTGGCCGCAAAATCCGCGACCGGTTTAATCGGTATCATTTCAATTTTTCTACTAAGGCACGCAGAGCTTGGCCGCGATGCGACAACTGATTCTTTTGTTGCGGTGTTAATTCTGCTGCGGTCATGCCCAGCGATGGAATCCAGAAATAGGGATCGTAACCGAAGCCGCCCTCGCCGCGCGGCGCTTCCATGATCTCGCCTGTCCATACGCCGTCGGCAATCACCGGTTGCGGATCATGTTCGGAACGCACATACACCAGCACACAGTAATAATACGCCGAGCGGTCGGCGTGCGCCGCCAGGTTGGCGATCAGGTGCTGGTTGTTGCGGGCATCGGATTTTGGTTCGCCCGCATAGCGCGCTGAATACACCCCCGGCGCGCCTTGCAATGCATTGACGCAGACTCCGGAATCGTCCGCCAGCGCAGGCAAGCCGGTCAGCCTGGAAGCATGGCGGGCTTTTTCCAATGCATTTTCGACAAAGGTGATGTGCGGTTCCGGGCACTCGGGCACATTGAACTCGGATTGCGAATGCACCTCTATGCCCAGCGGAGCCAGTATCTGGTAAAACTCTTTCAGCTTGCCCTGGTTGTTGGAGGCGAGGACGATTTTTCGTGTCATAAAAAGATTTAATTCAGCATTTATAGGAATGACCTTATCTTAAAGGCATTGACATAAGCGCAAAAAGCTCCCTGTACAACAGGGAGCCTGGCTGCATCATCATTGCAGCATCTTACATTAGAGGCCGAGTACCTGCTTTTGCAAGGTGATCAAGTCGGTGATGCCTTCCTGCGCCAGGTCCAGCAGGCGGTTCATCGTCGCGCGGTCAAAGGCGGCGCCTTCGGCTGTACCCTGCACCTCAACAAAATGCCCCTCTTCGGTCATCACCACATTCATGTCGGTATCGCAGGCGGAGTCTTCTGGATAATCCAGGTCCAGCACCGGCATGCCTTGATATACGCCGACCGAGATCGCCGCCACAAAATGCTTGGCCGGCACCGCGGTGATGACGCCGCGCGCCACCAGTTGCGCAAACGCATCATAGGCGGCCACCATCGCACCAGTGATGGCGGCTGTGCGGGTGCCCCCGTCTGCCTGTATCACGTCGCAATCGATGTGCAAAGTGCGTTCGCCAAAGGCTTCCAGGTCAAAGGCTGCGCGTAGCGAGCGGCCGATCAGGCGCTGGATTTCCTGGGTACGGCCGGATTGCTTGCCCTTTGCCGCTTCCCGGTCCATGCGGGTATGGGTGGAACGCGGCAGCATGCCGTACTCCGCCGTCAGCCAGCCCTGGCCTTTGCCTTTCAGGAAGCCGGGCACCTTGTCTTCTATGCTGGCGGTGCAGATGACACGGGTATCGCCGAATTCTATCAGCACAGAGCCCTCTGCGTGTTTGGTGAAATGGCGGCTGATGACAACCGGGCGCAATGCGTCCGCGGCACGCCCGCTAGGGCGATTGGTTTGAGACATGATGGAACCTAACTCTTGGTAGTGAAACGGGATGATTTGTGGATCGCGCTGCGAATTTCCGCAATCGCTTTTTCTATTTCGGCGTCGTCGAAAACGTCGGCCTCTGCAGCGTCAGCGGCTCCCGCCTCTGCCGTCATCGGCGCCTGTATCGTGGTCGTGACCGAACCTATCGGCAGCGTGTTGGTAGAGATGATCGATGCATCCTCGATATTATCATCCCCCTCCCACATCAACGCCAGCGCAGTGACATTGTCGCTCTGCTTGCCGGCGATATCGGCAGCCGAGCGTATCAACTCCGGTACCGCACGCACGATGGTGTGATCATGCAGGCGCTGCGCCAGCATATGGTCCGGCAGCACCGCCCACAAGCCGTCCGAACACAACATGATCACATCGCCGGGCTGCAAGCTTGCGCGACGCGACAATTCCACAATAGGCGCATTCGGCGCACCGAGGCAGTTGAACAGTTTATTGCGGTCAGGATGGGTATGCCGCTCGGCAGGATCGACCTTGCCTTGCGCGATCAAGGTCTCTATCCTGGAGTGGTCCTTGGTCCTCAGCAAAATCTGGCCATTGCGTATCCAGTACAGGCGCGAATCGCCACAATGCGCCCAGTACGCGTGGCCGTTCTGGATCAGGCAGGCGACGATGGTCGTGCGCGGCGTCTCCGGCAAGCCATTCATCTGCCGGTAACGGTGGATCTCCTGGTGCGCGGCCAGGAAACTGTCTTCCATGAAGCGCTCCGGCCGCCCTATCATCGGCTGCGCCTGCTGCTGGAACAGACTGCCTATGGTTTGCATCGCAATCGCGGCGGCCATTTCGCCCATGATATGGCCGCCCATGCCGTCGGCCAGCAACAGCAGGATGGCGTCACGGGTAAAGCTGTAGCCCATACGGTCCTGATTGACCTTGCGGCCGCCGATGTGGCTTTCTTGATAGACAGAGAAACGCATTGAAAATGTGGTATCCCGATTAAACTGAATGCAGTGCGGCCTTTAGTCGACTTTAATTCAGCGTATGTTCTTGTATGGTCGTACTGTCTTTGAAATCTTTTTTGCTGCGAAACAGGGCGCCGATCTTTTGGGTCGCCTTTTCCAGCATGCTCAGTTCTTTCTTAGGCCGCGGCTGCGCGGTAACCAGCGCCTTTTGCAGCGCAAAAACGCTCTGCGGACGCTCCAGCGGATCTATCTTCAGGCACCAGCGCACGACTTCTATCAACTCTTCCGAATACAGGCCTTCCAGCTTGCGATAATGGACATCCATCTTGTCGCCGTTTTTGCGCTGGTCGGAAGGTTGAGGCGGTGCGCCGACCATGCACGCAAAGATCGACGCGCCTATGCTGTAGATATCGGTCCACGGCCCCAGGTTGCTGTTCTTTACGTATAATTCCGGCGCGGCAAAGCCCGGCGTGTACATGGGGTACAGCTTGGGCAGGTCGGTCTTCAAGGTCTGGCGCGCAGCGCCGAAGTCCAGCAGGATCGGCGTGCCATCCAGCCGCAGGTAGATATTGGCCGGTTTCAGGTCCAGGTGCAGCAGTTTGTTGGTATGCACTTCGCGCAGGCCGTTCATCACCTGGTTGAACATGCGCCGGATGAAGCGCTCGGACACCAGCGGCTTTTCGCCCTTGTCGCGACGACGCAGGATGTGCTCCTGCAGCGAGCGGCCCGATTCATAGGCCATCACCATGTAAACCGTCTCATTGGCGCGAAAAAAATTGATCACGCTGACCACATTCGGGTGCGAAATCCTGGCCAGCGCCCTGCCCTCCTCAAAAAAACATTTAAGGCCTATCCGATAGACAGGCAGGTTTTCGGGGGAAATGGCCGGCACCAGTTCACCCTGCTGACGCAGGGCCAGGGAACTGGGCAGATATTCCTTGATGGCGACGGCATTGCCGTCTTCATCCGAGGCGAGATAGACGATACTGAACCCGCCGGATGCAATTTTCTTTACAATGCGGTATCCAGCGATTTCCAGGCCATCCGGCAAGGGAGCGTTATTTTGTGCAGCCATATCGTCCTATATCCACGTTTACCGTGGATTGTGTTGATTATTGATGCGTTTGTAAAGGATATCTCTTCCCACCTGGCGCGCGATTCTACGTGAGTTTGTGCGAATTGCGTTGCTTACCCCTTGCGCCAGGTTTTAAGCTTATCGTAACCTTTGGGGTATTCATGGCCCCAACCACCAGCTACCAAGGAATTCAATTGACCATTAATAGCATGACCGGCTATGCCGCCACTACCCACGAAACCGATGCGGGAACCATCACGATTGAGATCAAGAGCGTGAACTCCCGCTTTCTCGACCTGCAATTTCGCATCAACGACGACTTCAGGTCCATAGAGCCGCTGTTTCGCGAGGCTATTTCACGCAAACTGACCCGCGGCAAGGTGGAGTGCCGCTTCAGCTTCGGCAAAAAGAATAATAGCGGCGCGATGAAATCCCTGAACGCCGGGCTTCTGGCGCAAATCGCCGATCTGCAAACCCATGTTACAAAACAATTCCTGACGGCAACACCATTATCGGTCAATGAGTTGCTGCGCTGGCCCGGCGTGGTCGAGGAAGCTGAAATAAATGAAGAAATGTTGCAATCAAGCATCACTTCTACCATTAACAGCACACTGGAAGCCTTTGTCACCAGCCGCGAACGCGAAGGCGCCGCACTGGAACAAACCCTGCTGAGCCGCATCGCCGCGATGGAAGAGATTGTCCAGCGCATCACGCCGCTGGTGCCGCAGGTGGTGCAGCAATTCCAGCAAAAAGCGACGGCGCGCCTGGAGGAGGCCCTCGGCCTGGCTTTGCAAAACGGCAGCAACGGCAACAATGCGGCGCAGACCATCACGCGCGAAGAGGCGCTGGACAGGATACGCCAGGAAGTGACGATGTACGGCATACGGATAGACGTTGCCGAAGAACTGGCCCGCCTGTCCGCCCACCTGACTGAAACCCGCCACATCCTGAAAAAAGGCGGCCAGGTCGGCAAGCGCCTGGACTTCATGATGCAGGAATTGAATCGCGAGGCGAACACGCTGGGTTCCAAGGCAGCCGCCAAGGAATTGGCCGACGCCGCAATGGAATTAAAGCTATATATAGAACAAATGCGCGAACAAGTGCAAAATCTTGAATAAATGCGCACATTTCCTTATACTCGCGCCCTTGCATTTTGTAATGCCGGATAAAGCTAGGCTTTATCCGTGCCGGACGCCTGCGGAGCAAGATCGTCTTCGCGAAAAAATGTAACACTTCGACCAACCCCACCCTAGAGGATATATGCTGATTTCATCTCCTACCGCTGGTAGCCTGTTTATGGTTGCTGCGCCGTCCGGTGCGGGTAAGTCGACACTGGTCAACGCGCTGCTGGCGCAGGAGCCGGCGATTCGCCTGTCCATCTCTTACACGACGCGTCCGCCAAGGCCGGGCGAAGAAAACGGGCGAGAGTATCATTTCACGACGGCGGAAGATTTTTTGGCGCGCAAGGCCCAGGGAGAGTTCCTGGAGTCTGCCGAAGTGCACGGCAACTACTACGGCACTTCGCGCATACTGATAGAGCAGCAGATGCAGGCCGGCACGGATATCCTGCTGGAGATAGACTGGCAAGGCGCGCAGCAGGTAAAGAAACAGTTTCCGAATGCGGTCGGCATATTTATCTTGCCGCCCTCCATTCCGGCGCTGGAAGACCGGCTGAAAAAGCGCGGACAGGATGAACCGCATATCATTACCAGACGAATTCTTGCGGCCGGCGGCGAAATGGCGCACGCTCCTGAGTTCGAATATGTTATTATTAATCAAGAGTTTGCGTCTGCATTGTCTGAATTGAACGCAGTTGTCAAAGCGACCCGCTGTCGTTTTGCGCAGCAAGCCACGCGCAATGCAGCGCTGTTTGCCCAATTAGGCATTCATGCCAACCCCCAATAGGCAAGCTAGTCAAACATTGATCAAGCATTTTTAAGTCGCATCGTTGGACTGTACTGAGGAAAATATATGGCCCGTATTACAATTGAAGATTCTTTGAAGCAAATCCCAAACCGTTTCCAGCTCACATTGTGTGCGACTTATCGTGCGCGCCAATTGTTGCAAGGTCACACCCCAAAAGTTGATTCCAAAGACAAACCAACTGTGGTAGCCCTGCGCGAGATCGCCGAAGGCAAAATCGGTATTGAGATGCTGAAAAAAGTACCTGTTTAATTCTGAGTATCACTTTACTACCGTGAAGCGGCTGGGAAACAGACAGAATGAACATCACAGACACCAATTCTTCTCCCACCGCCACCCCTGAGCATCCAGCCTCACGCCTTCCTGCAAGCAAAAAAAAACTTCCTCCTGCAGCACTGGCCGCTGATGCCGGCACTGCGCGCGCGGCTAATTCCTGCGTTGCGTCGATTACCGACCTGACCAGCCGCTTATCCGAATATTTGTCTCCCGGCGACCTGAAACTGGTCAAGGAAGCCTATCGTTTCTCGGACGAAATGCATCTGGGTCAGGTCAGGAAATCGGGCGAGCCGTACATCTCCCATCCGATTGCGGTCGCGGAGATTTGTGCGGAATGGAAGCTGGACGTACAGGCCATCATGGCAGCCTTGCTGCATGACGTCATGGAAGACCAGGACGTCAAGAAGGAAGAGCTGATAGAACGCTTCGGTGCCCCTGTCGCCACGCTGGTGGATGGCTTGTCCAAGCTGGAAAAAATTGAATTCCAGAGCCAGATAGAGGCGCAGGCGGAAAATTTCCGCAAGATGCTGCTGGCGATGGCGCGCGATGTGCGCGTGATTCTGGTCAAACTGGCCGACCGCTTGCATAACATGCGCACTCTGGGTGCAATGGCACCCGAGAAACAGCGCCGCATCTCGCGCGAGACGATGGAAGTGTATGTGCCGATCGCGCACAGGCTGGGCCTGAACAATATCTACCGCGAACTGCAGGATCTGGCCTTCTCCCACATCTATCCGCTGCGCTACAGAACGCTGGCGAAAGCGGTCAAGGCGGCGCGCGGCAATCGCCGCGAAGTCGTCAACAAAATCATGGAAGCGGTCAAGGGTGCGCTGGAAAGCGCCGGCCTGCCGGCGCAGGTATACGGCCGCGAAAAGACCCTGTATGGCATCTACCGCAAGATGCACGACAAGAAGCTCAGCTTTTCGCAAGTGCTGGACGTGTACGGCTTTCGCATCGTGGTCGACAATTTCCGCAACAGCTATTATGCGTTGGGCGCTTTGCATGCCCTGTACAAGCCCATGCCCGGCAAGTTCAAGGATTACATCGCAATCCCGAAAACCAACGGCTATCAATCGTTGCACACGACACTGATCGGCCCTTACGGCACGCCGGTGGAGTTCCAGATCCGCACCCAGGACATGCATCATGTCGCCGAGTCCGGCGTCGCTGCACACTGGCTGTACAAGAATGAAGAAGGCAGCCTGACCGACTTGCAGCAACGCACGCACGCGTGGCTGCAATCGCTGCTGGACATACAAAAGCAAACCGGCGACTCGGCCGAGTTCCTGGAGCACGTGAAAGTCGACCTGTTCCCGGATTCCGTCTATGTGTTCACGCCCAAATCCAAGATCATCGCGTTGCCGCGCGGCGCCACGGCGCTGGATTTTGCCTACACGATACACACTGACATCGGCGACCAGGCCATCGCCACCCGGATCAATAATGAACCCGTGCCTTTGCGGTCGGAACTGAAAAACGGCGACATTATCGAGATCATTACCTCGCCCAGTTCGCGCCCTACGCCGAACTGGCTGACCTACGTGCGCACCGGCAAGGCACGTTCGGCAATACGCCACTATCTGCGCACGATCAACCTGAATGAGTCAACCGAGCTGGGCAAGCATCTGCTTGCGCAGGCGCTGGTTGCGGTGCACCTGAATCCGGAATTGCCCGAGGCGCTGATCGATAAGCTGCTCAACGAATCCAGCGCCAAGACGCTGGAGGAGATTCACACCGACATAGGCGTAGGCAAGCGCATGGCCGCCCTGGTGGCGCGCCATATCCTGGACCTGGTGGAAGACGATTCCCCATCCATTCCTTTCCAGCAGACGGGCGGAGACAAGGCCTATGCCAAGCGCGATCCGGTGATCATCTACGGCAGCGAAGGCGTGTCGGTACAGCTCGCTCCCTGCTGCATGCCGATTCCCGGCGACAGCATCATAGGCCAGTTGAAACGCGACCAGGGCCTGGTCGTACACGTCGATACCTGCGAAAACGCCAAGCGCATGCAGGTGAAAGAACCCGACCGCTGGATAGATGTGAGCTGGGGCGAAGACCTGAATCGCCGCTTCGACACCCGCATTACCGTCACCGTGAACAACGAGCGCGGCGCTCTGGCCCGCATCGCCGCAGAGATCGGCGAATCAGACGTCAATATCAGCCATGTCAACATGGAAGACGGCGACGCCAACGACATGACCAATATCCACTTCACCATCCAGGTTGACGATCGCCTGCACCTGGCCAGGCTGATGCGCAATATCAAGCACCTGAACGGCGTTTCCAGGATAGTGCGCGACCACGGCTGAGCGTTCGGCTAAACGCTTCCGGCCACAAGTCCACCAACAAAAAAACCTGCCGCCTTACGACGGATACGATACGTCAATGATATACAACTCGTCTTGGCCCGCCGGCGTTTGCAGCACAACCGTGTCGCCCACCCTGGCCTTGGTCAACGCACGCGCCACCGGTGATATCCAGCTAATCTTGCCTTTCAGTGGATCAAATTCATCGACGCCGGTGATGGTGACGGTATTTTCCTCGCCCCGCTGATTCTCATAGTGCACAGTCGCGCCAAAAAAAATCTGGTCGGAGCCATGATGCACGCGCGGATCCACCACCTCGGCAATATCCAGCCGCTTGGTCAGGAAGCGGATGCGCCGGTCAATTTCGCGCAACCGGCGCTTGCCGTAAATGTAGTCGCCGTTCTCGGAGCGATCGCCGTTGGAGGCTGCCCATGACACGATATTGACAACCTCCGGCCGATCGACATCAATCAGGTGAAGCAACTCTGTCTTCATCCTGTTGTAGCCTTCCGGTGTCATATAATTTTTGACGCCGGCAGGCATCTCAGGAACAGCTACATCCTGATCGTCATCCTGCTCGGTTTCCTTGACAAATGCTTTATTCATAGAGGTATTGTAGCGGAGCCTGCTGCCTCTATCCGATTAAAGTTTTGACGATCTGGGGCGCGGCTTAATATCTTTTTCTGCCGGTCGCAAACAATCAGGGGATATGAAATCTATCTGGGGTAAAAGCACGTAGTGTTTTGCAACATATTAAACAGTTCATAACAAATTTGCCTGCCTTTCCAGTGCTAAGCCTTATAGAATAGGAGCCCTAAAGGGCAAAAAAGTAGCACGAAATCGATAGAGCCCATCATTTTCAAGGTATATGCATGACAGACAGCACTGCAATCAAACTACTGATCGTCGATGATCATGCAGTAGTGAGGGAAGGACTAAAACAAATAATTGGCAGCAGTGCGGATATTGTCGTCGTCGGAGAGGCAGAAACCGGTCTTGAAGCCATCAAACAAATACGTCAGCTGAGCTGCGAAGTCGTCTTGCTGGATATTTCCTTACCTGATCGCAACGGTATCGAAGTCTTGAAGCAGATCAAGAAAGAAGCTCCGGGCATCTCCGTACTGATGTTTTCCATACACAGCGAGGAGCAATACGCGATTCGCTCCCATAAAGCCGGCGCATCCGGCTACCTGAACAAACAGGCCGCCGCGTCCGAGATAATGGATGCTGTGCGCCAGGTCGCCACCGGCTTGAAATACGTCAGCATCCAGCTGGCGCAGGAACTGGCCAACAATCTGAACCAGCCGCATGACGGCGCATTGCACAAGAGCTTGTCGGATCGGGAATTCCAGACCATGACCATGATCGCATCCGGGAAAACGGTCAGCGACATTGCCAAGGAATTATCACTGTCTGTCAAAACTGTCAGCGAATATCGCGCCAGGGTGTTGCTAAAAATGAAGCTGCGACACAATGCGGAACTGACTCATTACGCAATAAAAAATCAATTGGTTGAATAATATTTGTCTTGCCCCACGAAAAACATCTAAAATCGAAAATTGATTCGTGATGCGCGGGTTGGTGCTCGCTGATCGCAAATGCTAGGACACTAACCTGGCATGGAATAAACTCACGTCCAGTATCAGCCTTCTAACATCGGCCTTTCTGCTTCATGTCAAACAATTCAAACAATGTGCAATTCAAAAGCCCGGCTGATATTGCAAGGGAGACCTTTCGGCGTCTGGCGCTGGATCGCATAGCGCCGACGCCGGAGGCCTACCGCAAGCTTTACATGGACATCTCCGGCGAGCCGGACGAAGAGGCAAAGAAGGCACAAATCGCTGCATTGCAAGCGTCCGAGGCAGAGGCCATGCTCGCAGGCTTTGCCGGCAGCCTGCAAAAATCGACACCCGAGATTGCCATATATGGGCAGCGATTGCACCGCGCGATCAAAGCCAGGGACTGGGCGGACTACAGCAAGGGCCTGAATCAGCTGGTCGAAAAGCTGTCGGCCAAACCGTCCCGCGCGGGCAACCTGGTCGACATGATAGAACCGCCTCCCTCCTCCAGCTCAGGCATCTCGCTGGTGGACAGCTTCGGCGAAGACGACCCCTTGGTGCGCATCCTGAAAGATTCGCTGTACCGCACACTGTCGCTGGCGCTGACCTCGCTGCTGCAAAGCACGCCCAAACTGGCCGCAGAATCGGAGGCTCTAGGCACGGCAGTCAAGGAAGCGACCAACGAAGCCAGCTTGAGCCAGGTTGCTTCCCGGCTCAAGCAACTTTGCTTCCAGATAGAGTTGAAGAGCGGGGATAGCGCCGAACAGCAGGAACTGTTGTTGCGCCTGTTCAGCCTGTTGCTCGACAATGTCCATGAGCTGCTGGACCGTGACAATTGGTTGCGCGGACAGATTGAGGTCGTGCAAAACCTGATTTCCGGCCCTATCGACCACCGCGCACTGCAGGACGCGACGCGCAGTCTGAAGGATGTGATCTATAAGCAGGGCGTGCTGAAAAACAGCATCGCCGAATCGCAGTCATCTGTCAAAAACATGATGACCACCTTCATAGACCGCCTGGAAATCATTGCGCAGAGTACCGGCAACTATCACGTCAAGATGGACGGCTATTCGCAAAAAATCAGCCAGGCCAGAAGCAGCGCCGAGGTCGGCACACTGGTCAGCGCGATGATGGATGAGACCAGGCAGGTGCAATCCGAGGCGATACGCTCGCGCGATATGATGGTAGCCGCACAAAAGGAAGTCAAGGAAGCAGGAGACCGAATCAAGGAGCTGGAAGAAAAACTGGTGCACATGAGCGAATTGGTGCGCGAGGATGAACTGACCGGCAGCCTGAACCGGCGCGGACTGGATGACGTATTCGACCGTGAAGCGGATCGCGCCGACCGCCGCGGCACTCCTATGTGTGCGGCAATGCTGGACCTGGACAATTTCAAAAAACTCAACGACACCCACGGCCACGCCGCCGGTGACGAAGCCTTGGTGCACCTGGTGCGCATCGTCAAGCAGACCCTGCGCTCTATCGACGTCATCGCGCGCTACGGCGGTGAAGAATTCCTGATCGTGATGCCCGAGACCGACCTGGACGAGGCGGCTCAGGCCATGACCCGCGTGCAGCGCGAACTGACAAAACATTTCTTCCTGGTGAATAACGAACGGATGCTGATTACCTTCAGCGCCGGCGTCGCCTTGCGCGACCCCGGGGAAACCCAGGAGTCCGTCGTAAAGCGAGCGGACAAGGCAATGTACCAAGCAAAACAAAGCGGCAAGAATCGGGTTATGCAGGCCGATTGAGCGGCGGATGCTTGCAAACCGTCGCTACACCCCCTACAAGCAAACCAGGGATGCCCCCCGCTGCCCCGCTGCCGTCCACGGGCGAGGAAATATTCAAAGCCGATTAATTTCACAACTCAAAAAAAGTGCCTTAAATACAATATATTGACATATTGCACATATCATCCGGTACTCTCAACACCCAATTTCTCCCAAAAATAAATCTAAATTCGCCCTAAAGTAATTTTGGTTCACGCCGTAGAGCGAAGTAATGGGAAAAAATTAGAGGCCAAAAAAAAATATTTATCTGCAGAAACTCGTTAAATTTTTCGGGAGTCCGACCGATACCAATTAGCAACGGCGGTCACGACAGTCTTAAAAATAAGACAGGCCAAAGTTCTAGGCGTATCGCCCCAAATTTATTGGTTTCGTTAAGGAGAATAGAATGGCTGACATTATCAACACCAATATTGCCTCGCTGAATGCGCAGCGCAATCTGAGTTCCTCACAAGCTGGCGTCGCTACAGCATTGCAGCGCCTGTCCTCAGGTTTGCGCATCAATAGCGCCAAAGACGATGCCGCCGGATTGGCGATTGCCTCCAGGATGACTTCCCAGATCAACGGTCTGGATCAAGCCGGCCGCAATGCCAATGACGGTATCTCGCTGGCTCAAACGGCTGAGGGTGGCTTGTCAACCACAGGCGATCTGCTGCAGCGTATGCGTACCCTGGCAGTGCAGGCCGCCAACGGCACAAACTCCGCATCTGACCGCGCCTCCATCCAGTCTGAAGTAAGCCAGTTGCAACAGGAAGTGAACCGCGTCGCCAACACAACCCAGTTCAACGGCCAGAATATTTTGGACGGCTCGCTGTCAAATGCCCAATTCCAGGTTGGCGCAAACGCCAACCAGACCATCAACTTTTCCGTAGGCAGCTCATCGGCCAACGCAATCGGCAACAACACATTGTCGACCAACAACCAAGCAACAGCAGGCGGCATCGGCGACGCGATCGCCGGCACAGTGGCCGGCGTGGTCAAGCCCAATGGATTCTTGGCACAAGCACTGACCGTACAAGGTAACGGCCAAAGTGCAACCATCCCTGCAACAACGCTGGTCAACGGTACAACCGCACAAGGTCTCGCGGCGGCAGTCAACAACGCCGCCGGTACAACCGGCGTAACAGCAACCGCGCTTACCACCGCGACGCTGGGTGCTTTTACCGCTGGTACGGTAACCTTGAAGCTGCAAGGCGCGTTGAACACTGCCGGAGCACAAGTCCCGGTCACAGTTTCAGCAACACTGGCAAGCAGCAATGACTTGTCCGGCCTGGCCCAGGCAATTAATAACCAGTCCGGCACAACAGGCATCAACGCGGTTGCCAACCTGACCAATGGCACGATTGCGCTTACACAATCGAACGGCGCAGATATAGGCGTCACCAACGTCGGTGGCGGTACTGGAGTCACCGTAAAGAGCGGTGCTACCGGCGCCGTAACGACGGCAACCTTGACAGCGCCAGGTGCCGGCGACACTGCCGAAGTCGGCGGCGTAGTCAGCTTCAATGGCCCTGGATCTTTTACAGTCAGCTCAAGTATTACTGGTGCTGGTAGTGCCTTTACCGGCGCCGCTAATGCCGCAAATTCCAGCGCGCTGGCTTCCGTGGCAAGCATCGACGTCACGCAATTGACCAATGGCATACCAACAGGCGCCAATAGCGCACTCGCGATCATTGATTCAGCGATCTCGAATGTCAACTCCGCGCGCGCCAGCCTGGGTGCTCTGCAGAATCGTTTCACCAATACGATTTCGAACCTGCAGACCACCACTGAGAACTTGAGTGCTTCACGCAGCCGTATCCAGGACACGGATTTCGCCTCTGAAACAGCCGCGCTGACTCGTGGCCAGGTCTTGCAGCAAGCTGGCACGGCGATGCTTGCGCAAGCAAACTCGCTTCCTAACGGCGTGTTAGCCTTGTTACGTTAATTGCAAATTAGTTATGCTTAACAACCCGACCGAAATCCCGGTCGGGTTTTTGTCCATCAACGGAGGTCATCATGGATATCCGGTCTCTTGGAAATTCGGTCCAACCCGGATTCGTGCCCGCAGAAAAAAATCCCAGCCCGTCCACTGCAACCGGCACGGCGAAGACCGCCGCGGCGCCGGCTGTGCCTGTTTCCGCTGTGCAGCAGCCGGAGCAGCCTCCCACGGCGGAACAGCTCACTAACGCACTAAAAGAAATCAATAAAACAGTGGCGTCGCAAGGCATCGAATTTTCTGTTGATTCTGATTCCCATCGCACTGTTGTCAAGATAGTTGACCGGCAAACGAATCAACTTATTCGCCAGATTCCCACAAAGGAAGCCTTGGAAATTGCGAAAGACCTTGATAATTGGCATGGATTGCTCATCAACCAAAAAGCCTAAGTCACCAAAATAGACGCAGAAATCACCCTCTAAAGTTCGATTAGCACCCGTCGTTAATAACGTATATTGTAGTTTTACAGGAGTGGCACGTGAGTCTTTCTTCCCCCGGCATTGGTTCAGGCTTGAATGTGAGCGATATTGTCTCGAAGCTGATGGCGGTAGAGTCGCAGCCATTGACCTTGCTCAATAATAAAGAAGCCAGCTACCAGGCGACATTATCCGCGTATGGCAACGTAAGCGGTGCGCTCAGTTCTTTTCAAAATGCGTTGAGTGCCCTGAGCGATCCGGCAAAATTCCAGGGTCTGATCGCGTCGTCGGGAGATTCGACTATATTGACCAGCACAGCGGCCAGTACAGCGGTTGCCGGCAGTTACAACATCAATATCACGCAACTTGCCCAAGCTCAATCACAGATGACTACGGGCCAGGCCAGCGTCAGCACGCCAATCGGCGGCGGCGCAAGCACTGCCGTGACGTTTCAGTTCGGCACCGTCATTGCAAATATTTCAGGCGCGACATTAGGTGCAAGTGTTGCATCAAGCGGTATCGCGGCGGGGTCTTTGATACTGAACGGTACGACGATAGCCACAAGCAGTTCAACGACCAGCGCGAAAGCGCTCGCGGCCCAGATCAACCTGTTACAGTCAACCACGGGCGTCACTGCGACCGCAAATACAACAGATACCGGAGCATTGGCCTATTCTGCGGTCACCACGGGCGCTGGAGATGCGTATTCCCTGGTGGTAGGCGGCACAACGATTGCAGGTATTGGCGCCAATTCCAGCCTGAGCGCTGCGCAACTGGATTCTGCGATTGGAACGGCCAGTGCGCAACTGGCCGCCAACGGAATAACGTATACCGGCACAGCCGCTGCGGGCAATCTGCATTTCACCAAGACAGACGGTTCCAATCTCAGCATCACGCAGACACTATCCGGATCGGCGAGTGGCGGTATTGCGGGCCTTGCCTCCGGCGTACCAACCAACTACTTGAGTTCAGTATCCCTGAGCTCGTCAAACCCTATCGTGGTGGCGGGAAGCAGTCCTGCATCGGCTGGGTTGACGGCGGGCACTACTCAGTCGGGTTTTGTCCAGGACGCTACGCAAACTGCAGGATCGGTAACGATCGACAGCACCAACAATTCCTTGCAAGGCATACGCGACGCCATCAATAAAGCCAACTTGGGCGTGACCGCCACCATCATAGGAGATGGCTCTGCAAATCCCAATCACCTGGTGCTCACCTCCAACAAGACCGGTGCGACATCCAACATAAAAATTGCTGTAACGGGAGATTCCGCAATTAGCGATTTGCTGGCATACGGCAACATGACTCAAACAGTTGCGGCGCAAAACGCAACGCTGAACGTCAACGGCATCGCCATTTCCAGCGCAACCAATACGATCACCGGTGCGATTCAAGGAGTGACGGTGAATGCGAGTAAGGTAGGTTCCACCACCCTGTCAATTACTCGCGATACGGCGTCCGTGCAAACTGCAATCAATTCATTGGTCACTGCTTACAATGCGGCCAACAAAACGCTGAC
This sequence comes from Undibacterium sp., assembly GCA_035487495.1. Classification (GTDB taxonomy): domain Bacteria; phylum Pseudomonadota; class Gammaproteobacteria; order Burkholderiales; family Burkholderiaceae_D; genus Undibacterium. The sequence continues at coordinate 22,588 of DATHMC010000360.1, forward strand.
ATCCTTGACGGCCTACGATCCCAAGACAAAAACAGGGGGTCCATTAATTGGCGACTCGGTGGTTCGAACAATTCAGTCGCAAATGGCGGCATTATTGACGTCGCCGATTCAAGGTGCCTCAGGTAGTTTGACAACGCTCAATCAAGTAGGCATCTCGTTTCAAAAAGACGGCACATTGGCGCTGGATTCTACTAAATTACAAACCGCCATCACCAATAATTTCGGCGATATCGCCAGCCTGTTTTCGGCCAATGGCACGACCACAGATAGCCTGGTTAGTTTCGTCAGCTCTTCAAGCGCGACTAAAGCCGGGCAATATGCAGTGAATGTGACGTCATTGGCGACTCAGGGAGCATTGGTCGGCAATGCCCCGCCTGGACTAACGATCACCCAAGGCTCCAATGACCAATTGTCATTTACGATTGACGGAGTAACTGCCTCCGTGAATCTGGTTGCCGGTACGTATACTGCGAGTGCCTTAGCGGCACAGGTGCAGTCCGCCATCAACGGTGCATCGGCATTGTCCAGTGCGGGCAGCTCAGTAACGGTAGGCCTGAATGCGAGCAATCAATTAACGATTACGTCGAATCGCTACGGCTCTGCATCAAATGTCACCATCGTTGGCAATGCAGCCAATAACCTGCTTGGTGCAACACCTGCTGCAACTGTCGGCACTGATGTCGTCGGCACGATCAACGGCAACGCTGCAACAGGTTCGGGCCAATTTCTTACCGGGGCAATAGGATCCCCCACCGAAGGATTGAAGCTGCAAATCTCTGGAGGCAATGTAGGCGCGCGCGGCACCGCTAATTTTGCCCAAGGCTATGCCTATCAATTAAACAATCAAATTAATAGCTATCTGGGAACCTCCGGTCTGATATCAGGCCGGACCAACGGTATCAACGCCTCCGTGGCTAGCATTGAAAAGCAACGCACTGATATGACAGCTCAGCTTGCCGACACTCAAAAACGTTTGTTGGCGCAATATTCGGCTTTAGATACTACCATCGCCAGCATGCAATCGACACAATCGTTCCTGACCCAGCAGTTGGCGCAATTAGCGGCACTTAGGTAGATTTTATTAGGCTGATTTTCTTTTAGTAAAGCAAAGGAGACGTAAATGTTTGGGTCGACACAGAGTGGCGCCAAGGCGTATGCCACCGTAGGAGTCGAGACTGGCGTCATAGCGGCGAACCCGCATAAATTGATCGTTATGCTCTTTGAAGGTGCTCTCGTTGCCATTAGAACCGCTGTACAGCAGATGGATAAGGGCAACATTCCTGAAAAAGGGATGGCAATTTCCAAAGCAATTATGATCGTGGAAAACGGTCTTCGCGCCAGCCTCAACAAAAAAGCAGGCGGTGATATCGCGGAAAGCCTGGATGCCTTGTATGAATACATGGGCAAGCGGCTTTTGGAAGCGAATTTGAAAAATGACACAAAAATTCTGGAAGAGGTTTATACGCTGCTGTTGGAACTTAAAACTGCGTGGGATGCTATCGGCTCCGATGTAAATAAACCGCCTGCACCAGTTGATGCCCCATCTGCACAAAAATTGTCGGCCTACGATGCACTTGCCCCCAACAAAACTTCTTTTGCGAGCGTTTAACAATGATGAATAGTGAAGAAATCATTTCCATCTACGAAGTAGTCTCCGAAATTACCGATCAGATGTTGGTTGCAGCAAAATCGCAGGACTGGGAAACATTCAGCAACCTGGAAGTCAATTGTGCCAAACATATACAAACATTGAGGCAGGAAGAATCGCCGACACCCCTGCCCCCGCAAAGCAAGGAAAAAAAAGTCAGGCTCATCCAGAAAATACTCGCCGACGACAGGGAAATCCGCGACATCACGGAACCCTGGATGGCGCATTTAAGTGCGATGATGAGAAATACGGGAACTGCTCGCAAACTCTCGAATGCATACGGTAGCAACCGTATCGGCTGATTGATATGCTGCCCCGGGTCGACCCTCAAGTCAGACCGCCGCCATCGGTTGACGCCCCCAACTCGGCAGCATCGGTAGGAGAAACAAGGCAGGATGTTGTTTCCAGGCTATCCCAACTTGTCGTTGGGAAGCAGATCCAGGGCGAGATCCTGTCCCGCCTGAACGACGGCACGTTTGTCGTCCGCCTGGATGGAGCCACCGCCCGCATGGCATTGCCCCAGGACAGCAAAGCCGGCACGTACCTGCCATTGACCCTCATCTCGACTAATCCGCGCCCGACCTTTTTACTGGGCGCCGGCGGCGGCACAGCCACGACAGTCGCCCTGACGCGCCAGGAGCTGATAGAAAGCGCGCAGCAAAATGCAGACGCTGAAGGCAATCCACTGGTGGGCCCCCGCCCCCCAACCGCCGGAAACACTCTGTCTGAAACCGGGCAAGGTCGCGCAGAAGCAGTCAAATCCGGCCAATTCATCGATGCCAAAACTTCTGCCGGCCAGGCTGCACAAGGCGAGTTCGCATCCAGCGCCCCCACTAGCTTGAGCAATGCCGGCCGACTGATAGACCAGATATTGCATGCGGCGCGCGAGCAAGGCGCGCCAGGCGCCCTGGTCGGCAAAGCGCCATTGGCCAATGCTGCCGAAGCAATGGCACATCCGGACAAGATGGCCGATACCTTAAGCCAGACCCTTACTTCCAGCGGCCTGTTCTACGAATCGCACGTCGCCGACTGGGCTGAAGGCAGGCGCCCCTTGAGCGATCTGCTGCGCGAACCCCAGGCCCAAATTGGCAAGTCCCTCGGCAATGAGGCGGACCTGAATTCCGCCGGCCTTGGCAAGAATGCCGAGCTCGCACAAATCATCAATCTCCAATTGGATACGCTGGAGCGGCAGCGTATCGCCTGGCAAGGCAACCTGCTTCCGGGGCAGCCTATGGAATGGGAAGTGACGCGCAACGCCGCCAGGAAAAAAGGCCAGCAAGCCGAGCCGGAACAATCCTGGCAAAGCACAATTCGATTTGAGCTGCCGCATCTGGGCGCGATTGCAGCAACGCTCAACCTGCATGGCGAACATCTGCAGATTTTCGTCCGCACCGACTCTGAATCCTCCGCCGACGCTTTGCAGGAACATGCTGTAACATTAGCGGAAGCGCTTAAGCAAGCAGGCGCGCAACTGGACAGTTTTTCGGTGAAAATGGATGAGCAAACCTAAGCCCGATTTGCAAAGCGCAGTCGCCCTGGCCTATCAGGGCGGCGCGACTACGCCTAAAGTAGTCGCAAAAGGCCGGGGCCTGATCGCGGAAGCCATCATTGCCCGCGCAAAAGAGCACGGCGTTTTTGTCCATCAATCCAAAGAGCTGGTGTCCCTGCTGATGAAGGTTGAGCTGGACCAGGACATCCCCCCTGTCTTGTATCGCGCGGTTGCAGAATTGCTTGCTTGGCTATACCATATTGAGAGAGAGAAATCGCCCCCACCCAAGAACTTGGAGACCTAGTCCTCCTACTCATTCATTTTTCAGGCCATAAAAAAAGTATATGCAATCAGCTCCTCCAGCTTTGGGCACCGAGAATCAAAGCCCGTTTCAAGTCGACTCGCGACGTGAAATCATCTCGCTATTGCGCGGCCTGAAAGAAGCCAACCAGTTGATCAGCATGATGATTAATGGCGGCTCGGAAGTATTTATTACTTCCATCCTGGATGTGGATGATGCCAACAATACGGTCACTATCGACAGCGCGCCGGGCCAGCTAGCCAATCAGCGTATCGTGGAAGCGCCGCGGGTATCGTTTGAAGGTTTGCTGGACAGGATAAGCATACAATTTTCATCGACGGGCGTGCAGCGTACCGATTTTGAAAATCGGCCTGCATTGAATTTTGCGATGCCGACCAGCCTGATCCGGCTGCAAAGACGCGAATACTATCGCATCAACACGCCGCTCTCCAACCCTATCCGCTGCCAGATGACGATCTCGGATGAGAATCGCACCGAAACGGTGAGGCTGTCCCTGGTGGATATCAGTTGCGGCGGAGTCGCGATCCTGGACGACCGCAAGATAGTCGATTGCGCGATCGGCACCGAATACAAGAACTGCAAGATCGATCTGCCGTCGATAGGTTTGATCGACGTGAGCTTGCGGGTCAGGAATTCCCAGGACCTCATCCTGTTGAACGGAAAAACCAACCGCAGGCTGGGCTGCCAGTTCATGGACTTGTCCAACTCCGTGCTGGCCAGCATACAGCGCTATATCATGAAGCTGGAGCGGGAGCGCAACGCCAAAATAACGGGGATACGCTAGAACCCGGCATCCGGATGCCGGATGCCGGGTTCTAGCGATCAAATCTGCATATTCATGATGTCATGATAGGCCGATACCAGCTTATTCCTGACCTGGACCGTGGTCTGGAAAGAGATATTGGCTTTTTGCATGGAGATCATCACGTCCGATAAGCTGACTTTGTCGTCGCCCAGCGCAAATCTCTCTCCCAATTGCCCGGAGCTCGTCTGTACGCTGTTCACCTGATCCAGCGAAGCCTTCAGCGCATCGGCAAAGTTGATTTTTGAAGGCCCGCTATCGGTCGGCGAGACAGGATTGGGGACGCCCGCCTCCATCCGCGCCGAGGCAGCCCTTAACTGCGCCACCATCGCATCTATTCTGCTTGTATCAATTCCACCCATTTTTTGTACCTCTTGGTCATCTTTCTGCGAAATGGCCAACCGGCAATCAATCACAAAACTGGCCGGTTTACACCACCCCATCACCTTAGCACTCCGGCGTCCCCGCCTAGCCACGATAAGAAGGACAAAAACAAGTTTGCTCTCGCAATTGATTTTCCCAAATCACAGCACAATCCGTATCAAGGAAAAAACCCCGGATTGGATACAAAAATGCAGCACACTCTCCCAATGAAGCACGAGGCAAGTCATGGCAATAGCTGAAGAAACCGCATTGAATGAAGCGGCGCCGGTGCCGACCATTTTCGGCATTCCGCAAACGCCGGCCGTCCGCACCGCCTTGCTGTCTTTGGGGGCAGCGCTGGTCGTCGCCATCATGGTGGGGGTGTGGCTATGGGGTCAGCAACCGGACTACAAAGTCCTGTTTTCCAATTTCAATGACAGGGATGGCGGCGCCATTGTTGCGCAATTGCAAACAATGAATGTGCCTTACAAATATTCCGAAAGCGGCAACGCCATCCTGGTGCCGGCCAACCAGGTACACGATGCCAGGCTGAAACTGGCGGCACAGGGGCTGCCCAAGGGCGGCAATGTGGGGTTCGAACTGATGGAAAACCAGAAGCTGGGGATCTCGCAGTTCCTGGAACAGGTCAATTTCCAGCGTGCTCTGGAAGGTGAACTGGCCCGCTCGGTAGAATCGGTGTCGTCGGTGCAATCGGCCCGCGTGCACCTGGCAATCCCCAAGGCGCAGGTATTCATCCGCGACCAGCAAAAACCCACCGCTTCCGTGCTGCTCAACCTGTACCCAGGCAGAATACTGGATCAACAACAGGTATCCGCCATCGTACACCTGGTGGCCAGCAGCGTACCCGAACTGACGACCAAGAACGTGACGATAGTCGACCAGAACGGCAATTTGCTGTCCGATCCGAATAAACAGAACGGCCCCAATATTTTGGACCCGTCGCAGCTCAAGTATGTGCAGGATATACAGCAAAACATCATCAAGCGCGTGGAATCCATCATCGCGCCTATCGTCGGCCCAAATAACGTGCATGCCGAGGCAACCGCCGACGTTGATTTTTCCCGCAGCGAGCAGGCAGCCGAGAGCTACCGCCCTAATTCGCCGCCGGAGCCCCAGGCCATCCGCAGCCAGCAATCCAGTGAAAGTTTCAACAGGAACCTGAATCCATCCGGCATCCCGGGCGCATTGTCGAATCAGCCGCCGGCGCCGGCGACTGCGCCGATCACTGCCAGCGGCGCCGCCGGCACCACAGCCGCCGCATCCAATGCTGCGCTGATGCAAAAAGATTCCACAGTGAACTATGAGGTCGACAAAACCATACGTTACACTCAACAACCTATGGGCGGCATCAAGCGCCTGACGGTGGGCGTGGTGATCAATTACAAGCGGGACGTGGATAAAAACGGCAAGGTGACCAACACGCCTTTGACCGAGCAGGAAAAAAATGAAATCACCGACCTTATCAAAGAGGCAATGGGCTTCAACAAAGACAGGGGCGATACGGTAAATGTTGTCAACAGCCCATTTGCCAATCCGGAAAAAGATTCTATAGTGGAATTACCATTTTGGAAACAAGCCTGGTTCTGGAGTTTGATGGAAAAACTCGGCAAGTACCTGTTGATTGCCATCGTCCTGGGTTATCTGTTCTTTGCTTACCTGAAGCCAATGTTGTATAAAATCATGGGTAAGGAAGAAAAAGACAAGAAAGCAGCTGAAGAAGCGGCGGCTGAAAAAGCCAGGATCGCACAAGAGCAGGCTGGACTAGAGGGCGGTGAGGCCGGCGAAGAAGACGAGGACGGCACCGTTGTCAATCTGACCAGGGATGCGGACGGCAATCCGATCAGATCCATGTCTCCTTACGAAACCGATCTGCAAATGGCCGTAGACCTGGCAAAGAATGACCCTAAAATAGTGGCCAATGTGATCAAGAAATGGGTAAGCAATGAGTGACGACGGTGTACAAAAAGCAGCGACCCTGATGCTTGCGCTCGGCGAAGACGGCGCCGCGGAGGTTATGAAATACCTGGGCCCGCGCGAAGTACAGAAAATCGGCGCGGCCATGGCTGTCATCGGCGCCATTCCGCATGAAAGCATTGCCAAGGTACTGGAGGAATTCAAGGTCGAGGCCAACCTGAGTTCTTCGGTAGGCCTGGATTCGGACGAATACATCCGCAACGTGTTGACCAAGGCATTGGGCGACGACAAGGCCGCGTCGCTGCTGAACCGCATCCTGGGCGGCAAGGACGCCAGCGGCATCGAGAGCCTGAAGTGGATGGACTCTCCTTCCGTGGCGGAATTGATCAAGAACGAGCACCCGCAAATTATCGCCACCATCCTGGTGCATCTGGAGCGGGACCAGGCCTGCGAAATCCTGAATCAGTTTACCGAGCGCCTGCGCAACGACGTTATCCTGCGCATCGCCACGCTGGATGGCATCCAGCCTACCGCTTTGCGTGAATTGAACGATGTATTGACCAAACTATTGACCGGCAATGAAAGCCTGAAAAAGAAAACCATAGGCGGCGTGCGGGCGGCAGCGGAAATTCTCAACTTCATGAGCGGCGAGAACGAAGCCTCCGTCATGGAAAACCTGCGCAAATACGACGGCGATATGGCGGAAAAAATCATGGATGAAATGTTCGTCTTCGACAATATCCTCGAAATTGACGACCGCGGCATACAATTGCTGCTGCGCGAAGTCCAGTCGGATTCGCTGATCATCGCACTGAAAGGCGCCAATCAGGATATGCGCGACAAGATCTTCAAAAACATGTCGCAACGCGCGGCGGAAATGATGCGGGAAGATCTCGAATCCAAGGGACCGGTGCGCCTGTCCGAGGTCGAGGCGCAGCAAAAACAAATCCTGCTGATCGTGCGCAGGCTGGCCGACGAAGGCCAGATCATGCTAGGCGCAAAAGGCGAAGATGCCTATGTCTGATAGCGGCATACCGAAGGGCCAGATGTCAGCGTTCCAACGCTGGGAAATGGCCTCGTTCGGCGACGAACGCCCTGCGCAGGTGGCGGAGAGAACACTGGCCGTCGCCACTGCTGCGAGGGCGCACCAGGAAGAGGCCCACCAGGCCCGCGAGAGTGCGCGCAAGGAAGGCTATGCGGCCGGCTACAAGGAAGCCTACGCATTAGGTTTGCAGCAGGGCCAGGAGGATGGACACAGGGAAGGTTATGCTTCCGGCAAGGAAATCATTGATGCCGAACTGGAGGGCGTGCGAGCTGTCGCCCACCATTTTGCGGAACAAATTGCATCGGCAAATACGCTGGTGGCGCAAGACGTGTTTCGGCTGGCGCTGGATTTATCCGAAGCGATGCTCAGAACCAGCCTGGAGCTGGATCCCGCATTAGTCCTCCCTGTTGTGCGCGAAGCCGTGGAAAGCCTGCCTTCGGTGCAGCGCCCCGCCCAGCTGATCCTGCATCCCAAAGACGCGGAGATCGTCAGGAGCCACATGGGAGACGAACTGGACAAGGATGGCTGGCGTATTGTGGCGGACAGCCACATGGAACCCGGCGGGTGCAAGCTTGAAACGGCGCAGAATCTGGTGGACGCCTCGGTTTCCACGCGTTGGCACAGACTTACCGATGCGATGAAAAAGCATCTGCCGCAAGGCTGACCCGCGCATGCCGATCACCCAAATCCACCCCTGGAAATCCCTGCTCAATCTTGGCATCGAGCAAGTACCGCATATCCAGCCCCTGCTGGTCGCCGGCCGCGTGACCAAGGTTACCGGCTTGGTCATGGAAGCCGTAGGGTTGAAGCTGCCGGTAGGCAGCGCCTGTTCCATCCACCTGCAAAGCGGCTTGAAGATCGATGCCGAAGTCGTGGGTTTCGATGGCGACCGCCTGTTCCTGATGCCGCATAGCGATCTGGAAGGCGTAACCCCCGGCACTCCGGTGTTTCCAGCGGAAGTGGTCCAAATCGAGAATCCCAAACATCCTCGGCGGCGCCCCAGCGACCGCACCCGCCACTTGCCGGTCGGCTACGAATTACTGGGACGCGTGCTGGACGGGAACGGCAGGCCGCTGGATACCCTCGGCCCGCTGGGAGCTACGGAATCCGCGCCGCTGGGCGCCCGCATCTATAATCCGCTGGAACGCGCCCCTATCGTCGATACGCTGGATGTAGGCGTACGCGCCATCAACAGCATGCTCGCGGTAGGCCGCGGCCAACGGCTGGGCCTGTTTGCCGGCTCCGGCGTCGGCAAAAGCGTGCTGCTGGGCATGATGGCCCGATATACGACAGCAGATGTGATCGTGGTCGGCCTGATCGGCGAGCGCGGCCGCGAGGTGAAGGAATTCATCGAGCAGATTCTCGGCAAGGACGGTTTGGCCAGGTCGGTCGTGGTGGCGGCGCCCGCCGATACGCCGCCGCTGATGCGCTTGCAAGGAGCAGCCTATGCAACCACCATCGCCGAATACTTCCGCGACCAGGGCAAGAGCGTGTTGCTGATCATGGATTCGCTGACCCGGTATGCCATGGCGCAAAGGGAGATCGCACTGGCCATCGGCGAGCCTCCTGCAACCAAGGGCTATCCGCCGTCGGTATTCGCCAAACTGCCCATACTGGTAGAACGCGCCGGCAACGGCAAGGAAGGCGGCGGCTCGATTACCGCGTTTTACACCGTGCTGACCGAGGGGGACGACCAGCAGGACCCTATTGCCGACTCGGCAAGGGCGATCCTGGATGGGCATATCGTACTGAGCCGCACACTGGCAGAGAGCGGTCACTACCCGGCGATAGACATAGAACAATCCATCAGCCGTGCAATGCATAGCATCACCACGCCGGAGCATCAACAGCTGTCCCGGCGGTTGAAGCAGTTGTACTCCCGCTACGAACGCAGCCGTGACCTGATCAGTGTCGGCGCATATTCGCCGGGCTCCGACCCTTTACTGGATGAGGCGATCAGATTGCACCCGAATATCGTTTCATTTTTACAACAGGACATATTGGAAAAATCGACCATACCCGAGAGCTTGAGCGGACTTTCTGCTCTATTCAACGGATGAAAATTGGCCCCACTCTCTATAATTGACCCATCATGACGCATAAATCTCCTCTCAATACCTTGATTGAGATAGAAGAAAAAAATACCGATGAGGCCGCCAAACGACTTGGCAATGCCATCCGCGTGCATGAGGAAACAGAAAAGAAACTGGCTCTGCTGGTGCAATACCGGGACGACTATGATTTGCGCTTCCAGGATGGCGCAGCCAAGGGTTTGAGCATTACGCAATATCATAATTTCCAGTCTTTTATCCAAAAACTGGATAGCGCCATAGACGGCCAGAAACAGGTAGTGAAAGACGCCGAACAAAAGATACAGCAGGCCCGCACACTGTGGCAGGACCATGAGAGAAAGAGGCTGTCGTACGATACCCTGCAAAACAGGGCGCAAATCTCGCTGCAAAACAAAGAAACAAAACGAGATCAAAAAGCGATGGATGAACATGCCTCGCGATCTTTTTTTTATAAACGCTGAAGCAATTATCTGGTGGACATCATGCGCACTAATCCCGTACTTCCGCAGGCAGACATATTGCCGGCAGCCACTCCAGCCAAATTTGCTTCCAGCGACATATCCGGACCGTCTTTCAATCAGTTTCTGAACAAGGAAATTGCCAGCCCTAAAAATTCGTCCGGCGGCAACAGCAATCAAAATAACGTCAACAACGGCAACAATAACGTTAACAAAAATAGCGATGGCAACGCCGGCAATCAGGTGGACAACAAGGCTGCCGATAAACCCGCAGCGACCGATGCCAGCGGCAAGACCGACCAGCCCAAAGAGGCAAAAGAGGCAAAAGACAAAGATGATGATGACACCGACACCGTTCAAACGGCAGGGCCCGGCGACCAGACATCGGGCGCGCAATTAATCGCCCTGGTAGAAAACCTGGGGAAGTTGGCCGTAGATAAAGCACAATCATCTGGCAAATCGGACGACAAAAAAGCAGGTTTGTCGGCGCTGGCGGGGGCAGAAAGCGCAATTGCAGGCAAGTCAAAATTATTGGACGTAACAAAAGCGGGGAGCGATGTAGCCAGCGATGCCGTCGCAGTCAATGGCGAGGCCCTGGCAGGCAAAAATCCGGGCATTAAAACCGACGCCGCTCTCGCCGGCAAGAAGCTTGCTGACGGCCAGCTCGCGGATAAAACCGCCGCCGTAGATACGGCAGATACATCCAAAACAGGCGACGCGGCCTCCTTGGGTAAAGCAGCCGACTCGCGCGATGCGGCCAAAGACGCGTTGCAGCAAATTCGCGGCTCGGCAGATACCGCGGGCGGTGCAGACCGAAAACTGGAAGCCGTGCAGGAACTCGCATCGGCCAAGCCCCTGATGCAGGATAACGCCGTCGGCGCTGCCCCTGTCCAGCAAACCTTCGCGCAGCAATTGGCCGCCACGGCAACTCAGGGCAATACCGCGGCAAGCGACCACCTGGCGCCGCGCGTAGGCGCATCGGGTTGGGATCAGGCGGTCGGGCAAAAAGTGGTGTGGATGGTGGCGGGAGGCAAGCAGACTGCTGAGCTGACCTTGAATCCGCCGGATCTCGGCCCTATGCAAGTAGTGTTGAGTGTCAACAATGACAAGGCCAGCGCTACATTTGTCACCGCACAACCGGATGTAAAGGATGCGCTTGAGGCGGCGCTTCCCAAGCTTCGGCAGATGATGAGCGATGCAGGAGTGCAGCTATCCGGCTTCTCCGTCAGCACGCAGTCATCCAACCAGGGCAGCCAGTTTGCCGGCAATAACCCATCCGGCTCGCACGGCTTCAGCCACAGCCTGCCTGACACCGATAGCGGCGCGCTCCCCGCAATGGTGGGCAGCACATCATCCCGCGCCGCCAAGCTGGGAATGGTTGATACCTTCGCATAGCTTCTCTTCTTCCTTTCATGCTGCGCCAGCCTTGCAGCATGTAAAATAGCGCCATTGCCAGCCATAACGCCAGGATCAGACTGGCTATGGCATAGCCGATTGCGCCGAGTATCTGGAATGAGGGAAAAACACTACATTTACCTTTCTTTTTCACGGATGTTAGGCGCGACTGTAAAGATAAGATGAAGCAATCAACGGTAATATGGAACAATATCCGTACATCCGTGCCCAGCAATAAGGAAGATTATGTCAAAAGCACCAGCAAAAGCAGCGGCGGCGCCCGGAGAAGTAACAGCCGGCGGCTCCAAGAAAAAGCTGATCATTATCATTGCCGCAGCCGTGGTTTTACTGGCCGGCGCTGGCGGCGGCGCAGCGATGTTTTTGTCTAAAAAAAGCGCAGTAGGCAAGGAAAAGGAACATAAGGCAGAGCCTGCCAAGGCGCCGGTATTTATTCCCATGGAGCCGTTTACCGTCAACCTGCAATCCGAAGGCGGCGATAAGTACCTGCAAGTCACAATGACGCTGCAAGTGCCCGACGAGGAAACGGTCAATCTGATCAAGCTGAATATGCCGCAGGTGCGCAGCCGTTTGCTGATGCTACTCTCCAGCAAGGATGCGACAGAAATCCTGAGCGGTGAAGGCAAGGCAAAATTGATAGACGAGATCATGGCGCAAGCTTCCCTGCCCTTCTCGCCCAAAGGCGAACCTCAAAAGATCTCCGGCGTTTTCTTCACTTCATTTGTAGTGCAGTAGATCATGGCTGATAATTTTCTCTCCCAGGAAGAAGTCGATGCCCTTTTAAAGGGTGTCACGGGAGATCAGGACGACGCGGCCGGGCCGGAAGATACCTCCGGTGTCCGGCCTTACAATCTTGCAACGCAAGAACGCATCGTCCGCGGC
>DATHMC010000361.1:0-11856 GCA_035487495.1 Undibacterium sp.
CAGCGCGGCTGGCGCGGCCTCAATATCGAGCCGATGCGCCAGTACCATCAGCGTCTGCTGGCCCAGCGCCCCGAGGACATCAACCTGCCGGTGGCCGTCAGCGACCGGGCCGGACAGATGCATTTTTACGATGTGCCGGATACCGGCTTGTCGACCTTTGATCCTGCCATCGCGCAGATGCATGCCGCGGCCGGCAAGACCGTGCACCAGCATGAGGTGGCGGTGACGCCGCTGGCGGCGCTCTGTGCAGCGCACGCGCCGCCAGACATTCACTTCCTGAAGATCGACGTCGAGGGCCTGGAGAAGGCGGTCTTGCTGGGCATGGACTTCGGAAAGTGGCGCCCGTGGATCTTGTTGATTGAAGCCACCAGGCCGCAGTCGCAGGAGACCAGCCATGACGAGTGGGAGCCACTGGTATTGCAGGCCGGTTATCGGCTCGCCTATTTCGACGGCCTCAACCTGTATTACGTCGCCGACGAGCATCCTGAGCTATTGGACGCCTTCAAGGCCCCGCCTAATTTCTTCGACCACTTCGCGCTTCGACCTGGCCATGCTTACAGCTCGCCTGTCGACGCCAGCGCGACTGAAGCGGAATTGAATGCGGCGCGAGACGAACTTCAGCGTCACCAAACTCAGCGGGAAAACACCGCCGCACAATTTCAAGAGCAAATGGCAAGAAACGCGCAGCAACAGGCAGAACTTGCAGAGCTCAAGGCCATGAACGAGCAGTTGCATCATCAACTGGCGGATCTGCACGCCAGCACTTCCTGGCGTTTGACGCAGCCGTTAAGAAGCCTCAAGTCGCTGCTGGCAAAAATGGGTCCCGGACACGGTGCAGAATGATCGGCAATCATCGATTAATGCTGCTGAAAAGCATGCTATTTGAATAGCTGCGTGGCATGAATCGAGTGTGGCAAGGCTGAGCAATGCGCAGTCCTGTTACTTGTGGTCGCCCCGGCACGCAGGGTACTATGCTTGTAACAAGTGGTATCCATGCTCGCCATTTGGGTTGATATCGAATACAATGTTACATTTTTAACAACTTAAAAATACCTGCGACAACTTGGCATTAGCTGAAAAATAATTCGTTGAATAGAAAGTAATTATGTATCTCCAACCTGTCATCCTATCCGGTGGGTCCGGCACGCGCTTGTGGCCGCTATCGCGTGAAAAGCATCCCAAACAGCTGCACACGTTGGTAGGCGAGGAAACCATGTTGCAGGCAACGGCGACGCGGATGAGGGAATTCCAGGGAGGAGCCGCGGTCGCCGCATCGCCGATCGTGGTATGCAATGAAGAATATCGCTTCATCACGGCAGAGCAATTAATGGAGGTCGGTTATGCGTCGCCGGTGATACTGCTGGAACCTGCCGGACGAAACACCGCCCCGGCCCTGACCATCGCAGCGCTGGCAGCACGATCGGGCGGCGAAGATCCGGTGTTGCTGGTCATGCCCGCAGACCATGTGATTGCCGATCCTGCCGCCTTCCATGCGGCCATCGACAACGCATTGCCCAAAGCGGCGGACGGCGCAATTGTCACTTTTGGAATCGTGCCCAACCGGCCGGAAACAGGCTATGGCTACCTCCAGGTAGGAAGCAATTTGCCGGGCACGACCATCCGGAAATTGATCGCCTTTGCCGAAAAACCGGAGCTGGAAACCGCAACGCGCTATGTCAGCGGCGGCAACCACCTATGGAATAGCGGCATTTTCATGATGCGCGCCAGTACCTGGCTGCATGCCATCCGCCATTTTGAGCCGGCGATCGCGCAAGCTTGCGACAACTCGTATCAAAAAGCCAGGTTCGATACAGACTTCATCCGCGTCAATAAGGAATTGTTTGAATCCTGTCCATCCGACTCCATCGATTATGCCGTGATGGAAAAGCTATCGCAGGCGAACCAGCTCAATATCCAGGCCTGCGTGGTTCCGCTGGTCGCCGGCTGGTCCGATGTCGGAGCCTGGGATGCAGTGTGGGACGTATCGGAAAAAGACGCGACCGGCAACGCCACTCGGGGCGACGTCTTGCTGGAAGATTCCAATAATTGCCTGATCCACTCGCATAGCCGCCTGGTGGCCTGCCTTGGCATGGATGATGCGATTATTGTGGAAACTTCGGATGCAGTCCTGGTCACGCACAAAAGCAAGACGCAGCAGATCAAGAAAATCGTCGCCCAGTTAAAGAACGGCAACTACCCCCATGCAGAACAGCATAGGAAAGTGTTTCGCCCCTGGGGATACTATGATTCGATCGACCAGGGCAAGAATTTCCAGGTCAAGCGCATCGTGGTGAAACCAGGCGGCAGGCTGTCTACGCAGATGCACCATCACCGCGCAGAACACTGGGTCGTTGTCAGGGGCACGGCCCTGGTCACCAATGGCGATCAAACCATCATCCTGAAAGAAAACCAGTCCACATATATCCCCTTGGGCACGGTGCACAGGCTGGAAAATAATGAAACCGTGGAACTGGAGATTATCGAAGTCCAGTCCGGCTCCTATCTGGGCGAAGATGACATCGTCCGCTTCGATGATATTTACGGCCGGATCGTGCAATAGATATCGAAACAAAAAATGCCCGGCACAGTGATGGCGCCGGGCATTGATATTTGCTCCGCATCACATCTTATACTGAGCGTACCTGCGCATTTCTGCGTAAAGAATTTTCCAGCACCCGCTGATACAACCCGACATAGCCCCTGGCCATCTGCTCCGACGTGAACAGGGCCTGGTAACGCTCGTACGCGCGCCTCCCCATCTCCTCCGCCCTTTGCGGGTGGTTCCACAGGAATTGCATCGCACTGCGCAGCGCCGCCGGATCATTCGGCGGCACCACCAGCCCGGTCTGGTCGGCCAGGTTGATATACGTGGTGCCGGTGCCGATCTCGCTGGAAATCATCGGCTTGCCGAACATCGCCCCTTCCAGCAGCGAGATCCCGAACGCTTCGGAGCGCAGGTGCGACGGGAACACCATCGCATAGCACAGGCTCAGCAGCGCGACCTTGTCTTCTTCCGGCAACGCGCCCAGGAAGTGCACATTGTTCAGCCCCAGCGCCCGCGCCTGCTGTTTCAATTCGGCCTCGACCGGGCCGTCGCCGACGATGACGACCGGCATCGAGGTGTTGGCGGCCGCTTCCAGCAGGATGTGCAGGCCCTTGTAGTAGCGCAGCATGCCGACGAACAGGAAGAAGCGGCTGCCCAGCCGTTGCCGCCATTGGTTCAGCCTGTCCGGCGACGGCTGCGGATAGATGCTCTTGTCCAGGCCGTAGGTGATGATCTCGGTCTTGTCCTTGTAGCGCGCCAGGATGGGGCTGGTGGCCAGGTAGTTGGGCGAGGTGGCGACAATGCGGTCGACGTCGTTCAGGAACCAGTATTTGAGCGGCTGGTAGAGTTTCAGCAGCAGCTTTTGCCGCACGATGTCGGAGTGGTAGGTGACCACGGTGGGTTTCTTGATCCGGCCCAGCAGGTGGGCCAGGTCCATGAAGGGCCACGGGAAGTGGTAGTGGATCACGTCGGCCTCGCGGGCCAGCTCGACAAAGCGCGACAGCGCCGACCAGGAAAAGCCGGTGGAGGCGATTTCAAAATTCAGCCGGGCCCGGTGCACCTTGTGCCCTTCGAACTCGAGTTCGAGATTATCCTTGCTGCGCGTCAGCGTCAGCACTTCATTGCTCACTCCCAGCCGCGTGGTGCTGACGGCCATTTGCCGGATCACCTGCTCGACGCCGCCGAAGGTGTCGGGGTGGTAGGTGCGATAAAAGTGCAGAATCTTCATTTTCCACCCCTTACCATGTGATATGCCGCCACGGTGTTTTGCACACACGCGTCCCAAGTCAGCTGGGCCGCCCTCTTCAGACCTTTATCGACAGCTGCGTTACGCCAAACTTCATCTTCGAGCGCCTGGGCCAATCCGTCGCGAATTGAGGCCACGTCATTGGGTTCCACCAGCATCGCCGCACCGGCCGCCACCTCCGGCATGGAGGAGCAGTTCGACGTCAGCACCGGTACGCCGCTTGCCATCGCCTCAGCAATCGGCAAACCAAAACCCTCATAATACGAGGGGTAGGCAAATAAGCGGCAACCGGCATACAAGATCGGCAGATACGATTGTTCCACAAACCCCAGATAGATCAGCCAGCCTTCATTTTGCCCGCGCTCCAGATCGGCATGGATTTCATCGCTTTGCCAGCCCTTGTCGCCAACCAGCACCAGCGGCCAGCGGCGGCGCAGCTGTTCCGGCAAATTACGATAGGCCGCCAATAAATTGATGACGTTCTTGCGCGGCTCTATCGTAGAGACGAATAAGGTGTATTGATTATTGCTCAAACCGAATTTTTGCAATACCGGCGCAATATCGTTTCCCAGCCGCGGCCGAAAAATCGCATCGACCCCCAGCGGAACCGCAACCACATTTTCCGGCCGCAGACCGAACTCCTCGATAACTTCCAGGCGGGTCGCCAGCGAATCCGTAATCACCAGGTTAGCCCTGCTCACAGTTTCCGGTATCGCGGTCCGCATGCGCTCAATGCGCGCTTTCGGATGCCATTGCGGATAGCGGAAAATCGACAGGTCATGAATCGTCACCACCGTGGGCAAGGAGGTCTCCGGCACGAAATAATTGGGCCCGTGAAAAACACCTTCCTTCAGA
Organism: Undibacterium sp.; assembly: GCA_035487495.1. Lineage (GTDB taxonomy): Bacteria > Pseudomonadota > Gammaproteobacteria > Burkholderiales > Burkholderiaceae_D > Undibacterium. The sequence continues at coordinate 4,647 of DATHMC010000361.1, forward strand.
GTATCCAGCCGCTTCCTGGCCAGGTAGGGCATGATCTGTCCATACGCACGGGATACCGCCGGAAGACGCCCCAAACGCTGGCGCATGCGCCCTTTGAAATTTAATTTTGGTTCAACTTCAACCGCGGACGGCGCAAGCGCTTGGGGGATTTGCTCGGTAGTGGTCTCCAACTTAGGCAAGTCGCGCCACAGGCCATCCGACAAGTAGCGCACCGAATCAATTTCTGCGTGATGCGGCAAGCGCGTCGCAAGCTCCCATGCGTAGCGCCCTATTCCTGCCAAGGGCGGATGGATTGCCTCTATCGACAGGACGAGTTTCAATTTAATTCTCCCTTGGCCCCGGCATCCAGCATCCAGGCCAGAGTGTCGCGCAAAGATATCTGCGGCAGCTCGCCGATACAGGCCCTCAGCTTGTCGGGGTCGCCGGTCAGCGTCTTGACTTCATTGGCGCGTACAAATGCCGGGTTGATCCTGACCTCCATCTTGTAACCGGCCAGCTCCGCAACCATGTCGAGAATTTGATGCAAGGTATGCGGCCGGCCCGAGCAGATATTGAAGGTCTGTCCCGCCGGCGCTCGTTGCAGCAGGCGGGTGTAGGCTTGCACCACCGTCCTGACATCGGAGAAATCGCGCGCTACATCAAGGTTGCCGAGCTCGATCAGGCCGGCGCGCTGTCGGTAATGACTGATAATTTTCGGCAGCAGAAAATTCTCCGCCTGACCGACGCCGGTGTAGTTGAACGGACGGGTAACAATGATGGGAAGCCGGTCCATCCATAACCGGGCGACGTGCTCCATCGCCAGTTTGCTGATGCCGTAGTCGTTCGCCGGTTGCGCCGGCTCCATTTCGCTGATGACTTCGGTGCGGGTATTGCCGTAGATGTTGGCGCTGCTGGCAACCAGCACCGCTTCAGGAGGTGTCGCCAGCGTGGCCAACGCCTCAAGCAGGTTGCGGGTGCCGACAACGTTGGTGCGGTAGATGGCGGCGGCGTCGCCATGGGCGACAAAAGAGATCGCAGCCAAATGGGCAACCACATGGGGCTGAACCTCAGCCACTACTTGCTGCAGGCGCTGGCGATCCCCAAGGTCCACCGTATAGACACCCTGCCCGCTGCTTTCCTGGCCATGGGCAGTGCCATAGACCTGGTAGCCCGCTGCTCCGAGTTCTTGCGCGAGGTAGCGGCCGGTGAAGCCATGCAGCCCGGTGATCAGGGCGCGCGGGCGGGTTTGTTCAGAACGCATGCCGGGCCTAGAAAGAGGCGCCGTTGGCATTGCGGCGCAGGTCGGCCGCCACCATCATCTGGCACAGCTCTTCCAGCGTGGTCCGCGGTTCCCAGCCCAGCACTTCCTTGGCCTTGTGCGGATTGCCGATCAGCAATTCCACCTCGGCCGGACGGTAGAACTTGGGATTGACCCGCACCCGCACCTTGCCGCTCTTGGCGCACCGGGCGGTTTCGTCTTCGGCCTGGCCCTGCCAGATGAGCTGGATGTCGGCCGCCTTGAACGCCATCGTGACGAAGTCGCGCACGGTCTCGGTGCGGTTGGTGGCCAGCACGAAGGTGTCGGGCTGGTCGGCTTGCAGCATGCGCCACATGCCTTCGACGTATTCTTTGGCGTAGCCCCAGTCGCGTTTGGCGTCCATATTGCCCAGTTCCAGGCAATCCAGTTTGCCCAGCTGAATCTTGGCCACCGCGTCGGTGATCTTGCGGGTGACGAATTCGCGCCCGCGCAACGGCGATTCGTGGTTGAACAGGATGCCGCTGCAGCCGAAGATGCCGTAGGATTCGCGGTAGTTGATGGTCATCCAGTGCGCATACAGCTTGGCCACGCCGTACGGGCTGCGTGGGTAGAACGGCGTGGATTCGATCTGCGGCACGGCCTGCACCTTGCCGAACATTTCGGAGGTGGAGGCTTGGTAGAAGCGGATCCTGGGGTTGACGGTGCGGATCGCTTCGAGCAGGTTCAGGGCGCCGATGCCGGTGATTTCAGTGGTGGTCAGCGGTTGTTCGAACGAGACGCCGACGAAGCTTTGCGCGGCCAGGTTGTACACTTCGGTCACGCCGGTGTTGTGCAGCAGGCGGATGCTGGCGCTCAGGTCGGTCAGGTCGTATTCGACCAGGTGCAGCTGGGGGTGGTCGGCGATGCCGAGTTCGTCTATCCGCCAGAAATTGACGGAACTGGTGCGCCGGTAGGTGCCGTATACCGTGTACCCTTTTGCTAACAGCAATTCTGCCAAATAGGCGCCGTCCTGCCCGGTGATCCCGGTAATCAATGCTTTTTTACTCATCTACAAACCTCTTCGCCGGGGCGAAATATTTTTAAACTCTTGGCGTGCGACAAAGAAGTGCCAGTTCTTGTCTTTATGGGCACGCTGGTCCCCAGCGCGTCAACTATGCGTATGCTTGAGTACAAACCGAAGTCTGCTGCAAAATTACCTAGCGTTGCTATAACGTATGGCGGGACACAGGGTTGGACCCATTTTGCAATAGCCTCTTATTCTTGTTTGTTGCACAAGCAAATAGTGACCCTACTGGAGCCGCGCAGCTGTGACATGGGTCACATAACAAGCGCTTGCACAGTATACAATGCTGATTAAGCGCTCTGGCAAATTAATGCAACAGGATGTAACTCCTGCTAACTTGCCGGATAGCTACTCCCATTCAGATAGATCCGTAGCGTTGCCGATACGCGGCCACCGCGTCTTTATGTTGCGTCAGTTGCGCATCTGCGCCGGCCGCCGACAGGTAATCAAACAAATCATTCAGGTTGCCGATGGAAATGACCGGCATCCCATAGGTTTCACTGACTTCCTGCACCGCAGACTTGGCAGATAACGCGCCGTCCTTGCCGGAACGTTCCATCCTGTCCAGTGCGATCAACACCGCACACGGCGTCGCCCCGGCGGCGCGTATCATTTCCACCGATTCACGCACAGAAGTGCCGGCAGAGATCACGTCGTCAATGATGACGACCTTGCCTTGCAGCTTGGCGCCGACTATCGTTCCACCCTCGCCATGATCCTTGGCCTCCTTGCGGTTAAACGCGAACGGCACATTGCGGCCCTTGGCTGCCAGTGCAACCGCCGTTGCCGACGCCAGCGTAATTCCCTTGTACGCGGGCCCGAACAGCATGTCGTACTCTATGCCCGCATCCTGCAAGGTCTGCGCATAAAAAGAAGCCAGCTTGCCAAGGTTAGCCCCGTCATTGAACAAGCCCGCATTGAAAAAATAGGGGGAGTTGCGGCCCGCCTTGGTGACGAAATCGCCAAAACGTATCACGCCCGACTGTACAGAAAACTTGATGAATTGTTGTCTTAAATTATCCAAAATACCCTCATCTTCATGCTTATATGTCTGATCATCGCTCAAACTTAGATTGTTTTACATAGAATAACACGCCCGCAATGGCAAGCCAAAGGCCCCCCCGCGCGCATCTGTCCGGTCAGGCTACCGCTGGACTGCAAAGCCCTAGCGATCCGTGAATGGCGGTAGCCCTTTGCTCCGCATCAAAATGACCGTCAAGCACGGCGCAGCTCTCCAAGTTCAAACTGCGTTGCTCGATGCCCGCCACATTCAATTGGGCCAGCAATTCCTGCTGCATGGTCGACAATTCGATGCCGCCATCTATGCTGATGTAGACATCGGCACTCGTCGTTTCTACCAGCTCGTCCTCGAGTACCAGTGTAGGCACCTCCAGCAGTTCGCAACTCAGCCGTCGCGCATAGCGCAATCCCGACGGCGTCATCATCACCGGCTCCAACCGATAAGCCTCAGGTGGAGACAAGGCCAGGGTCGAGATCAGTGCCGCAACGCGCCGCCGTACATCGGCTTGGCCGGCGCCGCCTGCATGCGCGCCAGTCGTGTTTGCCGCCGGCGACAGGAAGCTGACATCCAGCAGCAACTGCCTGACAGTATACGGCCTGGAGTTGGCAGATAAGCATTGCGCCACGGCCGTCAGGTCTGATTCGGCCGGGGCTACACCGACGTCGATGTCGGCAATCTTGCGCAGGTTACGGTGCAGTTTGCTGGCAGGCTCGGTGTTGGAGAAATTCTCTATCGCTTCAAAATACTGCGCACCCACCTTGTCCGGCGCATGATGTTCCTGGATATGCCTGACAGCCAGCGCACCTGTCGCTTGCCTGAGCGCGGGGTCGTTACGCAGGATCACCAGTTGCTCCCGCAAATCGGCATCCAGCAAATGGTCCGGCAGCTTGATCAATGCGCTGGACGGCAACTCTTGCATCGAACCATTGTCGTTGATGATGCAGGGCAGCCCATACGCCATGCAATCCAGCACCGTGCCGGAAGTTTCGCCGCGCGACAATCCGCGCAGTTGCACCGCCGCATCTGCCGCCGACAGATAGGTACGGAACAATTCCATATCGGCAAACCCGGTGATCCTGATGCGGCTGCCGTGTGCGCTGGCCGCGATCGTGGCCTGTAGCTGCGCGCCGTATTCGCCGCTATCGTTCTGGCCGACAAACACCAAATGGCAGCGCGGGTCTTGCGCCAGCGGCGACGTCAGCCAGGCATTCAATAACTGGTGATTCAGCTTGGTCTGACCCAGCATGCCGAATGAGCACAACAGGAAATCATCCTGCCGCAGGCCCAGCAATGTGCGCGCAGCTTCCTTGTCTACATCATGCGGCACCCTACGCAAGTGCGGAATTTTGGCCCAATTGTCGCTGGCCTCTTCAGAGTACCATTGCTTGGCCAGCGACTTTGAATAGGCAGAGTGGACTACGACGCCTTCCGCATTCTTCATCAGGGGCAGATTGCATGGGTATTTCCAGATAATCTGCTTATCGTCGGCCACGCGTTTCCGCTCAATCAACGCGCCGTATCCATGGGACGCATACAAGCTGGCAGCCCAGCAGCCTGGATTTTTCCCGGAATGGTCGATACTGTGCAATACGCCGCTCAGGAAAAAGTCGTGCATTACCACGACGCCGGGCCAGCGCTCCAGCAGATCGAACATGTGGCCGTGAAAAACGGAATTCCCGAAGTTATACAACATCCGCTCAAAACGCCCCGCGTTTTCACCAAACCACTGCAGGGTTCTCACCGGGAAATTGGCGCTCAGCCAGACATCATCTACCTTCTCCTGATCGACGATCAGTTCGATATCGTAATAACGCGACAATTCAGGCAATAGCTCTGCGCTGTAATCGGAGATGCCGGAACGCTCCGGCGGCAACGGGGAAAAATAGGCCAGCCTGGGCTTGCGCTGCACAATAGCCCTGGCCGCAACCACGCTCTTCAATGCCTGCCGGCGGCGCTCATGCTGCTCTTCAAAAGCTGCGATGGCACATTTGGCGGACGCGTCCCACGAGAATTTCTTGGCCTGTTGCAGGCCGTGGACGCGCAATTGTTCGCTCCACGCCGAGTTGGTCAGCGCCTGATGCAATTTTGCGGTGATGGCCGCTTCGCTGTGCGGATCGAACAAGGCATCGTCGCAGCCTATCACTTCCGGCAGGCTGCTGGTATTGGCAGCGATCACCGGCGCGCCGCACGCCATCGCCTCCAGCGCCGGCAAACCAAAACCTTCATGCCACGATGGGAAAACGAACAGGCTGCATAGATGATAGAGCAGAGGCAGATCTTCGTCCGGCACAAAACCGGTCAGTATCATTTCATCTTTTTCCAGCCCGGACTGCTCCGCCAGCTTTTGCAGGCGCTCGCGATCGACCGCTTGCACGCTGCATACGATGGCCAACTGATACTGTCGGCGCAGAGCCCCAGGCAAGGCCGCATAGGAGCGTATCAGCGCCTCGATATTCTTGCGCAAGTCTATGCCGCCGGTATACATCACGAAAGGACGCAGCAAACCGTAGCGCTGACGTAAGGCTTGCATCTGATCGGACGGATACTGTTTAAGCTGGAAACGGTCGTCCACCGCAGAAGATATATTCACTACCCGGTGCGCAGGCAGCTGCAGCCAGTCCAGCCCCTCCTGCCGCGACGACTCGGAGATCGCCAGCAGCAGGTCGGCGTTTTTCATCGCCTGCACCTTGCGGTAATACCATGCGCGCACTTGCGGGTTATCCAGGTAGGGGCGCGCATTGATCAGCGGTATCAGGTCGTACAAGGTCACGGCCGTCGGCATCGGCTCGCCGGATTTGCCTATGCTGGTCAAGGCATCGTCACCCAGTCCCTCAAACAGGCTGGAGACGTGCACCATATCAGGCCGCAATTCCGCCAACGCCTGCTCCCTGATCAATTCGCCGGCACAGCGGCGCCAGAGATTGCCAGCGCCCTGATCGGCCACAGGGCCGGGAGCATGCCACACATGGATATCTTGATTGGGCAGCAACCCAGTGAGCTCCCGCCGCAGCGGCGGTATCGTGTCCGCAAACAAAGCGCTCAGCATTAATTTGAACTCATGCCCGCCGGCATTGCGCAGCATGGCCTTTGCCAGCGCCAGGGAATAGCGGCCTATGCCGCGAGTGCGACTACCGGTCGATTGGCAAGCCTGCAAGTCAATGACAATACGCATGGATTAATTACAATGGGGTAATGAGTAAACACTGAGTGACATGGGGCTCACCGTTGCCTGCTTTGCACGGCGGTGTGCAGTTCGGCAAGAATTTTGCGTGCCGGCGACGTCAGCCCGACCCGCCCTGCCGGCATGACGGTTCCATTTGCCTGGATCAATACCTGCCGATCATTTGCCGAAAACATTCGCCGCACACGGGTACGCAAAGCTGGAAATAGCTTGAACATGGCCGAGCAGTAACGCAAAGGCGCAGTTAATTTCCACGAGGTACTGGCGTACACGGCGTCAAGCTGGTCTTGCAATTGTTTTTCTGTCATGGACTCACAGATATTGATCTCGTTGGAGGAAAAGCCACCCGGCTAAGCACCATCTATTTTTAACACGGCGGACGAACCATCCGGAATGGAAATCCTATCTGCGCCGGTGGATAGAATGCTGTCATGACAAGCTACGAAGTATAAACCAAATGCCAAGCTGAACTTGTAATTGCTGGTAAGCGCTTGTAAGAACTTATCTGAATTTATCATCATTTTGTAGCTAGTCCGAAATTTCCCGCCCCAATACGAGCGACGCAACAAAACTTTAGTAATACAGTAATTACAGCGCGGCGACCGGGCATCCTGAAGATATCCAGGCAGGCATGCTTCGCGCCGGGCGCGTTTCTGTTATGCTTTTTGGATAATTAACAGATTACAATTCTCATGACTAAAATCATCT
>DATHMC010000362.1:0-13088 GCA_035487495.1 Undibacterium sp.
TGCTGGCCTTGCCCTTGTAGCCCTTCATCACTTCTTCTATGCTCGGCGCTGCCGGGATTTCTGCCCGTTGCGGCGCGTCTTCCGGCAGGAACATGCCGACCGTGCGGTTATCCCGCCTGAAGTATTTATTGGCCGCGCTGCTCACCTGCTCGGCAGTGATATTGGCTTGCTGGTCGCGGTTCTGGAACAGGTAGCGCCAGTCGCCCAGGGCGATGATTTCCGACATCACGACGCCGATTTTTTCATGGTCGTTCAGGATTTTTTCTACCGCATTCGCATTTTTGCGGGTGACCCGTTCCATTTCTTCCTTGGTGGGCGGAGTCTTGCCAAAGTTTTCAATGGCGCTGACCAATTCATCGCGCACCGGTTCTATAGGCTGGTCCTTTTTGAGCACGGCGCCGATGATTTGCAAGCCCGGCGCATATGATCCCAGCGGGATATTCACGATCGCAACCGCCTTGCCGCTCTCCACGAATTGCTTGTGCAGGCGGCCGTTAGGCGAATCCGACAGGATATCCGCCGCATACGACAGCGAGTCGTTGTCCGGATGCAGGCTGGCGGGCACCTTATAGGCCACCGCGACAATTTGTATGTCGCCCTTGCGCCGCACGACAAAGCTGCGCTCGCCGTCCTGCGTAGGTTCTACCGTCCAGAATACCGGCAGGCTGCGCTTGGGTTTGGGGATGGGGCCGAACGAATCGGCGATCCATTGCAGGGTTTGCGGCACGTTGAACTTGCCGGCGATCAGCAGGACGGCATTGTCGGGCTGGTAATAGGTGCGGTAAAAGGCCTGCAGGTTCTCGATCTTGACGTTTTCGATGTCGCTGCGGTTGCCTATGGTCGAGTTACCGTAGTTATGCCAGTCGAAAGCCACGCTCTGCATACGCTTCAGCAGCACGCCGAAAGGGGAGTTTTCGCCGCTCTCGTATTCATTGCGCACGACCGTCATTTCAGAATCCAGGTCTTTCCTCGCGATGAAGGAATTCACCATGCGGTCAGCCTCCATCCCTAGCGCCCATTTAAGGTTGTCGTCGCCGGCCTGGAAAATCTCGAAATAATTGGTGCGGTCCAGGTTGGTGGTGCCGTTCATGCGCATGCCGCGCTTATTGAATTCTTCGGTAATCTTCGGGTGCTTGGGCGCGCCTTTGAACATCATGTGTTCCAGCAAATGCGCCATACCGGTTTCGCCGTAGTTCTCTTGCCGCGAACCCACCAGGTAGGTGACGTTGACGGTGACGGTGGGCTTGGACGCGTCCGGTATCAGCAAGACTTTCAGGCCGTTTTGCAGCCGGTATTCGGTGATGCCCTCTACCGTCGTCATCTGGCTGACGCCCTTGGGCAAAGCGGGAGCGGTTTGGGCGGCGGCAAAATTGCCGCCGACGAGAAGCGCAACCCCCAACAAAGACGCCCGCAGCAGGCCGGCTATTCCAACTCTGCGCTCAGCGCCCGTTCCTGCAGAAGCATGGAACGAAGTGGCACCGGCGTACTTAAAAACGCGATTGCAGCCTTGCATTGTTTTCCCTTGTGTTTGAGATGTATTGTGTTTGAGCTGTAGTAAGGCAGGTCCATTCGATCTGCCTCTCGGCATCGAATAGACCCGGGCCGGCGCAGAAAGTGCCCGGCTAGGTCCTAATGTCGTTCAGTTAAGCATCAATTAAGCATCAATTCTCTAGTTTGTCGTCCTCGCGCACGCGGGAAGGACAGATCCAGGGGATTCGGTTTTTAACTGAACAGCATTGCCGGCCCGGTCTTGTTTGCTTGAATGATTTTCAAAATAGCAACTATGTGCCGATTGCCCAGGCTTGTCAATTGGGGACGCGGCCTCAAAATAGACCAGCCGGGCAGACCGGCGTGGATAGAACGATTATTGCGTCAACACTTGCAGGCTCTGGCTGGCGGTCCAGCGTGCACCCGCCGGCAGCTGCACTGGGCGCATGATGGCGGCGGCTTCCACGCACAGCATGCGGCGGAAACCGTCCGGTTCCAGGTCGGCCAGCGTGGCGCCTTTCAGGGCTCCCGGATTCCATACCACCGCATCGCTGAAGCCGGTGGTTTTGATCAGGGTGGTCTGCGCCGGCTGCCTCAACTCCAGCAGCGCGGGGGCGTCGGCATAGATGCGGTCTATTTCGCCGTCTATACGCAGCACTTCAGTGTTGTCCACGCAATTGTCGGCGCCGCTGGCGCTGTCCCGGTAGCGCAAGCCCGCCAGGCCATGCACGCTGACGTCGGCGATATCGTGGACCGCGCAATAGGTATGCAGCGCGGCGGTGAAACTGAAGGCCGTATCGCCGCTGTTTTCAATTGCCAGCGCGATGTCCAGTTGCCGGCCAGACACTGTCACCGTCAATTCAGCCCTGAAGACATACGGCCATACGGCGATTGTGGCGATCGATTCATGCAAGCCAAAGACGGCCTGTGCGGCGCCCGTTGCGGTGAGGTCGGAACGCAGCAAACGCCACGCAGACGTGCGCGCAAAGCCATGCTTGGGCAGGGAGCCGAGTCCTGCGAATTGCGGAAAGACCACCGGCACGCCGCCGCGTATCGGCGCGCCGTCGCGGAATTCGGAGGTCTTGCTCAGGAAGAGTTGCTCTTTCCCGGCTGCCGGTATCCACGAGCAGAGATGGGCGCCGTGATGCGTGACGGCGGCTTGCGCGCCGTCCTCGGCGCGGAGTATGAGTTGTTCCATAGTATTTGCGGAAGTGTGCGGTCGAAGTGGGCTGCGAATAACAGTGCCGCAAAGTATAGACGCAAATTCAGCGAGGCCAGGCGCATCCATGGCGGAATTCAGCTTGATTAATAAAAAGATCACAAATATGATTGCCAATCGAATATCAAACAGAGGAAACTCTTATGCGTGCAAGCTGCTTCGCGCTGTCCCTGCTGATGCCAGGCCCATCTGCCGCGAGCAATGTCGGTGCCGGCGTACCGGTCGCGGTGCAGCATCAGGCCGATCCGCAACTGCCGCCGGTACAGCGCTTGGCGGCGTGGTCGGGATAACCGGCTATGGTGTATCGGTTGGCATTGATCGAAGCGTATCGCATTTCATGCCGCGATTTTTGCGCTTCATCACTTTTTGATTCCAATCCGCCAACATAGGTCTTATGCTTTCGTTTGCCGGAGTTCGGCGTCCATTTATTGCATAGAAGAGTCAAAAAAATGATCAAACACATGGGATGGTTGCTATTGCTGTCGTTGGCGGCATGTGAAGTACATGTCAGTGGAGATGCTGTAAAAGGCAGCGGCAAGCTGGCAGTGGAGAAGCGCGAAGTCGGCGCTTTCAAGGCGATAGAAATGTCGGGGCCGTTTGACATGATCGTGACCGGCGAGGGCGGCCCTGCGGTCGAGGTGTCGGGCGACGACAACCTGATCGGCCAGATAGTGACCACGGTCAATGGCGATACGCTGGTGGTCAGCAGGAAAAAACATAATGGCATACAGATAGGCGTGGGCGTGTCGGATTATCCGCTGACGGTCAAAATCTCTGCGGCTAACCTGGTGCGTCTGAGAAATTCCGGCAGCGGCGACTTGCATCTCGATCAATACCGGGGCGACAAGCTGGAACTTTTCAATGAAGGTTCCGGCGACATGCATCTTGCCGGCAAGGTCGGCGAACTGGCGCTGAAGAGCAATGGCAGCGGCGATATCGACCTGCGCCAGCTCACAGCGGCCAAGATCAATGCCAAGATGACCGCCTCCGGCGATACGCTGATCGGCAGCGTCAGCCAGGAGTTGAACATCGAAACCAGCGGCTCGGGCGACATCTCCGCCGCCGCGATCGAATCGGCCAAGGCCATTATCGTGATGCGCGGCTCGGGCGACGTGGAGCTGGGCGGGCAACTGGCCGGGCTCAACCTGGCCATGTACGGGTCCGGCGATGCCGATGTCCGCGGTTTGCAGGCCGATGCGGCCACTGTGGTGGTCAATGGTCCCGGCAATTTGCAACTGGCCGGGAAGGTGAAAGACTTGCAGGCGGAAATAAACGGCCCGGGTGACCTGGACATGGACAAGCTCGAGCTGACGCACGCGGGCATCAAGGATACCGGCCCCGGTGATGTCAGCCTGAATGCGGTCAGCGATTCGCTGGAGCTGGAAACCTCCGGCTCCGGCGATGTGCGGGCCGCCGGTCTGCAGCAGGCGCAAGTCAAGCTGACGATGGACGGCCCCGGTGCGGTCAGCCTGAAGGGTAGTGCCAAGCTGCTGATTGCCAAGCTGAGCGGTTCCGGTGACCTGGATGCAACGAGCCTGCTGGCCGACAGGGCGCAAGTGAATGTACGCGGGCAGGGCGTGGCCCAGGTGAATGTGAAGAAGGCGGTGGAAGGACAGGCCGCAAAGGCCGGCAAGGAGGGCGACAGCACTGCCTCGCGCATTGTCAAAGTGGACCGGCGCGGGGTCGTGCAATAGTTCGCAATAGATATAACCGGCGGCCTGCGATGGGTGTCGGCTAGGGCTGGCACCACAGGGGGATGGTTCGTTTTCGGATGGCAACTGATCCTTGCACTCAATATTTGAACATCGTATAATATTTTACTACGTCCAAATATTAGGGGCTATCATGACCACTCCAGCTTTTCTCTCCGATGCCGCAGGGCATGATCCCGGCCGGCGCGAGCGTAAGCGCCGGCAAACCGTTGACCATCTTGCCGGGCACGCTTTTCGGCTGTTCGAGGCGCAAGGCTATGACGCCGTGACCATGGAGCAGATCGCTGCCGAAGCCGACGTCTCCAAGGGCACGCTGTACAACCATTTTCCGGTCAAGGAAGCGCTGCTGGCGCATCAATTCCATCTTGAACTGGCGGCCGATATGCCGCGGATGCTGGCAGCGATGCAAGCCGAGCCGGATTTTGCCGGCCGCGTACGGTGCTGGCTGCATGCGTCGGCGGACTGGTCCGAAAACCGGCGCGGCTACCTGCCGCATTACCTGCGCTTTCGCTTTGCCAGCCTCAACCGGAGCGAAGCCGGCGCAGACCAGAAACCCGCCCGCAGCGGCCTGGATCAGCTATTTGACGCGCTGATACGCGCTGCGCAGGACGCCGGCGAACTTCGGCCCGAGTTTCCCTCCGCGCAACTGGCGCAGATGCTGCAGTTCCTCTACCTGGGGGCGGTGATGCGCTGGCTGGCAGTTCCCGGCATCCAGCTTCGCGCCGAATTTGACGCAGTGCTGGACGTGTTTTTGCACGGCCTGGTCGCGCTTCGTACCGGGTCGTGCGCCGGGTCGCGTGCCGAGTCTCGCACCGGGTCTCGCACATGAGTGGGCTGATTTTCGACTGGGCCGCCGCCGCAGGGGCCGGCCCCGCGCAGGTCGGCGGCAAGGGGTGGCAATTGGGACGGCTGGCCGGGTTTGGCGTGCCGGTGCCGCCAGGTTTCATACTGGGGACTGCCGCCGCCATCGGGCGCAAGGCGGGCGATCCCGTTCCAGTCGAAATAGCCGGCTTGCTGGCGGAGGAAATCAAGCGCCGGGGCTGGACGCAGCAGCCGCTCGCCGTGCGTTCTTCCGCGGCGCAGGAAGATTCCCAGCAGGCGTCTTTCGCAGGCATCCACCTTTCGCGCCTGAGCGTGACCGGCCCGGATGCCTGCGCGCGTGCCGTGCAGGAAGTCTGGGATTCCCTGCATACCCCGCATGCGGTGGCCTACCGCAAGCGCCACGGCCTGAGCGACAGCGATACGTCGATGGCCGTGCTCATCATGCCTTTGCTGCCGGCGGCAGCCTCGGGAGTGGCGTTTACCTGCGACCCGCTCTCCGGCCGCGACGACCAGTTGCTTATTCATGCGCACTGGGGGCTGGGAGAAGCGTTGGTGGAGGGCCAGGTCGATGGCGACGAATACCGGCTGCAGCATGATTACCGGGATGACAGTTTCCAGTTGGTCCAGCAACGCCTGGGTAGCAAGGCGCGCGTCAGCATGCCGGCCGAGTCCGGGGGAACCGCGTTGCGCGACTTGCCTTCCGGGATGGCGCTGCAACCGGTCTTGCGTCCCGCGCAGGCGCTGGTTCTGGCCGGCATCGTCAGGGACGCCGCGTGCGCCCTCGACTATGCCGGCCGCGCGTACGACGTGGAATGGGTGTGGGATGGCGCGCGCTACTGGATAGTGCAGGCGAGGCCGGTCACTGCGCGCGGCCGTCATACTTATGCGGCGCTGGTCGGCCAGCCCGCGCAGTGGTCCCGGGGCAATACGCGGGAAATCCTGCCTGAGCCCTTGTCTGCGCTGGATTGGGGATTAAGCCGCACCATGGTCAACCGCATGCTGACTTGCGGCTATGCACTGAGTGGCTATGTCCCATTGCCGGGAGCGCAGCGGGCGGGCCTGTTTGATGGGCGCCTTTACCTGGAGACATCGCTGATGCAGTGGGAAGGCTACGATGCCTTAGGCGTATCCCCGGCGGAGATGAACCAGCTTTTGGGCGGGCGGCAGGGTGAGATTTCGGTGCCGCCCGCTACATTGGGCCAACGCTGGGCACGGGCGGCGCGCATGGTGCGATATCTGCAGCGCTCGTCTTCGCATCGCCGCGATGCCGAGGCGGCAATGCGGCAGGCGGTGCAGCGCTGTGCCGGCTGGATGGCGCAGCCGCTGCCTGCCGACAATGCCGCGCTGGCACAACAACTGCGGCTCCAGTTTGCCGCATTGCGAGGAGCCGATGCCCTGTTTTTCCTGCAGGGGTCGGGTGGCGGCACCTTGTTCAAGCTGGTGCAGGTAATAGACAAATATTTTCCCGGCGAAGGCCATGCCCTGACCGCTGCCCTGATGGCCGGCGGCGAACCTAGCGTCACCGCCGCACAGGGCTATGCGCTGCTGGAGTTGGCCCGCATCGCCGCCGCCGATGCGCAGGCGCTGGAATGGCTGCGCCGCCCCGACCGGCTGGCCCGCGATTGGGCCGAGGCCTTGCCTGCAGCGAGCCCGTTCCGGCTTGCCTTTGCCGACTTTCTTCGCCTGTACGGCCACCGCGGAGTCTATGAGACCTATTTGCGCAATCCGAGCTGGCAAGAGGAGCCGGCTTTTCTGCTGGACGCGGTGCTCGCCCTGATAGGCAGCGACGCCGCATCCTTGCGCCGGCGACAGCAGAAAGCGGCGGACGAGGCATGGCAAAAGCTGCGCCGCGCGCTGCCTTTCTGGCTGTTTCCCTTGGTGCGGATGCTGGTGACAACATCCATCAGGGAAAGCAATCACCGCGAAGCGGCACGCAGTGCCGTGGTTGCCCACCTGAAGGTCCTGCGTCGCGGCATCCGCGGTTTGTCCGCACGGCTATCCGGCCCGGAAGGGTGGACCCGGCCGGACGATATATTCAATTTGACCGAGGCGGAAGTAGTTGCGCTCGCCGAGGGCAGATTGCCGGCGAGCGCTGCCGCCTGCCGTGCCGCGGAGAGGCGCAGACAGCTGGACGCCTGGGGCGAGGTACGCGAACCGGATGTCGTGACCGAATACGGCGCGGCGCAGGCCGATGCGCGGGCAGCGGGTGCCGCTGTCCAGGGCCGGGGCAAGCGGGATGAGGAAGCAGGGTTGATCTGGCGCGGCACGGCGGTAGGCAGCGGTTGCGCGCAAGGTAGCGTGCACATCGCGCGCAGTCCGGCGGAAGGCTTGCCGATGCGAGCGGGCGACGTGCTGGTCGCGCCGTCCACCGATCCGGCCTGGACTCCTTTATTCCTGAAAGCCGGGGCGCTGGTGATCGAAACCGGCGGCTACCTGTCTCACGGCGCCATCGTCGCCAGGGAGTTCGGGATCCCGGCGGTGGTTAACCTGCCGGGTATCGTCGATCGGCTTGCCGCAGGCGAGCGGGTGGAGGTCGATGGAGGCCGGGGAATCGTGCGCCGCCTGCCTTGAGCGGGCGGCGCCATGCCACACTTACTTGGTAGCCGCCTTTTTCGGCTCTATCACTTCAAACATGGGATTGAACTCGTCCAGCATGCTGAACAGTTCCACCAGCTTGTCCGGCGAGCCGCCCAGCTTGATCTTGCCGGCTTGCACCGCTTGCGGGAAAGTCAGCTGTTTCAGCATGATCGCGTTCAGCGTAGGCCGGTCCAGCGCCAGGCTGGTATCCGCCTTCGCGGCCGCGCGTGTTGCCGATGCGCCGCTGGTATACGTCAGCGCCGAATTTTCCAGGTTCAGCACATAGGATTGCCGGGTGTCGGTGAACTGCCAGTTGATCACGATGTGCTTGCCTTCGGCGCGGCCGGCGTTCAGCCGCACGCCCAGGAAATCGAAGAACATGTCCAGCGACAGCGCCTGCAGCGCATCGGCGGTCAGCGAGCTGGGGGGATTGATCTTCGGTGTGCCGTTGCGCAGCTCGTAGGCGCCGAACAGGTAGGCATTGCGCCAGGTGCCGGCTTCGGCCTGGTAGCCCATTTGCTCCAGCGCGTCGGCGGCCAGCTCGCGTGCTTCGCGGTTGGCCGGGTCGGCATACACCACATGGTTGGCCGCGGTGGCGACCCAGCGGTAGTTGCCCTGCTTGTAGTCTTCGCGCGCGCGCCGGAGCACGTTGTCGGCGCCGCCCATGTATTCCACATATTTCTTGCTGGCCTCGACCGGCGGCAACGGATTCAGGTTGGCCGGGTTGGCGTCATACCAGCCCAGGTACTTCTGGTATACCGCCTTGCTGTTATGGCTCAGCGTGCCGTAGTAGCCGCGCGCGTACCACTCATTGGCCAGGCTGGCCGGCATCTGCAGGGTTTCGGCGATCTCGTTCGGCGTATAGCCCTGGTTCAGCAAACGCACCGACTGGTCGTGGATGAACTTGTACATGTCGCGCTGTTTTTTCATGAGGTCGGCGATTTTTTGCTGGCCGCGGGTAGGCCAGTGGTGCTGTGCGATCAGGTAGTCGCTGCTGGCGCCGAAGGCGCCCAACGCCTCGTCGATATAGCGCGCCCAGGCATTGCTGTCGCGCACTTCAGCGCCGCGCAGCGTGTACAGGTTATGCATATTGTGCGTGACATTCTCCGCCATATCCAGCACCTTGAATTGCGGGAAATACATGTTCATTTCCGATGGCGCCTCGGTGCCCGGGGTCAGGTTGAACACGATTTCTATGCCGTCAAACACGCGTTTTTCCATGTTTTGCCTGATCAGCACATTCGGTGCGATCAAGGTCAGCGAACCGCGCGACAAGGTCTTGCCCAGGCCGGTGTCGACCTGACCTTTCTCCCCCGGCGGCAATAGCGCGCCGAACTGGTACTGCGCGCGCCGGCTCATCGCATTGCCGGCGATGATATTCTCCGCGACCGCGTGCTCCATGAAGCCGTCCGGCGCAATCACCTGCGCCTTGCCGGCGATGACGTCGGCCTCGTCCAGCACCCCTTTCACGCCGCCGAAATGGTCTGCGTGGCTATGGCTGTAGATCACGTTCAGCACCGGCTTTTTCGGCCTGTGTCTGTAGTACAGCGCCAGCGCGGCGGCGGCGGTTTCCCTGGTCAGCAGCGGATCGATGATCAGCAAGCCCTTGTCGCCCTCGATGATGGTCATGTTGGAGATGTCGAAATTGCGCACCTGGTACACCCGGTCGGTGACCTTGAACAGGCCGTGGATGCTGTTTAGCTGCGCCTGCCGCCACAGGCTGGGATTGACGGTGTCCGGCGCGGCATCGTTTTGCAGGAAGGCGTACGGCTTCATGTTCCAGGCAGGATAGGGCGTGGCGCCGGTGATCAGCGCATCCGGCAGCGTGTCGATGAAACCGTAGCGCGCATCGTCAAAATCCTGCTTATCGGTGAACGGCAGGGTTTGCTTCAGCTTGGCCTGGGCGGCGACGGTGGCCGGTTCGGCCGGCTTCGGCGGTATCTGCGCTTGCTGGGCCAGGGCCGCAGTGGATTGCAGGCAGAGCAGGGCGATCGCATGGGCGATCAGGGTGCGGGAGCGTAGAGTCAATGGATGCATGGTTTTTTAAAAGTTTGTGGTATTCAAGATTAAGTTCATTGCAGGAAAAGCAAAGGCGTGGCCCACGAAAAGCACTAGGCGTGCCTTTCGCGGAAAGATAAGGAAGTGGCATTTAATAATTCAAGTAGCGTCCTCTCCCTAGCGGCCGGCGCGGATCAGGTCGACCGCTTTTTCGCCTATCATCATCGTCGGCGCATTGGTATTGCCGCCTATCAGCGTCGGCATGATCGATGCATCGACGACGCGCAGGCCCTGCAGGCCGTGCACCTGCAGAGCCGGGTCCACCACGGCCATCGCATCGGTGCCCATTTTGCAGGTGCCGACCGGGTGGTACACGGTATCGGCGCGCGCGCGGATGATGGCGCGGATATCGTCGTCGCTCTTCACGTTGGAGGTCAGCTGGTCGCGGCTGCGGGCGGCGGCCAGCGCCGGCGCATCCATCAGGCGGCGCGTCATCTTGAAGCCCTTGACCAAGGTTTCCATGTCGTCCGGATGTTCCAGGAAGCGCGGATTGATCAGCGGCGCCGCCAGCGGGTCGCTGCTGGCCAGCGTCAGCTCGCCTATGCTTTTCGGCCGCAGCACGCAGACGTGGCAGGAATAACCGTGGCCCAGGTGCAGCTTGCGCGCATGGTCGTCGACCATGCCGATGACAAAATGCAGCTGTATGTCCGGCGCCGGCAGCGCGGCGTCGGTTTTCAGGAAGCCGCCGCCTTCGGCAAAATTGGAGCTCAGCATGCCGCGCCTGTGGGTTTGGTAGCGCCACAATTCGCGCGTCATGCGCAGCGAGCCGCCGACCGAGAAGCCCATCAGGTCCAGGCTGTCGGCATAGTAGTTGAAGATGAAGTCCGGATGGTCTTGCAGGTTTTGCCCCACGCCCGGCAAGTCGTGCGCGACCGGTATGCCCAGGGCTTGCAAAGCCTGGCCGGGGCCGATGCCGGACAGCATCAGCAGTTGCGGGGTTTGCAGCGAGCCGGCGGCCAGCAAGACCTCCTGCCTGGCGCGCAGGCTGCGCTTTTGCCCGCCCTGCACAAATTCCACGCCGACCGCGCGTTTGCCTTCCAGCAGGATGCGCGTGGCTTGGGCGCCGGTGATCACCTGCAGGTTATTGCGCTTGCCGATATGCGGATGCAGGTAGCCGCGCGCCGCGCTCCAGCGCTCGCCGTTGTGCTGCGTGACCTGGTAGATGCCGACGCCTTCCTGCTCTGCGCCGTTGAAATCGTGGTTGATAGGATAGCCGGCCTGCCTGGCCGCCTCCAGGTAGATGGCCGGGTAGGGATTGTCCGACTGCAAGGGGCCGACCCTGAGCGGGCCGTCATTGCCGTGGTATGCATCGTGCAGCGTGGCGTTGTTCTCGGAGCGCTTGAAATACGGCAGCACCTCGTCGTAAGACCAGCCGCTATTGCCGAGCGCAGCCCAGTGGTCGTAGTCCCAGCGGTGGCCGCGGATGTAGCACATCGCGTTGATCGCGGACGAGCCGCCCAGCGCCTTGCCGCGCGGCTGGTAACCGCGGCGCCCGTTCAGCCCCGGCTGCGGCACGGTCTCAAAAGCCCAGTTATTCAATTTGGTCGGCAGCATCGCGATCACCGCCGCCGGCGTTTTCACTACCCAGCTGTCGCCCTCGCCGCCGGCTTCCAGCAGGGCAACGCTGACAGCCGGGTCTTCGCTGAGACGGCCGGCAAGCACGCATCCGCCGGCGCCGCCGCCCACCACGATGTAATCAAAGCTGGTCTCGCCCATATTCGTCTCTTTATTATGTATGCGCCGTCTTGTTGCGGTGCAATATTGATTGTCCACCTTATCCGGTGTAAGTTAGGCGGCAGTAAGCCGTCTACCAGCCTCATCTTAGTTGCAGACAATCCGAAGTGTAAGGACATTCACTGCCATGCCTGGCATCAAAACCGAGCCCGCGACCGATTCGCCCGTATTGTCCGTCAAGGATGCGATCTTCCCCGCGCATCCGTTTTCGGGCTTGTTTGCGATAGGCATGGAGCAGCGCTGGCAACTGCGCGAGATGTTCCCAGCGTTCGATTTGAATGACGCCGGGCTGCCGCGTTCCGGCCGCCGCATCAGTTACCTGCAGGCGCGTGAAAGCCTGTTGCAGGCCCGGCACAAGGGCGGCGCCGACTTGGGCGTCTTGTCCGGCAGCCGCAAGACCTTGCATAACCTGGGCGCGATGGGCCTGGGCATGCTGGCGCAACCCACGCTGGGCGAGGCGGCCAAGTTCGGTTTGCACTATCAGCTGGTGGCCGGCTCCATGCTGCAACTGGAGCTGGAGATAGCGCAGCAGCATGCAGTGCTGGTGTCGCATGCGCTGTTTGACGATGCCGAGATCCAGGAATTCCTGGATGCCGACCACCTGGCGACCGCGGTCAGCGCGATGCGCCAGCTGCCCTGTGCGGCCGTCCAGTTGACCGGCGTGGAATTGCGCGGCAACCTGAACGCCAGCCGTTCCGTGCTGGAAGATTTTTTCGGCTGCAAGGTCAGATGCGGCGCCGACGCCAGCCGGCTGATCTTCGCGTCGCCGACGCTGGATACGCCGCTGATGGCGCACTATCACAGCGCGCAGGCGGTATCGCAGCAAGCCTGCGACCGCGAACTGGCCGAGATGGGCGTGATAGGCAGGCAAAGCCTGGTGCGCAAGCTGGTTTCCATGCAATGCGAGTTCCACAGCGTGCAGGATATGGCGGCGGCACTCGGCATCAGCCCGCGCTCGCTGTATCGGCTGCTGGTGCGCGAGGGGACTTCGTATTTCCATATTACCGAGTCGGTCAGGATGGAGCGCGCCAAGCGCTTGCTGCTGGCCGGCGTGACGACCGAGGATGCGGCCGAGCGCCTGGGGTATTCGGATGCGCGCAGTTTCCGGCGCGCATTCAAGCGCTGGACTTTGCTGACGCCTTCGGATTTCCGGCTGATGCATGCGAACGGCCTGTTACAGCAATAGCGCATGGGCAAAAAACGCGCCTTTAGCCTGCCGCGTCAAATTCGAACCAGAACGTCGTCCCCTTGCCTTCGCCGGTAACAAATCCCAGCGTGCCGCCCATTTTTTCCACCAGCGTCTTGGTGATGCTGAGCCCCAGGCCGGTGCCGCCTTGCTGGCGGGTATCGGTGCCGTCGGCCTGGGTGAAGGGTTCGAAGATGTGCGGCTGATAGCTGGCCGGGATGCCGGGGCCGCAATCCCTGATCTCCACCCGGTAGGCCAGCCGGCGCCGCCGTATGCAGATGCGCACCGTATC
>DATHMC010000363.1:0-3916 GCA_035487495.1 Undibacterium sp.
TGATACACTTGATTAGCATTCCCGTCACCAACACTTCCGTCAACCCTGCGCGTAGTACCGGCGTCGCGGTTTATGTCGGCGGCTGGGCAACCGCGCAATTGTGGCTGTTCTGGGTCGCGCCTATCGTGGGCGGCGCGCTGGGCGCGATGATTTACAAATTTATCGGCGGCGAAGAAAAATAGGCACCACTCCTGCCGATGGAGAGCTGCATGCCGCATCCCGGCATGCAGCTTTTTCCGTATGGCATAAGGCCTGACGCCTGGAGTTGATGGCAGGCTCGGGTTTGGCACTATGGTATTCAGCAAGCCGTGCTATGCTTGGAACCTTGCTCAGGAAAACAAGATGCCGAGCAAATTATCGCCGCAGAAATAAACGGATTTTCGCGCCATTTGTCCAGACCAGAAACACTATGACTACTCCCTTCATCAGCCCAGCAGACATCATCACCGCGACCCAGACATGGCTGGAAAAAGCGGTCATAGGCCTGAACCTTTGCCCGTTCGCCAAGGCTCCCCATATCAAGCAGCAGATACGCTATGTCGTCAGCCAGGCGCGCACGCCGGAAGACTTGCTGAAGGATTTGATGGCCGAGCTGGAAGTCCTGGCTGAAGCCAATCCGGAACAGATAGAAACGACCTTGCTGATCCATCCCGCCGTATTGGCGGATTTTTTGGACTACAACGATTTCCTGGACGTTGCCGACGGCGCGCTGCAGGAGCTGGATCTGGATGGCCAGATCCAGGTCGCCAGCTTCCATCCCGATTACCAGTTTGCCGATTCCGATGCGGACGATATAGAAAACTACACCAATCGTTCGCCTTTCCCCATGCTGCATTTATTGCGTGAAGAGAGCGTGGACAAGGCCGTGCTTTCTTTCCCGGATGCCGACGTGATCTATGAAAAAAACATGGAGACCATGCGCGCCCTTGGACATGAGGGATGGCGAAGACTATTTTCCGCGCATGGAAAAAAATGAAGCCTTAGTTCTGCCGAACCTTAGTGATTGCCGATAGGTTATACGTCGGCTGGCCGCGTCTTTACCTAACTTTACACATCCTGCGCTTCACTATCTGGATGCCGTACCGATACTACTCCCAGGACAAAAAATCAGGAGTCGTCACATGGTAAGCGCCATCGGTTCATCCACAAATAGTGGTGCCGTCAGTTCTAACAGCAACGATACCCAGCTGGCCGCACTGGAAAAACAGCTGGCGGCCTACCAAAAACAATTGACCGAGGCCGAGAAGAACGCCACGTCGGATGCCGGCAAGGCCGCGGTGGATACGCTCAACCGGCAGATTGCCGCTGTCCAGGCAAAGATCGCTCAGCTAAATGCGCAGAATACTGCATCAAGCACTTCTGCCAGTTCTTCCAGTTCACCAACTTCCAGTAGTAGCCAGTCTGAGCAGACTGCGGCTGTTTCCGCATCGGCAAAATCCAGCGCTTCCACACTGGGCGGTTCCGTGGACGTGTTTGCCTGAGCGCAAAAAATTGTGAACTTGTTCGCTAGTCAGGGGCCGATACCTTAGAATTGCCCATGCTCTGCGATAGAGCGACTCTATTCAAAGGTGGCCTATGTGTGCAAAAACGATCATTTTCATCCTGTTGCTGGCACTGGGTGTGGGCGGGGCGCAAGCTGCCGAAGAGATTGCTCCGAACAAGCGTCCGGTGAAAGTCATCGCGGATGCGCGCCTCTGGGTCAGCGCGGCAGCGGGCAGCGGGGTCTTGCCCTTGTATGTGTCGCGCGATTGGAGCGGGCCGCAGCCGGAAATCACGCGCGCGGTGCTGGTCTTTCATGGCCGTTTACGGGATGCCGACGTGTACTGGCGCTCGGCCCAGAAAGCCTTGAACGCCTCCGGCGACACGCAGCACACCTTGATGATCGTGCCGCAATTCCTGGCGGACGCGGATATCCCTGCGCATCACTTGCCCGATGAGATTCTGCATTGGCAATGGGAAAGCTGGATGGGCGGGGAAAATGCCAATGGGCCGGCGGCGCTCAGCTCCTTTGACGCGATCGATGCCATCCTGGCCCAATTGTCGGACCGCAAGCGATTTCCCAATCTGAAGGATGTGGTCATCGCCGGCCATTCCGGCGGCGCACAGGTGGTACAGCGTTATGCGGTGGTCGGCAGGGGGGAAGAGCTGCTGGGCAATCTCGGCACGCACATCCGCTATGTGGTTGCGAATCCCTCATCCTATCTGTACTTCAATGAAGATCGCCCAGCCGCCGCGGCGTCCAGCTGCCCGCAGTTCAATCAATGGAAATACGGCTGGCCCGGAGTGCCGGCGTATGCGCAACTGAAGAGCCCCGCTGCCTATGAAGAGGCTTATACGGCGCGCGATGTCGTTTATTTGTTGGGCACAGCGGATACCAACCCCAACCACCCGGCGCTGGATAAATCCTGTGCGGCGGAGAGGCAGGGAGCTTATCGCTATGCGCGCGGCAACGCCTATTTTGCCTATATGCAGCAACGGCATCCCAAGATGACGATGCAGCGCCTGGTGAAGGTGGAGGGCGTCGGCCATGATGGCGACGCCATGTTTACGTCGGCCTGCGGCTTGTCGGTGCTGTTTGATCGCGGAGGCTGCGAGGGAAGTGCAGGTAAGTAAATCTTTCCATTGCAAGATGTAATGTTGGCACCGGCAACTGATCGGCAACTGATGTAGTGCGGAAAATTTCGTCCGCATCACGTGCTTGCTATATAAGAAGCGACTTGGGTCCAACGCTGCTACCGACCGTATCCGGCCGGTAAACCACATGCAGGTTAGTCCACCTGTATCGAACTGCCAGCCCTGATTGGCCGATTTTTAAATATCAAAAACATCTGAATCCGTAAGCTATATGTAAGGCCGCTTTGAATATTTTATCAATGCGAGATGCAATGTCGCGCCTCTTGTGCCGCATTGGCGTACCGAGAACTGGATATCGATGTTTCGCCAATGGACGTAAATTCAAACAGGAAACTGTAATGTGAAGCTCATCGAAGCTACTTATCGTTAAATGTCTTCGCTTGAGCTGCACCCATTTAATTCATGCTGGAGAGATAAAATGAAAGCAATACAAGCAATCGCTGCTTTGGCCATGCTCTTGGCAAGTGGTATTTCATATTCCTCAGACTATATGGTCGGAGGGGAAAACTATGTCGACTTTCCGATTCCTTCAATGACCAAGCACGATACGTCAGCGCGTACTGATGTTACCAATGCCCGTTTTAATGGTCAGCTAAGCGGCTTTGAATCCAACACCGCTTCAAATGCCAACAAATCGGCGGGCGGTAAAACACGTGCTGAGGTGATTAACGAATTGGTCCAGGCACGCGCCGGAAGCGCTCCGGTTAGCCAGGATACAGGCGAAGGCGTACCCGTTGTGAAAACCAAATAATTTTCGCGTATCGATTTGCGCTTGCCGCAACCGCGGCAGCGCCACCCGCGTAGGACAAGGCCAGGCAGCCAAAATTCTACAGCTTGCTCAAGCCCTCGCGCCATAAAATTCCTGCTTGTTCAAATAAATCGGCGTTCGTCCCAAAACGTTTGCCGTCGTGCACCAGTTGTACCCAGGCGCGGGTGTCATGGTCGCCGCCCGCCAAAGACTGTGCACTGCGATGCGCCTGCAGCCATTTGTAAATTTGCTGATAATTTTCGGGATGATGATGTTCTGCCCAGGCCAAGCCTACCAGGTCGGCAAAGCCCTCTTCACGCCTAGCCTCTTCTTTAGCTCGTCGTTGTTCGTCGGCAGTGCGGGTTGATCCGGAATTGTCATGCATGGAGTTGAAGCCTGCCGAAAAATTGTTCCACTTGCCCTGCACATAGCGCCAGCAATGTCCCAGCTCGTGCGCCGCCATGGTTTCAATCAGGATACTGTGTTGTGATGGGTTAATGCCTGCCAGGATCGCTTCCGCTCCCGGATTGCCGC
>DATHMC010000364.1:0-17802 GCA_035487495.1 Undibacterium sp.
AATATCGGCCACTTCGGATTGTCATACGATGCCTATGCGCATTTCACCAGCCCGATACGGCGTTACCCCGACTTGCTGACGCACAGGGCCATCAAGGCCATCCTGCATGGAAAAAAATACGAGCCCAAGGGTATAGACCCCAGCCTGCTGAATACGACTATTTCCAATGCGGCACGCAAGCAGCAGGTTTTGGACAAGGCCGCCGGCAAGAAAAAGCCGGAGCAGGACCTGACCATCTGGGATGCGCTCGGCGTGCATTGCTCTGCCAATGAGCGTCGTGCAGATGAGGCTTCCAGGGATGTGGAGGCTTGGCTGAAGTGTTATTTCATCCGCAACAAGATAGGCGAGGAATTCACCGGCACGATTTCAGGCGTGACCCAGTTCGGCATTTTTGTGCAACTGGATGATATCTACATAGAGGGCCTGGTGCATGTGACGGAATTGGGCGCCGACTACTTCCAGTACGATGATGCGCGGCATGAGTTGCGCGGCGAGCGTACCGGCAAGCGCTATCAACTCACCGACAGGGTCACAGTTGAGGTCAGCCGGGTGGATCTGGACGCGCGCAAAATCGACTTGTCGATCGTGCAGCCGACAGGCATACGGCCGCCGCTGGCAATGGATGCGGGCAGGACGGGTGAGCACGGCAAAATGGCCAAGGCGGCCGGCAAGGCAGTTGCCAAACCCGGGAAAAGCGCAGTGGACGCTGTGCAAGCCAAAGGAAAAAGCGGCGGAAACGGTGCTGCAAAAGCCAGATCCAAGACGGCGCCTGCAAAAACCTCGGCGCGCCAGCCGGCAGCCAATACACCTGCCGGCAAGCGCGCTACCAAGTCGGCCGCCTCCAGGACAGGTAAAAAGAAGCGCTAGCAATAGAGAAATTGAAGAGTAAAAAATGAAAAGTAAAATGATTTTCGGCTTCCATGCCGTGACTTCCCGGATCAGGCATGAGGCTACATCGGTGGAAGAGATTTATGTCGATTCCAGTCGCGTTGACGGCCGTATGCAAGAATTGCTGCACACGGCGAAAGCTGCCGGCGTGCGCATCATCCAGGCAGACGATCAGCGCCTGTCGAACATCGTAGGCACTCGCCGCCACCAGGGAGTCGTCGCCAAAGCCGGCGAGTTGTCGCTGGCGCGCAACCTGGATGAGTTGTTGGATGCAATTGAAGGGCCGCCTTTGCTGCTGGTGCTGGACGGCATCACCGACCCACATAACCTGGGGGCCTGCCTGCGGGTCGCCGACGGTGCCGGTGCGCATGCGGTGATTGCGCCGAAGGACAGGGCGGTCGGCCTCAACGCCACAGCGGCCAAGGTGGCCAGCGGCGCTGCCGAAACAGTGCCGTATATCACCGTGACCAATCTGGCGCGCACTTTGCGCGAGCTGAAGGAGCGCGATATCCTGTTGGTCGGCACCACGGACGAAGTCGAGAAAAATATCTACGATGTCGATTTCACCGGTACCGGCGGCAGTGCGCTGGTGATGGGGTCCGAAGGTGAAGGCATGCGCCGCCTGACGCGCGAAACCTGCGATCTGCTGGTCAGTGTGCCTATGTTCGGCTCGGTCGAGAGCCTGAACGTCTCTGTGGCATCCGGTATTTGCCTGTACGAAGCACGCAGGCAGCGCCTTCCTCGCGGTTAAGCGGAGACCTCCTGTATTTGATGCATAAGGATATTCGGGGAGAGCCAGCAAGCTTTCCCTGAACGCGCTAATATGCATGTCCGATTTTCTCTTTTCTATTCCCATGTTCAGCCGTTTGCGTGACGATATAGCCAGCATCATCCAGCGAGACCCTGCCGCCCGCAATGTGTGGGAGGTGGTGACTTGTTATCCTGGTTTCCACGCAATCATGATGCATCGCTGGGCCAGCTGGTGCTGGCGGCACGGCTTCAAATGGCTGGGGCGTTTCGTCTCCCACCTGGCACGGATACTGACCGGCATAGAAATCCATCCCGGCGCAACCATAGGCCGCCGGGTGTTTATCGATCACGGTTTTGGCGTGGTGGTAGGGGAGACGGCGGAAATCGGCGACGATTGCACGATCTACCAGGGCGTCACGCTGGGCGGCACATCCTTGTCCAAGGGCGCGAAACGGCATCCGACGCTGGAGCAGGGTGTGATCGTCGGCGCCGGCGCCAAGGTATTGGGGGGATTTACGATAGGGGCGGGCGCCAAGATAGGCTCCAACTCCGTGGTGGTCAAGCCGGTGCCCGCCGGGGCGACTGCGGTCGGCAATCCGGCCCATATCGTCAAGAAGGAAGCCGCTGCGGCAATCGAAGACGGCCCCGCGCAGTTATTCTCGGCCTATGGCGTCACGGCCAACGGCGACGACCCCATCTCCAAGGTGTTGCACAAGTTGATAGACCACGCGGTGGCGCAGCAGGAACAGATAGAGAAGCTGAGTGCGGCCTTGTCTTCCGCCGGCATCGTGTGCGATGCCAAGCCGGAAGCCGGCAAGCTCGACCCGACCATCAATAGCCTGGTAGATTGAGGCTGCCGAGAATTTACTGCCGCTCGGAGGCGATACTGCCGTCGAGCCGGTGCGGGACGATGTCCCCGTTATCATAAATGGCAAGCCAGCCTCCCCGGCTGGGTTCGCTTTCGCACTCCCAGTCAGGCAGCACGTAGCGCCGCAGGCCATGCGGATACCGGTGCAAGGCTGGCCTGTGGGTGTGTCCGTGTATCATGGTCGCGCTGCCGCTATCTGAAAACAGCG
Organism: Undibacterium sp.; assembly: GCA_035487495.1. GTDB lineage: Bacteria > Pseudomonadota > Gammaproteobacteria > Burkholderiales > Burkholderiaceae_D > Undibacterium. The sequence continues at coordinate 2,715 of DATHMC010000364.1, forward strand.
CGGCAATTGCGGCAGGATTGACATCCATGATCGCCACGGTTTTTTCCTTTTGCTCCATCTTGCTGTCGTTGCGCAGGCCTTCAATGATGGCTTTGCGTTGTGCCAGCGGCATGGACAAAAATTCGGCCTGCCACGCGGGTTGCCTGACCTGGGCGCGAAATGCCATGTAGGGGGTGTCGTCGGTGCATTGCGCATCGCCATGCGTGATGACTATCCGTTTGCCGGCGATATCGATGACGCTTGGGTCTTCCAGTAAAGTGGCCCCCGTCGCGGCGGCAAACATGCTGCCAACCAGGAAATCCCTATTGCCGGCGATCCAGAATACCGCGGTGCCGGCGTCGCTGACCGCGCGGATCGCATCTACCACCTTTCGATTGTACGGGGTAGGGATGTCGTCATCGCCGGCCCAGTATTCAAACAGGTCGCCCAGCAAGTAGAGTCGCTCGGCCTGTGCAGCTTGTTTCAGGAAGGCAAAGAAGGCCTCGGTGGTCGCGGGCAACGAGGGCCGCAGATGAATATCTGATGCAAAAAGCGCAACCAGTCTGGGTTGCGCTTTTGTTTGCTTATGCAGGGTATGCACTATCTCAGGATCATTTAATGCTTAGACCACTTCCGCTTTTTCGATCACGACGTTCTCAACAGGTACGTCCTGGAACATGCCTGTGCGGGTCGTTTTAACGGCCTTGATCTTGTCCACGACATCGGTGCCTTCGGACACTGTGCCGAATACGCAATAGCCCCAGCCATCCTGGCCTGGGTAGTCCAGGAAGCTATTGTTCTGGGTGTTGATGAAAAACTGGGCACTGGCGGAATGCGGGTCGCCTGTGCGTGCCATTGCGATCGAGTAGCGCGTGTTTTTCAAGCCGTTTTTGGCTTCGTTTTCGATCGGGGCATTGGTCGCTTTTTGTTTCATGCCGGGCTCAAAACCGCCGCCCTGGATCATGAAGCCATCGATGACGCGATGGAAAATGGTGCCGTTGTAATGGCCGGACTCTACGTAGGAAATGAAGTTTTCCACGGTTTTTGGCGCTTTTTCAGCGTCCAGTTCAATTTTGATATTTCCGTGGTTGGTGGTCAGGATAACGGCCATGATATGTGTCCTTCAGAGTTAATGGGCTAATTAGTTTTTAGTGAATTGTATATTATTTGATGATTTTGGCTGATTCGATGATCACCGGCTTGACCGGTACATTTTGCATTTCGCCCGCATCCTTGACCTCAACGGCCTTGATTTTCTCGACCACGTCCATGCCCTGTATTACTTTGCCAAACGGCGTGTAGCCTGCAGTCGCCAGCAAGGCTTCGGCGCGCGGGGCCGTTTTAGTTGTTCCGCGGCGGGTGTATTCCACCGGGTCGCCGTCAGGCAGGATCTGGTGATTCAGGAAATCGTTATCGCTCACGTTGATGAAGAATTGCGCAGTGGCGGAATTGGGGTCGTTGGTACGTGCCATCGCGATCGTGCCGACATCGTTTTTCAAGCCTTTTTCCAGCGCATAGCGCGCTTCCAGCGGAATCGGCTTGCGCGTCGGTTTTTCTTTCATGTTTTTGTCAAAGCCGCCGCCCTGGATCATGAAGCCGTTGATGACACGGTGAAAGATTGTTCCCTTGTACTGTCCGGCTTTAACATACCGCAAGAAGTTGTCGACAGTCTTCGGCGCCATTTCCGGGTACAGTTCCAGCACGATGGCGCCCATATTGGTCTTGAATTCGACCTTCGGGTTGTCTGCGGCAACGGCCGTCAGGGAACTCAATGCCAGCGCTGATCCAGCCAGCACGGCAGCCAAAATACGACGGCGGGTAATTGTCATCATTTTCCTCTTGTCCTTTTAATCGGTTGACGCTAGTTTAAACCAGTGTCCTGAGTTGGGCGTTCGTTGAATAAGAAAGGTGATGCAACGAAGCATCGCGTTCATTTCATCGGCTTTCTTCAACGAATTTGTAACTCAGGACACTAGGCCCTCATAGATGATTCTCCATCTTGAGGCTTCCTTCATCCAGTATTGGCGCTTGCGGATACTGTTCTTGCTCTTTCCAACGGTGGTTTCCTGGGTGAAAGTGCAGACGATCATCTCGTCCTTGCCCGGATACCGGAACTGCGTCACATCGCTCAGCTTGATCGATGGATGATGCTGCGCATCAAATTGCGGCTGCTTGCTAAACCAGGCATTGATATTCTCGCCCTGCGCGTTCTTGAAGTTGCGGGAATAGTTGGCAAGAATGCGGTTGCCGTCCGCGCTTTCCGCATCCCGGCGCCAATCGTCCAGCAATTTGTTGGCAAGTTGTTTTTCGCTATCCCACTTCGCCTTGTTGATGAATTCTACCTGTTCGCTGATGATCACCGGCGTTTTGCCGATATCGATCGCAGCGGAAATTTTCAGGAAATCCGGATTGGTCAGTACGACGCAGCCGTCCGAGGCCAGCGGCGGCCGGCTGAAATTTGCAGATGGCATGCCGTGCAGCCAGATGCCGGAGCCGCTGCGGCCATTGACCTTGTCCCACTCATTCGGATAATTGATAGGCAGCGCCCCCGGCCCGTAAAAATCCGGCAGCCGGGCGCCGGCCAGGCGGCTGGTTATATAGTAAATCCCTATCGGAGTCTTTTGATCGCCTTCGCTGCTTTTATTCATGCCGAATTTGCCGTGACTGACATAGTAATCGGCGACAAAGCGGGGTTGCCCGCCATTATTTTCGTACAGATAGAGGCGGGACTTTTTTGCGTCTACCACCAGCGCCAATTTTTGATCGTCGCGCAGTTGCAGGAGAGACCGCGGAATCAGGTTGGGGTCGGGCTTCTGCGTAATGGATTTGATGCGGACCATCGCTTCATCGCGCAGGTCCTTGAGCTTATCCGCAGGGGCATTTTTTACTGCGCCAAATGTGGTGACCGGTTGCGTGTGCATCAGCAGCAGGTCGCCGCGTATCAAATGGCCTAGCTGAAAATGCGGATAGGCCTCCACCAATTCGTCGGCCTTCGCCTGCGCCTGACGCAGATTGTTAGCGGAAAGGCTCTTGTAGACGTCGATCAGCAGGACGTCAGGGTTGGGTAATGGCTGGCCGGATTCCGGCGTGGTGCCTACAGTACGGGTTTTGGCAATGGCATTGGATGGCGGCAAGGCCGCTATCGTCAGCAATACGAAAAAAGCGCAAAGAACCTGCTTTCCGAGCTTGAGTCGAGTCGGAAACGAATTTAAAGCAAAACGAAACATCAGCTACCCGCGCGCTCCTGCTTGATCTGCCATTTGCCGTCTTGTTTGGCAAGCACCAAAGTCTTGCGGCTATTGGCAGTCAGTTGATCTGAACTATAAATTTGCCTGAACTTGACCGTGGCCGTATTGTTGTCCAGGCTGACTTTCGGCGATTCAACTTTGACCATAATATGACCCTTGCCTTCAATCCTGACGCGCCGCTCATCAGCCCAGGTCTTGCGTGACTCGCCCTTGGGCGTCTGGAAGTCCTTGCTATAGAAAGCCAGGTAATTATTGGTTTCCTTGTTGCTCCAGGCTTTTGCCCAACTCTCAACCACTTTCAGCACTTCATCCTGTTCGCCGTTATTTGCGGCGACAGCTTTGGCTGCCTTGGCTTCGGTTTTTGTATCGGCCTTCGTCTCGGCTTTTGCCGTTTCAGGCTCAGGCTTGCTTGCCTTGGCTGGCGCTACGCTGGGCACAGCCGGCTTTGCCGTCGGGGCAGGGCTGACGCTAGGGGCGTTTGCCACCTGCGCAACGACGGTTTTGGGATTGGTGCCGCCCGTGCTATTTCCTATCAGGTTGCGCACCATCGTCAATTTCAGCTTGGCTGCGGCATTGCCCGAATCCAGTTGCAATGCCTTGTCATAGGCTTGGCTGGCCAGTTTGGCATACACGTCGCCCAGGTTTTCGTGCGCAGTGCCATAGGTAGGGTTGGTGCGTATTGCCATTTCCAGCGCTGCGCGCGCTTTGTCGTACTGGCCGTTGGAGGCATACAGCACGGCCAGGTTATTGTACGGCTCCGGCAGTTCGGGGTAGTCGTCGGTGAGTTTTGAAAAAATGCTAATGGCTTCCGCCGTTTTATTTTGCTCGGACAGGATGATGCCTTTCAAAAAACGCATTTGCGCGTCTTTTGGTTTTTTCGCCAATGCGGCATCAACCTTTTGCATGGCTTCGGGATATTGTCCAACGCGAAGAAGTTTGCCCGCATCGGCGGCATCGTCTGCCAGGGCAGGATAGGCGGTCAGCGCCAGGGGCAGGCTGGTTAATAGCGCGAAAGCGAATGCAGGAGCGGCAAAAACGTTTTTTATTATATGGCGCATGGCGAGTGAGCTCTGTTTAAGCTTCGATTCATTAGGGAACAGGGGAACATCGGGTCAGCAATGTTATACTGCAAATAAAAGCGACATCTTATCAAATAAGTGCGCACAAAAGGGTTTTTGAGGCGCAATAGAATACAGCGCCCGCCAGATTAATCTGAAGGATAGCCGACTGTCCGCTCAAAAACCAATAGATCAAACCAATACGCAGCTCATGAGTAAGCAAAAAATATACAACACCCTTAGCCGTGAAAAACAGGTATTCATCCCTATAGAGCCTGGAAAAATTCGTATGTACGTGTGTGGCATGACAGTCTACGACTACTGCCATATCGGCCATGCGCGCGTGATGGTTGTGTTTGATATGGTGCAACGATGGCTGCGCAGTTCGGGATTCGACGTTACCTATGTTCGCAATATCACCGACATCGATGACAAGATCATCAAGCGCGCCGTGGAAAACGGCGAAACCATTTCCCAATTGACCGGCCGCTTCATCCAGTACATGAATGAGGACGCCGCGGCCCTCGGGGTCCAGGCGCCTGATCATGCGCCGCGCGCCACCCAATACGTGCCGCAAATGCTGAGCCTGATACAAAAGCTGGAAAACAATGGCCTGGCATACAAGGCCGAGGATGGCGATGTCAATTTCTCGGTGCGGGATTTCGACGGATACGGCAAGCTGTCAGGCAAATCGCTAAATGACTTGCGCGCCGGCGAAAGAGTGGATGTGAATACCGGGAAGCGCGATCCGCTGGACTTTGTCTTGTGGAAAGCGTCCAAGGAAGCCGAGCCTGACGAGGTCAAGTGGCAGTCCCCCTGGGGCGCCGGGCGTCCGGGCTGGCATATAGAGTGCTCGGCGATGGCCGGCGAATTGCTGGGCGAGCAGTTCGACATTCATGGCGGCGGCCAGGATTTGCAGTTCCCCCATCATGAGAATGAAATTGCCCAGTCGGAGGGCGCGCATCAGCATGCTTTCGTCAATTACTGGATGCATAACGGGTTTGTCCGGCTGGACAATGAAAAAATGTCCAAATCCTTGGGGAATTTTTTCACCATCCGCGATGTATTGAAAAAATACGATCCTGAAGTAGTGCGCTTCTTTATTTTGAGGGCGCATTATCGCAGCCCGTTGAATTACTCGGATGCGCATCTGGACGATGGGAAAACGGCATTGACCCGCCTATATACGGCGCTAAAGGAAGTGGGGCCCGATCAGTTGCCGCTGGATATGGATGAAAGCCATGCGCAGCGCTTTGCTGAGGCGATGCTGGATGATTTCAATACGCCTATTGCAATTTCGGTACTGTTTGACTTGGCCAATGAAGTCAATAAGACAAAATCGGCCGTGCTGGCGCGCCAGTTGAAGGCGCTGGCGGGAACCATAGGAGTGCTGCAAAGGGCACCGGTGGATTTCTTGCAAGCAATTCCATCCGATGCGGATGGAAAATATGATGTTATGATTGCGGCAAAAATTGAAGCGCGGGCAGAAGCAAAAAAAGCGAAAAATTTCGCCGAATCTGATCGCATCCGTAATGAATTACTCGCTGACGGGATCATTCTTGAAGACAAAGCTGGTGGCGTCACTGAATGGCGCAGGGCATAAGTATCATGGATAATCCCGTGGATATGGCCGGCAGGGCGCTGGTTCCTGACTATTGGGAGAGTGCCAAGCATGAACTGATGAAGCGAGACAGGATCATGCGCAAGCTGATTCCCCAGTTTGGCGACTTGTATCTGGTGGGGCGTGATGATCCGTTTACTACGCTGACACGCTCAATAGTGGGGCAGCAGATCTCCGGTAAGGCTGCAGACGCGTTGTGGCTGCAGTTTTTAGAACTCTGCCCCAAATGCGTCCCGATTCAGGTGTTAAAATTAGGCACTGAGAAGCTGATCGCAACGGGTTTGTCCAAGAGAAAAACCGAATATATCCTTGATTTAGCTGACCATTTCAAAGAAAAACGATTGCATGTCGATAAATGGGCGGAGATGGGCGACGAAGATGTTATTTCGGAGCTGATACAGATTCGCGGCATAGGACGCTGGACAGCGGAGATGTTTTTGATATTTAATCTGCTCCGTCCGAATATTTTACCTTTGGACGATCCAGGCTTGCTCAAAGGTATAAGTATCAACTATTTTTCAGGCGAACCCGTCTCCCGCAGCGATGCGAGGGAGGTCGCCGCTAATTGGGAGCCATGGCGCACTGTCGCAACCTGGTATTTATGGCGCAGCCTGGACCCGATAGCAAACAATTAAGCAATATTTTTCAACTCGTGTTGAATTTGAAGGGGGCACGATGACTAAAACTACATTTCTGGGCTTTGAGCAATCTATTGCCGAGCTAGAGTCCAAAATCGAAGAATTGCGCTTTGTGCAAGATGATTCAGCGGTCGATATTTCTGAAGAGATAGATCGCTTGTCTAAAAAGAGTCAGATGCTGACCAAAGATATCTACGCGAAATTGACGCCCTGGCAGGTGTCGCAAATTTCCCGTCATCCACAGCGTCCATATACGATGGACTACGTGAACAATATCTTTACCGATTTCCATGAGTTGCACGGAGACCGCAGTTTTGCCGATGACCAGTCCATTATCGGCGGGCTGGCCCGCTTTAATGGCCAGGCTTGCATGGTGATGGGCCATCAAAAGGGCAGGGACACCAAGGAACGCGCGATGCGCAATTTCGGCATGCCTAAGCCCGAGGGCTACCGCAAGGCGATGCGCTTGATGAAGCTGGCGGAAAAATTCAATCTGCCGGTATTTACTTTTGTCGATACGACCGGCGCCTGGCCTGGCATAGACGCAGAAGAGCGCGGCCAGTCCGAAGCAATCGGCCATAACCTGTATGTGATGGCTGAACTGAAAGTGCCTTTGATTACCACCATCATCGGCGAAGGCGGTTCCGGCGGTGCACTGGCATTGGCTGTCGGCGATGCCGTATTGATGTTGCAATATGCAACCTATTCGGTGATTTCGCCTGAAGGTTGCGCGTCCATCCTCTGGAAAACTTCCGATCGCGCAGCGGATGCGGCAGAGGCCCTGGGCCTGACTGCGCACAGGCTGAAAGCCATGGGGCTGATCGACAAAATCATTAACGAACCCCTAGGCGGAGCGCACCGCGATCCTAAACAGATGTGCGCGCTGGTCAAGCGCGCGCTGGCAGATACCCTGCGTCAATTCCAGGGTGTAAAGACCAAGGATCTGCTTACTGCCCGCCATGAAAAATTGATGAGCTACGGCAAATTCAAGGAAACCAAATTGGCGGAATAGCCTGAGTGAAGACCGATACTGCAAGTTTACAGCAGCAATTCGACACGAGCTTAGAATCCATTCTTGCCAGTCATGCCGGCCAGCCGGCACCTCAGGAAATCGCAGTTGCCTACAGCGGAGGATTGGATTCCTCCGTGTTGCTGCGGCTTGCAAAAAATTTTTGCACGGTTCGCAAAATTGGCTTGTCCGCTTTTCATGTGCATCATGGAATCAGTCCCAATGCCGATAGCTGGCTGCTCCACTGCCAGTCCGAGGCCGTCAAATTCGACATCGCCTTCGATGCGCGGAAAGTCCGGATCGATCCCGCAGCGAAGGATGGCATAGAGGCGTCTGCGCGCACTGAGCGCTATCGTGCCCTCGGTGCGATGTGCCAGGCGCGCCAGGCGACGCTCCTGTTGACTGCGCACCATCAGGACGACCAGGCCGAAACCCTGTTGTTGCAATTGCTGCGCGGCTCCGGTGTAGCTGGCTTGTCCGGCATGGATGGCTATAACAAAGCGCCTAAATTGCTCGGCACCGACGCGGTAACCGTTGCCCGCCCCCTATTGAATGTGACCCGGCAAACCTTGCTTGAATATGCCGCATCCAATGTGATTGCGTTTGTTGAAGACGAATCCAATGCCGATAGCAAGTATGCCCGCAATGCCTTGAGGCTCCAGGTCATGCCCATTCTGTCCAAGATCTCGCCGGGATTCACCGAACGGCTGGCAAGAAGCGCGCAACATGCGCAATCCGCTCATCGCATGCTGCTGGAGCTGGCGCAACAAGATTGCCGTTTGTGTGAATTCGACGGCGGCCTGGATATCGACAAAATGCATGGTTTCAGCGATGACCGCATCGATAATTTGTTGCGCTTCTGGCTGTCCGCTGTCGGGGTGCGGATGCCTTCAACGGCCAGGCTGGCAGAAATGCGCAAGCAACTGTTTGCGGCGCGCGCCGATGCCAGGATCACGGTATCCCATGAGCAATTGGGTATACATCGCTATGAAAACAAAATATATGCTTCACGCGATTTGCCGGCGGATAGCCAGCCTGCAGCGCCAAGGCGCTTTCAGTGGCAAGGTGAGGCGGTCCTGCATTTCCCGGAATTCAACGGCAGCCTGTTTTTTGACCAGGCGGAGTCCGGCCTGGATGGGGAGTGGTTAAGGCGGCAAAATCTCACCATACGCATGCGCGAAGGCGGCGAACGCATCAAGCTGGCGCCCAATCGTCCAACCCGAGACATTAAAAGCCACTATCAAACTTTGCGCATTCCATTTTGGCAGCGCCAGCGCCTGCCTTTCGTCGCCGTTGGAAACGAACTGCTTTTTGCGGCAGGCGTCGGCCTGGATGCGGGGCACTGCGTGGACGGCAGCCTAGATGCCATACAGCTGAGATGGGAAGCAGACGCAGCTTGACCTTGCAATGCGCAGATGTTCTGCCCGCCGTGCCGCAGGCTTGCACTTTGCGGATTGTTTCCGTTTCCTATAATAACAACGCACACTGAAGATTCCCGGACCATTAAAAATGACGCGACAAATTGTTCTTGATACTGAAACGACAGGCCTGAATCCCAGATCGGGAGACAGGATCATTGAGATTGGCTGTGTGGAGCTGGTTAATCGCAAACTCACCGGAAATAACTTCCACCGCTACATCAACCCTGAGCGGGACTCTGAAGAGGGCGCACTGGCAGTCCACGGACTGACGACCGAGTTCCTTCGCGACAAGCCGAAATTTGCTGAAATCATCAATGAATTGCGGGACTACATCTCAGGCGCGGAAATCGTCATCCACAATGCGCCATTTGACGTCGCTTTTTTGAATGCCGAGTTTGCGTTGCTCGGGTTGCCCGAATTTCCCAAGCACGTGGGACCGGTGATCGATACCCTGGTGCAGGCCAAAGAGCTTCATCCCGGCAAAAAGAACTCGCTGGATGCTCTGTGCAGCCGCTACGGCATCTCCAATGCGCACAGGAAATTGCACGGGGCGCTGCTTGATGCCGAACTGCTGGCGGATGTTTTCCTGGCGATGTCCAGGGGGCAGAACAGCTTGACGATGGAAATGCAGGTCGAGCACCAGGATAGCGGGACCCAGGACCCATCTCTCGACGCGCCCTTGCCGGACGTTCTTGTGGTCCTTGCATCCGATGCCGATATGGAGGCACACAATTCTGTATTGTCAGGACTGGATAAAGACTCCAAAGGTAAAACTGTTTGGCGCATGGAAGCGGGCAATTCTGTGCAATGACCGTTTTGTCTGCGCCTCGGTGCAGAGCTTGCGAGAAAAATATCAGGGCGACATTGTTCGCCCTATTTTTTTTGGCCATATGGCAACGCGCAGCATCTGCTGTTATGCAATCAAGACGTGTCCAACACCCTTTTTTGTTTCGCAAGCGCAATGGAATGGCCTGTTCCGTCAGACCAAATCGGAAAAATAGTGTCTTTTAAGTCATTTTATCGCTGCAAAAATGCAACAGCAGTTACAGTTTCGTCACACATTTAAATAATTTTTTCACTTTTTGCCTAAAGTTTGTGGTTTTGCTACCGTTAAATTCCACTAGGAAAATAGTAAAAATATTTTTCGATTTACCCTAAAGTTCTCCATTTTGTTGCCGTTAATGCTTTTGAGAGAGTAGGAGTTTTCACTAAAACACCTATTAACTCACTGATTTAAAACAGAATTTTCTTTTGAGATGAAAATTAAGAAAATTCTTCAAAAAATTTATTTTCTGCAGAGGTTTTTAAGTGCAGATGCCAATATATAGCTTGTAGGAAATAATCCTACGAGCTTGTTCCGTTTTTTCTTTCCAAAAATACCGCGTTTCACCTATACACTGGCTTTTTTGTAAGTCCCACAATGTATCTCACTGGCAACGAAATCAGTGCCGAGATAAACAGTTTGAGGGGAAGAAAAATGACACAGAACGACATGATGGCTGAAATTCGGGATGCAAATCTAAGCTATCTGATGCTTGCGCAGCAAATGATCCGTGCCGACAAGGCGACAGCCATCTTCCGTTTGGGCATAGGCAAGGAAATTGCAGACCTGATCGAAGGTTTGAACAATGCCCAAATTTTGAAGCTGGCCGGTTCCAATATGATGCTGGCCCGCTTTCGCTTCGAGGATAGCGCAATTTTGTGCATGCTCACCAACTATAACAAAGAGCGTGCCTTGGCGCATTCTCACGCAGCCATCCTGATGGCAGGTCAGCCAGTCGAAGAAATTCATTAATCTCTGGTGTTGTGGTCTTTGGGATAAACGCGTAAATCAAGGTGATAAAAATGGCAAACAAAAGTGTAGTGAACGAAGCGCATGAAATTCAATTGGCTATTGAACTGGTCAATCTAGGCGCAAGGCTACAGCTTTTAGAATCCGAGACTTCCTTGTCCAGGGAGCGTTTGCTAAAGATATATAAGGAGTTGAAGGGGGTTTCTCCGCCGAAAGGGATGCTGCCATTCTCTATTGACTGGTTTATCACCTGGCAGCCGAATATCCATTCGTCCTTATTCATGAATATTCATAAATACTTGCAGGATCATGCGGGTATTAGCGGTATCGCCGCTGTGCTCAAGGCATACAGGCTGTATCTGGAGCAGGTGCCCGTTGCCGCCGGCGAGGAGCCGGTATTATCGCTGACCCGCGCCTGGACTCTTGTCAGATTCTTCGATGGGAAAATGTTAACGTTTGCAAAATGCAAGAAATGTAGCGGTCAATTTGTTGCGCATACGCTAGATTTGCATGATGATTACGCATGTGGTTTGTGTCATGTGCCTTCCCGTGCGGGCAAAACCAAAAAAGCCAGAGAGTCCGAAGCGATGGCCATGGTTGCATAGCATTTTTTGTTTTGTGGAGAGTATTTGGGCGTCCGATCTGATCATGGTAAAGCTGATTCTCCCATAGCAAGCACGACAGCAATTCCGCCTGCGCTGCAGGCATTGCTGATCCAGATATTTTCCCTCTTCATTTGCGGCGCAACCGCAGTCCTGCTGGCTGTTGCGCTAAAACTCAATTTCCCCTTATACGTCATCGTTATCGCCGAGGCCGGGCTGGCGGCGATCATCGCCTATTTGCGCGGTATGGACTGGTGGTGGTGGTGCATACAGTTCCTGTTTCCTATCGCGATTGTTGTATTTCTCGCCTTTCGCATACCGCCTTCTTATTTCCTGATCGGCTTCTTTTTCCTGCTGGTGTTGTACTGGTCCACTTACAGGACCCAGGTTCCCTATTACCCATCCAGGTCTTCGCTGTTTCCTTTTGTGCTGGACCTGCTGCCGGCTGAGGAATCCATCCGCTTCATCGATATCGGCAGCGGCTTGGGTGGGTTGGTGCTGAACTTGGCCAAGGCACGGGGTGACTGCCGGTTCTCTGGGGTGGAAATCGCACCTCTGCCCTGGTGCATCAGTTACTTGCGTGCCAGGCTAATGCGCTCAAAAGCCCTATTCCTGCTGCAAAACTACCTGAGCCTAAATTTGCAGGCCTATGACTTCGTCTTTGCGTATCTGTCTCCAGCGGCAATGCCGGCGTTGTGGCAAAAGGCGAAAGCCGAGATGCGTCCAGGGACAATGTTGCTCAGCTATGAATTTACGATTCCCGGTTTAGAGCCCGATTTGTGCATAAATACGGGGGATAACGCTCCCATTCTTTACGCTTGGCGCATATAATGCCTGCTATGAAATATATTTTTTGGGCAATTTTTCCCTTGATTTAAGGTGCTTTTTGATCACTAGACCGTAGATTCTGCGCGGAACATATTTTCAATGTGAGACTAAATCGACTGCTTCGGCAAGCATAAATTTATTGTTTCTCTCTTTTAGGAGTCATCGGTCGTGCTAGTTATCGTCGGCTATATCATAGTCATGGGGTCCGTTTTTGGCGGATTCGTGCTTTCAGGTGGGCATGTCGCGGTGTTGTTTCAACCGCTGGAATTATTGATGATCGGCGGCGCGGCAACGGGTGCGGCATTGGTCGGGAATAACTCCAAATCTCTCAAAGCCGCGCTGAAAGCCTTGCCTGGAGTCCTCAAAGGCTCCAAGTTCAACCGCCAACTCTACATGGAATTGATGACGATGCTCTTTGACGTGCTGACCAAGGTGCGTAAAGAAGGCTTGATGTCGATTGAAGGCGATATCGAGAGGCCGGAAGAGAGCCCGCTCTTCAGCAAATATCCTGCAGTGCTGGCTGATCATCACATGATGGAGTTTTTGTGTGATTACTTGCGCCTGATGGTGTCCGGCAATATGGACGCCTTCCAGATCGAAAACCTGATGGACAATGAGCTGGAAACCCATCATCACGAAGGTTCGGTTCCGGCGCATTTCATGGCCAAACTGGGCGATGGCTTGCCTGCATTCGGTATCGTTGCCGCGGTAATGGGCGTGGTACACACCATGGAATCGGTTGGCATTCCGCCGGCGGAGCTCGGCATCCTGATTGCCCACGCCCTGGTCGGTACTTTCCTCGGTATTTTGCTTGCTTACGGATTTGTCGGGCCTTTGGCGACCCTGCTGGAACAGCAGCTGGATGAATCCTCCAAATCTTTGCAGTGCATTAAAGTTACTTTGCTGGCGAGCCTGAACGGATATGCCCCGGCACTCGCCGTGGAATTCGGCCGTAAAGTGCTGTATTCCACCGAGCGTCCGACATTCACCGAGCTGGAAGACCACATTAAGCAATCAAAATCAAAATAACCGGCTTGATGAGGGGTGTGTTATGGCTAACGAAGAGCTTAGGCCAATTATAGTTAAGCGCATTAAAAAAACTGCAGGCGGCCACCACGGCGGCGCCTGGAAAATTGCGTACGCTGACTTTGTGACGGCGATGATGGCGTTCTTCTTGCTAATGTGGTTGCTGGGATCGACGGCGAAGGGGAATTTGCAAGGTATCGCCGAATATTTCCAGACTCCGCTCAAGGTGGCGATGGCCGGCGGGGAAGGCAGCGGGGACAGTTCTAGCGTTATCAAGGGCGGCGGCAAAGACCTGACGATGAGCACCGGACAGGAAAAACGCGGCGACGTAGAGTCAAAAAAGAAAACCTTCAACTTGCAGGCGGCGGAAGCTGCGCTGGCCAAGGCCGACGCTGAGCGCCTGAAAGTATTGAAGGCCAAGATCGAGGCGGTGATTGACGCGAATCCGACCCTGAAGCAGTACAAGAAGCAGCTCTTGCTGGACCTGACCACGGAGGGCCTGCGCATACAAATGGTCGATGAGCAAAATCGCCCGATGTTTGCGTCCGCCAAAGCGGAATTGCAGCCCTATACCAGGGAAATCCTGACTGAAATAGGAAAGGCGCTGAACGATGTTCCTAACCGCATCAGCCTCTCCGGGCATACTGATGCAGCCCCATACGGTAGCGGTGAAAAAGGCTATAGCAACTGGGAGTTGTCCGCCGATCGGGCCAATGCGTCCCGCAGGGCGCTGATACTTGGCGGCATGGACGAGGCCAAGGTATTGCGGGTGGTTGGACTCTCTTCATCGGTATTGTTCGACAAGTCCGATCCGCTGAACCCGATCAACAGGCGCATCAGTATCATCGTGATGAATAAGAAAGCGGAAGCGGCGGCGGAAACAGATGGCGGTTCTATTGAAGTCGCAACGCCAGCCGATGCGAATGCCGATGTTTCAGTCAAAGCCAACAAATAGCCGCATGATGCAGCCTCGTCTGATCATATTGAAAAATTGGGGTGTCTAAAATGCCGAAAAAGAGAATCCTGGGCCCTCAAGTTAAGCGGCTCTTGACCGGTGTTTCAGATCACGGCAACGAACATTTGCTTGAAGTCGAAACCGATCTCGTGCAGACAACCATACTGCTTGCGGAAGCCATAGAAAAATTGGGAGGTAGTTTCCTGGCGCTGCATGCGGCCATCTCGGCTCAGCAGCAGGAAATAGACTTGCTGATTTCTTCAGGCACCGCATCAACTGCCACGGTTGGCAAGCTGAAAATCATCCAGGGCGATATTACCCGGCATATCAACTCCGCAGTGACCAGCCTGCAGTTCCAGGACCTGACCAGCCAATTGATTTCGCGCACTATGCAAAGGAGTGCCGGCCTGCGTGAGGTATTGAGCACGCTGGGCGTCATTGGGGATGGCATCCCTCATGACGGCGGCAGCGACGAAATTGCCGTGCTGCTGAAAGAAATCACGATCCGACTGGAAACCCAGAGCCAGGAATTGAAGGGCCTGTTGCGCAAGGCAGTAACTCAAAAGCACCTGGACAGCGGCGATATTGAATTATTTTGAAGCGATGCGGGACCCCGATCGCGTCCGCGCGTGAAAAGCTCGAACAGATTGGTTGTAGCGTGATAAATGTGGGCGGAGAGCCTTAAATTTGCATAACGGAGTAATGATGGCCAAGACGATATTAGCGGTGGACGATTCTGGTTCGCTGAGGCAGATGGTGGCTTTTAGCTTGAAGGCCGCAGGTTACCAAGTGATTGAAGCCGTCGATGGGCAGGACGGTCTCGACAAGGCGCGCAACCAGGTTGTCGACCTGGTGCTGACCGACCAGAACATGCCCAGGATGGACGGCCTGACTTTGATCAGATCCTTGCG
>DATHMC010000365.1:0-8628 GCA_035487495.1 Undibacterium sp.
GCGACGTGCAGGTCAGTGCGCCATTTGGCTATGGCTGGGACGATCCATTCTGGCGCTTCAGCTACCGGCGCGACCCCTTCTTCAGGCCCTACTATTACCCGTATTTCTATGGTCCTTATGGCCCTTACGGACCGTTCGGCCCGATGCTGCCGATGGACCTGGAGGTCCGGCGCTGGTACAAGCATGAACTGGACATACTGATCTCCGAGGCCAGTACCGGCAAGCAGTTGTTCGACATCCGGAGCAGCACTGAAACCTTGAATCAGACGCTGAATACGCAAATGGCAAACCTGGTGGAAAGCGCCTTCAAAGAGTTTCCCGGCCCCAGCGGAGTGACCAGGAACGTGGAAACACCGATAGTCAAATAGCGCCGTTCTGCCGGCCGCACGCTGCAACGCGATGCGTTCGGCCGGTCATTGAAAAGCTAGCCCGGCCTAATGCCGCGCAACCAGGCGTCGATTTCCTGGTTTGCCGTCACCGCACCGGCAGTGAAGCTGACGTTTCTAGCAGCACGCTGCGAGGCTCCCGCCTGTGCGGGAATGATGCAGCTTGGCGCCCCATGCCTTTACTATTTCGGCGAATCCTGCAAAGCCGCCGCCAGCGCCCGGTCCACCACTGAATCGGCGACAATTTGCACTGCATTGCCCTCACGAAACTTATTTGCCAACTGATCGCCGGAAATCGAAAAGGCGTCGTGCCCCTGGCGGTTGGTGAAAATATAGCGGGTGCGCTTGGGGCTGACCCAGGCCAGCTTGAAACGTGCTGTGGTGCCGTTGGAGCGCGCAAAATCCGCCCACACGCCCCGCTCCAAAGTTTCAACCAGCGTCATCCATTCGTCGACCGGCTTGTCCAGGTGCCCTTGCGCATGCCTGCTCAGCCGGCGCTCGCTGGCGCGCTGTGCGATATTGACAGCAATTTCCAATTGGCGGCGCGGTGAAAATTCCAGCGGCGCACGTGCTATCGCCGCGTGTCTTTCCGCCAGCTTCGAGAAGAAGATCACCCGCTCCGGCTCATCCCACTTGATCGCATTCAGCCATGCGTTCAACAGCGTCAGCATCGCCGGTAATTTGCTGACCAGTTCCTTGCGCTCTTCCGCGCTGTTCTTGGGCTTCAGGCTCCAGATCAGGTCGTCCATGGTTTTCAGCGCATTCTCCAGCGCATGCGGCTTCTGGTCCTTGACGCTATGCGCTATCGTCAGTATGCGTATCCATTGATTCAGCAGGAAGCGCTCCAGGAACCCCGCGACCTCGCCGGTTTCCACCCGCAAGGCAACGTCGTTCTCCGCAAATTCCCTGGCCAGGCGCATTTTCTCTTGCTGCAGGGCTTCGGCAACCGGCTTGGTAATGGCTTCCCTGGACTTTTCCTCTTCTTCTTTCAGGAAGGCTTCCAGATCCGAAACCACGTCGGAAAACAAGTCTATCTGCTGGTCAAATTCCGCCTGCACCCTGTCGACTATGCCTTCTATCACCTGGTACAACGGATCTTCACTGGCGGTATCGGCATTCAATAATATGCTCGACTTGGCCAAGGTATCGATCAGCACCCGCGCAGGATGGGATTCTTTGAAAAAGAAATCCTTATCCAGCAGCGCCACCTTCAAGGTGGGTATCTGCAATTGCGAAATCAGGCCCTTGATGTCGCCGGGAATGGCCGGGTCATTGAAGACAAAATCGAAAATCCTGGCCAACAGCTCTATCGTATTCTGGTCTATATGGGTCAGGCCGTCCGACGGCGCCTGCGCCGGCAACTGGCGCAACGGCGTCGTATCGAAGCTGCCGGCGGCGAACCTGGCTGGCGCGGCCTTCTGTATGCTGGTCAGGTAATCAAAGAACTGCCTGTCTATCGTTACAGTATCGTGCCTGCCCTGCGCATTACCGGCAGCGGCTCCAGGCGTCCCGCCTTCGGTCCATTGCAAGTCGGCGCGCTGGTTGTTATCCTGCGCCCCCCGGGTCAAAGGCGCATTCGCCGCTGCAGACGGCGAAAACATGTTCTTCAACTTGCTATGCAAATAGGGGTCCTTGTCGGCGATATCGTCGGAACGCACGGGGTCATTCTTGCGCTGGTTATCGCGATAGGCCTGGGTAATGTCGGGCAAAATTCCGCGCTCTACCATTGCATTGTTTAGTTCCTGCAAAATCGGCGTCAATTGCAAAAATATCTCAGGCTGCAGCAGGCGCAGAACCAGCAGATGCGACTCCGGCATCGTGTCAAATTCCATCCAGGCCTGGTATACCGCCTGGATGAACACTTCGGGACGAAACGGATTTTGCGCCACGCTGATAGGCGTGCGCCTCAGCACATGCCCGATACGGATATTCAGCGCAACCAGTTGCTCCGCATTGCTCACCTCCAGGGCCTGGCTCAGGTTGCCCAGCAAGACCTTGTTCTCCATCTCTTCAAATGTCACCAGGGAGAAATCCTGCTTTTCGCTTCCCCTTTTCGGCTGCTTGCGGATGTTGACGGTGCTGACCTCTTTGGCGAGGGCGGCATTGACCTGGCCCGCGACCAGGCGATAGAACGCCGTGCTATTTCGCTTCAGCAGCTGGTAGGCCTGGAAACTATGCGACGCCTCTTCCGGCCTCAACGTCTGGTCGGCCAGCTTGAACAGCGTCTCGGTCAGGCGAGCCGAAAATGCCTCCAACTGGGAAGAAACGAGATTGGTCGCTATAGGCACCAGGCTCTGCAGGATCAGCAGGCGACTGGAATTGGAAAACTCGCTTTTTTTGGCAGAACTTTGAATAGGATTTGTATCCATCGCCTAATAACACAGTCAACTTATGGTCAATTAACGCTCAAGCATATCCGCCACACCCTGGCGGCGGATCAGGTTTTCTTCTAGAACTCATTGCATCAATAGCAGCGAGTGCGAACGAGTCTATTTGGGATGCAGTGCAAGGCGCGTCGCGACGCAAAGGGTCATCCCTTTGCGAGCGGCGCAACGCTGCAATGCGCCCAAATAGACCGTTCCCGGAGGGTTGGCCCCAGAAAGGGCGCTGGACTGCGTTGCACTCGTTGTGAATAGCCCGGCTATTCACTGCCTCGCACGCCTTGCCAGCGCCCTTTCTGGGGCTAACGCATCTCACTGGTATTGATGAAATGAGTTCTAGGAGTAATAGGCTTCGGTTGCAAATGTCAGCAATACTATCAGCAACACCGCCAGGATTAACACGATGAGCAAACGGCCAAACTTGGGCCTACCCTCTCCGCCCGGAGTTTGCTCTTCAGGATGCTGCATGGGATTATCCATAGCAAGGAAAACAGTTGATTTAAGGAATCAAAATACTTGACCCTGTTGTTTTTCTCGCTTCCAGGTCGCGATGAGCCTGCACCACGTCCTGCAGGGCATAACGCTGGCGCACATCGATCCGGATCTTGCCGGTGTCGACCATGCTGAACAAATGCGCCGCCATGGTTTCCAGGTCCGCTCTTTTGGCAGTGTAGTTCATCAGCGAAGGCCGGGTAATAAACAGCGAACCGCGCGCAGCCAGCTCGCCCAGGCCAAACGGCGGAACCGGACCCGACGCACTGCCGAAGCTAACCATCATACCCAAAGGCGACAGGCAATCCAGCGATCCGGTAAAAGTATCCTTGCCGATCGAATCATACACAACCGGAACGCCTTTTCCTGCGGTAATTTCGCGCACCCGCGCAACAAAATTTTCCTTGTTGTAATTGATCACATGGGTACAACCATGCGCTTTTGCCAGCTCGCCCTTTTCATCCGAGCCGACCGTGCCTATCATCGTCACGCCTATCGCGCGCGCCCACTGGCACGCGATCAGGCCGACACCGCCTGCGGCGGCGTGGAACAGGATGGTCTCGCCGCCCCGCAAAGGAAAGGTGCGGTGGAACAGGTATTCCACGGTCAAGCCTTGCAGCATCATTGCCGCGGCGGTCTCAAACGATATCGCATCAGGCAGGCGCACCAGGATGTCGGCAGGCATGATACGGGCCTCGGCATAAGCGCCATTGGGCTTGCCTGCATAGGCCACGCGGTCGCCGGGCTTCACATGCGTGACGCCGGGACCGACGGCCTCGACCACGCCGGCCCCCTCCATGCCCAAGCCGGACGGCAAGGGTTGCGGATACAGGCCGGTGCGGAAATACACATCAATGAAATTCAAGCCGCAAGCGGCGTGGCGCACCAGCGCCTCCCCGGCCGCAGGCAAACCCAGATCAACATCGACATATTCCATCACATCCGGGCCGCCGGCTTCTTTCATCCTGATTACTTTAGTCATCGTAGCCTCGCTTTAACAAAGTCTCTACATCAAGTTGCTTCTATCAAGTTGTTTCTAAAAAGTCCCAGGATAAGCCCCGCCATCCATCAACACATTTTGCCCGGTCATGAAAGAGGCATGACGGCTGCACAGGAAAGCGCACATGGCGCCGAATTCTTCCGTGGTGCCGAAACGCCCGGCTGGGTTTTGCGCCATGCGTTCCGCCCGGACCTGGTCCAGCGGCTTGCCGCTGGCGGTGGCGCCGGCTTGCATCGTCGCATTCAGCCTGTCAGTGTCGAAAGGGCCCGGCAATAAATTATTGATCGTGACGTTATGGGCCACCGTCTTGCGCGCCAGGCCCGCGACAAATCCGGTCAGGCCGGAACGCGCGCCGTTGGACAATCCCAGTATATCAATGGGAGATTTGACCGCGCTGGAAGTGATGTTGACGATACGGCCAAAACCGCGCGCCATCATGCCGTCCACGGTGGACTTGATCAACGCTATCGGGGTCAGCATATTGGCGTCCAGCGCCTTGATCCAGTCATCCCGTTCCCAATCGCGAAAATCGCCGGGTGGCGGACCGCCCGCGTTATTGATCAGGATGTCAGGCGACGGGCATGCCTGCAGCGCCAGCGCGCGCCCTTCCCCGGTAGTGATGTCGGCGGCTACGGCGACCACCCGCACCGCATAGCGTTGCCGCAGCTGCGCCGCTGTCTGCTCCAGCAATGCGGCATTGCGCGCCACGATGACCACGTCCACGCCCTCTGCCGCTAGCGCCTCGGCGCAGCCCCTGCCCAAGCCCTTGCTGGCGGCGCATACCAGTGCCGTCCTGCCCTTGATTCCCAGATCCATCTGACCTCCCGAGTTTTTCCTGATGGGCCGCCCGCTGAAAGCTCAGGCGGAATCCCCGGAATTTTTCTTCATCGACAACAGGTACATGCCGCCGACCACCAGCACGGTACCGGCCAACTGCCAGCTTGTGATCGGCTCGCTCAGAAAAATCGCGCCAAGAAACAGCGTGGATACCGGGCCTATCATGCCGGCCTGCGAAGCCGTCGCCGCGCCTATGCGCTGCACCGCCACCATCGTCATATACACCGGCAATACCGTACAAAAAATCGCGTTCACCAGCGACAACCAATACACGGCCCCCGGCTGCACCAGCATCGCCGTTGGGCGCAACATGAAAAATTGCCCTATGCACGCGGCGCTGGAGACACACATCGCATACGATACCAGGCGCAAGGAGCCCAGGCGCGCCACCAATTGACCGGACTGTATCAGATAAAGGGCATACGAGCTCGCCGCTCCCAGCACCATGACCGAACCCAGCATCACATTGCTGCCGCCGAATTTAAGATCATGCAAAAATACCAAGATGATACCCATATACGACACCAGCAAGGCCGACCACTCCAGGCCGCTGATTCTGCGCTTCAGGAAAGTAGCGGAGATCAGCAGCACAAAGGACGGCGTCAGGAACAGGATCAGGCGCTCCAGCCCGGCGGTAATGTATTGCAGCCCCATGAAATCCAGGAAGCTGGACAGGTAATATCCCATCAGGCCCAGCACCACCAAACGCCCGCGGTCCGCCCACGATAGGGCAAATCCCTGGCGTGTCTGCCAGAATGCGACGACGGCAAATACCGGCAGCGAGAACAGCATGCGAAAAGCAATCAGCGTGACTGCATCGACGTTATAACGGTAGATCAGTTTTGCAACGATCGCCTTGGTGGAAAACAGGACTGCACCGGAGATGGCGATCGTCAGGCCAATCAGATAATCTTTGCGATGGAGGGTCGGGCTAAGAGATGAAGTCATTTCCTTATTGTAAAGGCTTATCGAACTTCGCGTAGCCGGCCCATGGCGCCGGGACGGGAAAAATATGCTCGTTTTGACCATTCTGCCCGTCCCGAGGACGCTTTTGCCAACAGAAAGCACAAACAAAGCAGGTTTAAGGAATTTGGATAAAGTCAATATGTTAAAATAGCGGTCTTCACTAAAATTTCAAAGCAGGCAAAACTCAGCATAGGACAGCCCCATGTTCCATGGCTGGCTGGCCGCTCCTAGGAAAGACGATCATGGCAGGACATAGTAAATGGGCCAATATCAAGCATAAAAAAGCGGCGACCGATGCCAAGCGCGGCAAAATCTGGACGCGGCTGATCAAGGAAATTACCGTGGCTGCCCGCATGGGCGGTGAAGACGTCAACTCCAATCCGCGTCTGCGTCTGGCGGTTGACAAGGCTGCCGATGCGAATATGCCCAAGGATAACGTCACCCGCGCGATACAGCGCGGCAGCGGCACGCTGGAAGGCGCGAACTATGAAGAGATCCGTTACGAGGGATACGGCATAGGCGGAGCGGCGATCATCGTGGACTGCATGACCGACAACCGTGTGCGCACCGTCGCGGAAGTGCGCCATGCCTTCAGCAAATTCGGCGGCAATATGGGCACCGAAGGCTCGGTTGCCTTTTTATTCACACATTGCGGGCAAATGTTTTTCGCGCCGGGCACCAATGAAGATGCGCTGATGGAAGCTGCTTTGGAAGCCGGCGCCGACGACGTGATCACCGATGACGAAGGCGGCATGGAGGTATTGTGCCCACCGCATGATCTGTCGGCGATCAAGCAAACCCTGGAAAAAGCCGGATTCAAGCCGGAAGTGGCCGAAGTCACGATGAAGCCGGCGACAGAAACCGTATTCAGCGGCGATGACGCGGTGAAAATGCAAAAATTGCTGGACGCGCTGGAAAACCTGGACGACGTACAGGAAGTATTTACCAACGCCATTATCGAACTGGAATAAGCGTACCTGGACTGCGGGCCGCGATGATGAATAGCGCCGCGAAGTCCGCGCCCCGAGCAAACTCAACAATTTACCCTGCTAAGTCACAATACATATGAAAATTCTGGTAGTCGGCTCAGGCGGCCGTGAACATGCTCTTGCCTGGAAACTGGCGCAATCCGAACGTGTGCAGATGGTCTATGTCGCGCCGGGCAACGGCGGCACGGCAGCGGATACGCGTTTAAAAAACGTCAATATCAGCGACCCGCTGGCACTGGCGGAATTTGTCAGACAGGAACAGATAGGCCTGACCGTCGTCGGCCCTGAAACCCCGCTGGCAGCCGGCATTGTCAACGTATTTCGCGAGCACGGACTGAAGATCTTCGGCCCCACCAGGGAAGCTGCGCAACTGGAAAGCTCCAAGGATTTTGCCAAAGCCTTTATGCAGCGCCATGCGATTCCGACTGCGGAATACCAGACCTTCTCGGATGTCCAGGCCGCGCACGACTATATCGCGCAAAAAGGCGCGCCTATCGTGATCAAGGCCGATGGGCTGGCTGCCGGCAAGGGCGTCGTGGTAGCGATGTCGCTGGAAGAAGCGCATGCAGCGGTCGATATGATGTTGTCCGACAATAAGCTCGGCGATGCGGGTGCCCGCGTGGTGATAGAAGAATTCCTGGCAGGCGAAGAAGCCAGTTTCATCGTGATGGTGGACGGCAAAAATATCCTTCCGCTGGCCACCAGCCAGGATCACAAGCGCCTGAAGGACAATGACCAGGGACCGAATACCGGCGGCATGGGCGCCTACTCTCCTGCCCCTATCGTCACGCCGCAATTGCATGCGCGCGTGATGCGCGAAATCATCGACCCGACCGTGCAAGGCATGGCCAGGGACGGCATCGTGTTTACCGGCTTCCTGTATGCGGGCTTGATGATAGACGACCACGGCAACCCGAAGACACTGGAATTCAATTGCCGCATGGGCGATCCGGAAACGCAGCCCATCATGGCCAGACTGAAAACCGATCTGGTGACCGTGATGGAGCACGCGGTCAACGGCACGCTGGATACGATAGAGCTGGAATGGGACAGGCGTACCGCGATGGGCGTAGTGATGGCTGCTGCCGGCTATCCGGACGCACCGCGTAAAGGCGATGTCATCACGGGCATCCCCGCCGAAACTGCGGATTGCGTGACCTTCCATGCAGGTACTGCACTGGACGGGCAATTAAAGGTCACTGGCGGACGCGTGCTGTGCGTGGTCGGTCTGGGTGATACCGTCAAAGTGGCGCAGAAGCATGCGTACGACACCGTGGAAAAAATCCATTTCGACGGCGCGCAATATCGCCGCGACATAGGCTGGCGCGCCTTGAACAAGAAACATTGAAGCCGGCAAGAACCCGAACTAAATAATGACTGATTCCATTACCGTAAAAAACTATTTCATCGATCTGCAGTCCCGCATTATTGCGGCGATGGAAGAAGTGGATGGCAAGAGCTTCATCACCGACAGCTGGGACAGGCCAGACGGCGGCGGCGGCATCTCGCGCGTGCTGGAAGACGGCAATGTGTTCGAGCGCGGCGGGGTGAATTTCTCGCACGTGATGGGCGACCAA
>DATHMC010000366.1:0-14442 GCA_035487495.1 Undibacterium sp.
AGGGTCAGGCACAGCTTCTTTGTGGCGTCGAATACCGGCGCGCACAGGCTGCTGATGCCGGGGCTGGGGGCGTTGATGCCGCGCTCCATGCCGCGCTGCTGGATTGCCGACAGGTTCTTCTGGAAAGTGCTGTCCTGCACCTCGGCTGCGTGCGACGGGGCCGGATGGGTGCCGCGATTGCCCGACTGTTGCGTCAGCATCAACTGCAAGACTTCTGTCTCCGAGTATGCGCAAAACACGCGCCCGGTTGCCGTCAGCTGCAAGGACATCACCGTTCCTATATGCAGATTCACATGCAAGGGAAAACCGCCGTGCTCATAGCGCACTATTGTCGGCCCTTGCGGCCCCGGTGTGCAGATGGCGACGCTGTGGCCCAGGTCCTCGGCCAGTTTTGCCGTGTAGGGAATGGCGATGCGATAGGCCGGCTGATGTTCCAGGTGCAATAGGCCCAGGCGCAAGGATAGCGGCCCCGGCGCGTAGTTGCCGGATAGATAGTCGCGTTTGATCAAACCCAGTTTCACCAGGCTGACCAGGTAGGTGAAGGCCTGGGCCGGCGTCAGTGCTGCGTCGGCGGCAAGTTCGCTTAGGCCCAAAGGTTGCCGCGCATTGGCCAGCGCCTGCAGTAGCCTGCCGCTGACATCCACGCTCTGGATGCCACGTTGCGGCTTGTCTTTGGCAGTTTCCGGCATGCTCTCGGGAATAGGGGATTTGCTCACAGCGAATGCACGATCATCTATAGTCAAAGCAACATGATAAAGGATGGGCAGGAAGATGCCTAAGGACTTCGTGTTTTGTTTTTCATATAAATTATACATGGGCAAATTAATTTGTCATTGACAAATATAAAAACGCAGGTTTATGATGTGTCCATCGCGTTTTGCACAACGCGAATACGCCGATAAAAGACTTTACAGGAGGCAAGCTATGCCTCCTCACATCAGGAGAACAGCATGGCCAAGGCATTTGCATCCCAGGCAGATCTGGAACAGAAAAAAATCAGTTTCATACAATTATCCGAAAACGCCTGGGCCTACACGGCTGAAGGCGATCCCAACTCCGGCGTGATCATCGGCGACGACAGCGTGCTGATCGTTGACACCACCGCTACGCCCGCCATGGCGCAAGACCTGATCGCCAGGATACGTGCCGTGACGGACAAGCCCATCAAGCACGTGGTGCTGTCGCACTACCATGCCGTGCGCGTGCTGGGCGCCTCGGCTTATTTTGAAGAAGGCGCGCAGCAAGTCATCGCCAGTCGCGGCACCTACGAAATGATCGTCGAGCGCGGCGAAGCGGACATGAAGTCAGAAATAGAGCGCTTCCCGCGCCTGTTCGCCGGCGTCGAGACCGTGCCCGGCCTGACCTGGCCTACGCTGGTGTTTGAAAAAGAAATCACCCTGTTCCTCGGCAAGCTGGAAGTGAAGATCATGCACCTGGGTTCCGGCCACACCAAGGGCGATACGGTGGTATGGCTGCCGTCGCAAAAAGTCTTGTTCTCCGGCGACCTGGTCGAGTATGACGCCGCCTGCTACTGCGGCGACGCCCAACTGGAACAATGGCCGGCAACGCTGGAAGCCTTGCGCGCATTGGATGCCGACAAGCTGGTGCCCGGCCGCGGCCCGGCTTTGCTGAACCCTGCCGAAGTGAACCAGGGTCTGGACTACACCAGGGATTTTGTTACGACGCTGCTGCAACAAGGGCGTGAAGCGGTAGAGCAAAAGCTGGACTTGAAAGGCGCGATGGCGCATACCCGCAAGGCGATGGACCCCAAATTCGGGCATGTCTTCATCTACGAGCACTGCCTGCCGTTCGACGTGTCGCGCGCTTACGACGAAGCCAGCGGCATCAAGCACCCACGTATCTGGACTGCGCAACGCGATCAGGAAATGTGGGCCGCTTTGCAAGACTGAGTTTGAACGTAGGTAAATTGCAGGCGCCATAGTGTGGTTGAAGGAGACAAAAACATGGGCACAGATTACCAATCTCTGAGCTTTGAATACCAACGCTGCAATGAGCAGCAGGAGTCGCAGGAGCAGCCGGGGATCACGCATCCGGTGGTCGTGGTCGGCGCCGGGCCGGTCGGCCTGGCGACGGCGATCGATCTGGCGCAGCAGGGCATCGAAGTAGTGCTGGTCGATGACGACTGCATCTTGTCCAGCGGCTCGCGGGCGATATGCTTTTCCAAGCGCTCGCTGGATATTTTTGACCGCCTCGGTTGCGGCCAGCGCATGGTGGACAAGGGCGTGCGCTGGAATGTGGGCAAGGTCTTTCTGCAGGATAACATGGTGTACAGCTTTGATTTGCTGCCTGAAAGCGGCCATCAAAGGCCGGCATTCATCAATCTGCAGCAATACTATGTAGAGGGGTTTTTGCTGGACCGCGCATTGCAGTTGCCGAACCTGGAGATACGCTGGAAGAACAAGGTCGTCGGCTTGGAGCAGGACAGCGACGGCGTGAGCCTGACGATTGATACCCCGGACGGCACATATACCCTCAGGGCGCGCTATGTGGTTGCCGCCGACGGCTCGCGCAGCCCGGTCCGCAATCTGATGGGGCTGGACAGCAAGGGCCGTATTTTCAAGGACCGTTTCCTGATCGCCGATGTGAAGATGGAGGCGGAGTTCCCCACCGAACGCTGGTTCTGGTTCGATCCGCCGTTTCATCCTAACCAATCGGTTTTGCTGCACCGGCAGCCCGACAACGTCTGGCGCATCGACTTTCAATTGGGCTGGGACGCCGATCCCGTGCTGGAAAAAACGCCGGAGCGCGTCATTCCCCGGGTGCAGGCTCTGCTTGGGCGCGATGCCAAATTTGAGCTGGAGTGGGTCAGCGTGTATACCTTCTCCTGCCTGCGCATGGATAAGTTCCGTCACGGCAGCGTATTGTTTGCCGGCGACTCGGCGCACGGCGTATCGCCTTTCGGCGCACGCGGCGCCAATAGCGGCATACAGGATGCAGAGAATCTGGCATGGAAATTGGCCGCTGTACTCAAAGGCCAGGCGCCGGATGCCTTGCTGGACAGCTACGCGCAGGAGCGTGAATATGCCGCTGACGAAAACATCCGCAATTCAACTCGCTCCACCGATTTCATTACCCCAAAAAGCGCCATCAGCCGAGTGTTTCGCGATGCCGTGCTGAGGCTGGCGGCGCAGCACCCGTTTGCGCGGCAACTGGTCAATAGCGGACGGCTATCCGTGCCGGCGGTGCTGCACGACTCTGCGCTGAACACGCCGGACCGGGATGATTTTTCCGGGAATATGGTGCCGGGCGCTCCCTGTGTGGATGCGCCGCTGCAGGAGAATGCGGAGCCCGGCTGGCTATTGCCGCAGCTGGGCCAGGAATTTACCGCCTTGCTGTTTTGCGATGCGAAGAACCTGCATCCCTGTATCGACAAGGCCATGCAGGCCATCGCCGCAGCGGAGTTGCCGGTCAGGCTGGTTGCTGTAGTGAGCGACATGGCTGATGCCGCTGTATTGACTACGGTGCCTGGAGTAAGAATTTTGCACGATGCAGACGGCGTTGCCGCCAAGCGATATGACGCACAGCCCGGCACCTGTTACCTGATCAGGCCGGATCAGCATGTGGTTGCGCGCTGGCGTAACCCTGATAGATCAGACATGCGGGATGCATTGCGCCGCGCACTTTGCGCGGATGCTGCCACTTAATAGGGGAAAATCATGGCACTCAATACGCACGCCAACCTGGCGCGTCCCGATGATTTTTACGAGGCGCTGATAGAGATGCATCAAGGCCTGGACGATGCGCAGAGCCAGGCCGTCAATGCGCAGTTAATCCTGCTGCTGGCCAATCATATCGGCGACTACGCCACCTTGTGCGAGGCGATGGACTATGCCCGTGCCGCAAGCATGGGGAGTAAAATCGGGGCGACATAGGGGCTCCGGCCTGCATATCGCATCGCGCTAGAGGCTGCATCCGAGGGGCCTGCGCATCAAATCAAACATACACAAGAGCGTTATCCAAGGATAAACGCCGGGGACGGCTGTTTTCAGCAATCCCGCAAGGCACGCCAGAGGCCGCCAATTCTGCTATCGGAATGGTTCCGATGGCGCGCAATTTTGGAGTGAGACAAACATGAGCAGCACATCCATTGCAACACCCATCCGCGAGCATATCGGCCAATCGGGCCAGGCTGGGGAGGCCGATAGCGACGACAAGCTGTACCGCAAGGTTTCCTGGCATATCATTCCCTTCCTGTTTCTCTGCTACGTCATCTCCTTCCTGGATCGCATCAACATCGGTTTTGCGCAGCTGCAGATGAAGCACGACCTGGGCTTCAGCGATGCAATGTACGGTCTCGGCGCCGCCGTGTTCTATATCGGCTATGTCGTCTGCGAAGTGCCCAGCAATCTGTTGCTGGCAAAATTCGGTGCGCGCAAGACCTTCGTGCGCATCATGTCCTTATGGGGCATTGCTTCGGTAGGGATGATGCTGGTGTCGACTCCCTACCAGTTTTATGCGTTGCGTTTCATGCTGGGCGTGTTCGAGGCGGGATTTTTTCCCGGCATCGTGCTGTACCTGACCTACTGGTATCCGGCGACGCGGCGGGCCGCAGTAATGTCCGTTTTTTTTGCCGGTGTGGCCATCGCGGGCGTGCTTGGCGGACTGATATCGGGCTGGATCATGCGCGACATGGCAGGCGTTGCCGGCATGTTCGGCTGGCAGTGGATGTTTGCGATTGAAGGCGCACCGGCCATCATCCTGGCCGGTGCGGCCTATTTTTATCTGGACGATAGCCCGGCAGATGCGAAGTGGCTGAATAGCCGGGAAAAATCGCAGTTGATAGCCAGGCTGGATGGCGAAAATGACGGCATGCAGCGCCACGCCAATCATTCTTTCGCGGGCGCCTTGCGCAATCCGAAAGTCTATTTGTTCGCCTTTATCTATTTTGCGCTGACCTGCGCGTCGCTCACGCTGAATTTCTGGATGCCGCTGATGATCCGGGATTTCGGCGTCAAGGATGTGGTGCAGATCAGTTTGTATACTGCGATACCCAATGCGATAGGCGCCATCGGCGTAATCCTGATTGCGCGCCGCTCGGACCGCAAGGCAGAGCGGCGCCGGCACTTTGCCTTTTGCACAATAGGCGGCGCCATTGCGATGTCCTTGCTGACATTGCACCTGCCCAGTCTGTTCCTGATGCTGGCGATACTGTCGCTGGCCGCGGTATTGATCTTTGCCGCGTTGCCGATCTTTTGGGCGGTGCCGCCCAGTTATCTGTCGGGCAATGCAGCCGCGGGCGGTATCGCATTGATCAGCAGTGTGGGCATTACCAGCGGCATCGTCAGTCCGTGGGTGATCGGCCAGATCAAGGCCAATACGGGCAACATGGATGGCGCCTTATACCTGTTGACGGGTTTGCTGGTGCTGAGCGGACTGGCTTTGCTGGCCGGGGTCAAGGACAAAAGCTAGGGGCCGCAGCGGGAGTCCAACCTTGCCTCAGCACTGGTGCGCAAGGTCCAGCAGCCACTCTCGGAATACCGTCAAAGGCGCAAAGCTGGCATGTTCTTCCGGGTAGGCCAGATAATAGCCGGCGGTGCCGGACAGGCTGAGTTCCAGCGGAATTGCCAGCGCCCCTGCGGCCAGTTCGGCCTGCACCATGAAGCGCGGGATCAGCGCTATGCCCAGGCCCGCCACGGCGGCGCTCACCAGCATGGTGAATAGCTCGTAGCGCGCGCCTTTTACTGCGGAGACGTCGTTGCGATGGCCGTGCAGTTCAAACCAGGAGCGCCAGTCGTTAAGCCTTGTCGTCAGGTGCAGCAAAGGCAGGCCGGCGATATCCTGGGGGCTAACTTTGCTGCTCTCCGCGTTAAAGTTTTTGTCGGATTGCTGCTTGAACCGCTGCAGCAACGCAGGGCTGCAGACCGGCACCGTATCGCCTTCGTTGAGCAGGAAATCGCCGGCCGTGCCGGGCCACGCTACGTTGCCGGAGTGAATGGCGGCATGGAAGCTGGATTCGGAAAACAGGAAGGCGTCGGTCCTGGTATGCAGGTTGACCGTGATATCCGGCCTCTGCCGGTTGAATTCTGCCAGGCGCGGGATCAGCCATTGCGTGGCGAAGGTGGGCACGACAGCCAGTTCCAGCACGCCGCCGCCGTCCTGTTGCGCCATCAGTTCCAGAGTATCCCTTTCTATCCTGTCTATATGCACACGTATGCGTTCGGCATACTGGCGGCCAGCCGGCGTCAATATCACGCGCTTCTTGATGCGGGCAAACAGCGGCAGGCCCAGATATTCTTCCAGCCCGGCGATCTGGCGGCATACCGCGCTTTGGGTCAGCGCCATTTCTTCGGCCGCACGGGTAAAGCTTTGGTGCCGCGCCGCCGCCTCAAAGATGGTCAGTGCATTCAGGCTGGGGATTTTTTTTCGCATGCTTTTGTCAGATTGGTGCAAAAAACTCACTAAGTGGTGATTTTATATCGTTTGCGGCGGAATTGCCGATGATACAGAATAAGCCACGAAGCCGTTTGCCAGAAGCCTGGCTTTAACCGCTAAATCAGCACCGATTATCTTGCCAAAAAAGTAAAATGCCCCTCAATTCCAATATCCACAGCTTGTTAAGCACCCAGGTCGGTAGCAGTAAAACAGCCGAATTAGTGAATCTATTGCATGTATCGCCCAAATTCAGGATGTGGGAAGAGGGCCGGGTATCGCGTTCCGAGCTGGCCCAGGTATTGAACATGCTGTTGTTTGACGGCATTTTGCAGCGGGTGCCTACCGGCAAAGCCTACACGCTCGATGTGGCGGAGCGCAGCGGCAAGGTATTCCTGGATCACGGTGCCTTGCGTACCGTGCGCTGGTTCGGCATCGGCGCTTTACCGCCGGGCGAGACCGCGCTGACCCGTATCCTGAAGCCGCTGGGTTACCGGCTGAACGGCAACTATCCGCTGGACAAGCTGAAAATGACCGGTCGCTCTTATGCGCACATCGACGATGCTGAAAACATCTCTCAATTTTTCGTCAGCGAATTGCATCCGGAGCGTTTCAGTCGCGGCTTCCAGCAGGCTGTTACGCGGGTGCTGGGCAATTCGGCCGATCCTTTGACCCCGGCTGCGTTTACCTTGTTAAACGAACTGGAGCGCGATGGCAGCCTGGATATGCAACAGGCGGCAGAATTGCTGCCGGTATTGCTCGGCTGCTTCGAGCGCCAGCATGACATCCCCAGCCTGGCGGACTATGAAATCCTGCTGGCGGAATCCGCTGAGATGGCCTGGATTGCCACCGAGGGCAATGCCTTCAACCACGCGACCGACCGCGTGCCGGATGTGCACCAGACCGCCGAACAGCAAAGGGCATTGGGACGCGCAATCAAGCCCGCAGTGGAAGTATCCGGGAGCGGCAGGGTAAGGCAGACCGCGTTCCGGGCCGACAGTGTGCAAAGGCAATTTCGCACCGAAGGCGGCGTGGTGGAGCGCACCGTGCCCGGCTCTTTTTACGAATTCATCTCACGCGACCGTTTTGTCGATGCCGCCACCGGCATGGAGCAACTGGACTTGAACTTCGACACCGGCAATGCGCAAGGCATTTTCAAGATGACGGCGAATTCCTGAAGCATGCCGAATCAAGATAAAGAACACTTGGCGGCACTGGCAGCGCTGGTCGATGAACACGGCATCCTGGTTGATACCGAAGCCTGTCTGCACTACGTTACCGGCGCGCGCTACGGGGTAGGGCAGGCGCTGGCGGTGCTGCGTCCGACCGATACCGGCCAGGTTGCCGCCATCGTCGCCTATTGTGCACGGAATAGGCTGCCGCTGGTCTTGCAGGGCGCAAACACCGGGCTGGTGGCGGCCAGCACGCCGGATGCGTCGGGGCGCCTGCTGGTGCTCAGCCTGGAGCGCATGAAAAAAAATATCCGGATCGATGCGGTGAACCGCTCGGTGGCGGTGGATGCCGGCGTGACGCTGCAGGAGCTGAACGACGCGCTGGAGCCGCACGGCCTGTGCTTTCCTATCGATCTGGGCGCCAATCCCAGCATAGGCGGCATGATCGCCGCCAATACTGGCGGCGCGCGCCTGATCAAGTACGGCGACGTGCGGCAAAACCTGCTGGGTTTGCAGGCGGTATTGCTGGACCCTCCCGGCCAGGTGCTGGATATGCAGCAGGCGCTCAGGAAGAACAATACCGGCCCCGACCTGAAGCAATTGTTTGTCGGCAGCAGCGGCGCCTATGGCGTGATCACCAGCGCGGTGCTGCAAGTGCATCGCATCCCGC
The DNA here is from genome assembly GCA_035487495.1 of Undibacterium sp. GTDB lineage: Bacteria > Pseudomonadota > Gammaproteobacteria > Burkholderiales > Burkholderiaceae_D > Undibacterium. The sequence continues at coordinate 8,233 of DATHMC010000366.1, forward strand.
GCCAGACTGCGACGGCGCTGGTGGTGCCGCGCGACCAGGCGGCCGTGTTGCAGTTGCTGCAGACGCTGGAGCAGGATTTCCCTGAGTTCTTGACCGCCTTCGAAGGCATCTCCGGCGCCGCGCTGGATGCGGTGGTGCGGCATATCCCGGATATCGGCAATCCGTTTGCGCCGGAGGCTCTGCCTGACTATTGCGTGCTGATAGAGCTCAGCAGCGCCGCCAGCCAGCAGGCCATCGGCGTGTCGCTGGAGGAAGCGCTGACCGCCAGCCTGGAAAAATTGTTTGGCGACGTCATAGAAAACGCCGTCATCGGCCGCGGCAAGGACTTATGGCGCATACGCCATGCGGTGAGCGAGGCGGTGCGGCAAGAAGGCAAGATCATCGCATTCGATATCTCGATGCCGCGTTCCGCATTGGTGGCATTTCGTAGCGAAGCATTGGACATCATCGGCAGCCGGTATCCATGGCTGAAGGTGATGGACTTTGGTCACTGGGGCGACGGCGGCGCCCATTTCAATATGGTATGGCCGCCGGGCTCCGCGCAGGATTATGATGCCGGCGTGGTAAGCCAGGTGCGCGATGCAATTTACGATCTCGTGGTGCATAAATACCACGGCAGCTTCAGCGCCGAGCATGGGGTAGGGCCGTACAACCAGATGTATTACCACCGCTATATCACATCGCCTTCACAATGCCTGGCGGGCCGGCTGCAGAGGCTGATGGACCCGCATGCTTTGCTGGGGGTGACCTGGTTCGGCGAGCAATCGCAACCGTGAGCGGGGAAAACCGCTGTCGTTCCACTGGCGGCGTTCAGCTGTCTGTGTAGCGCCGCTTCAATGCCTGTCTGCTCGGCGCTGTCGCCAGCATGACGCCGACTGTCGCGATCGCAAACGCTGCCAGCTGCATCGCTGACAAGGTCTCGCCCAGCACCAGCACGCCTACCAGCGTTGCCGAAATCGGCAGCATCACGGTGAACACGCCGGCCAGATTGGCAGGCACGCGCTTTAGGCCGGTCATCCACAGCCACACGGTCCAGACGCTGGCTGCCAGGGAATAAAACACCAGCAGCAGCCATGAACCGCCGTGCACTGCCGCGAAATCAAACCTGAGCGCCCAATAGATACCCATCGGCGTCATCAATAGAAAGCCCCATAAATTGATCAGCGAACTGATGCGGCGCGGGCTCAGCACGCCGCTCAATTTTTTGCCGATCACCGCATAAGCGGCCTCGCACAATACGGCGCAAAACACCAGCAGGTTACCCAGCCAGGCCTTGTCGCCGGTCACGCTGTCTACGGCGCCGATATGCGACCACGCCAGCAGGCCGATGCCGGCGACGGCGCAGGCCACGGCGCCCCATACACGCAAGGGAATCTGTTCGCGTAAAAATATCCAGCTCAGCATGGCCACTGCGGCAGGAATGGCCGACATGATCACACCGGCCGACACGGCGCTGGTCATGCTGACACCAAACAGCATGCAGATGGAAAACATGAAATTCCCGATGAAAGATTCCAGGAATACCAGCCAGCGGGTTTGCCGGCTCATCGGGGCTTCATTGGCGGGCTTTTTTAGCCAGTGCAACATTGCAATGCCGGCAATGCCAAAGCGCAACCATGCCAGCAGGAACACCGGCAGGGCGGTCGTCAGCGGCTTGGACAACGCCACATAGCTGCCCACAAGGGACATGCTCAGTGCCAGGCAGCCATAGGCCATGGGGCGGCTCATCGTCATTGGTCTTATATCTTGGTGAAAGATTAAAATAACAGGCAAGTATACGGCCTGCGTGCCGACGTTTGCCAGAGGGCGATGCAAGCCTTCTGCAAGATCATATGCCACTTGCGGCAGGTATGTCCAAAAGTTATATGCAGGTGTTGGTTTGTCATTGGTTGCAGGGAGATAGCGCCATTACACTAAGATGCCCTGGAAGTGCTGCAGGCGCGGCGTCAGCGCAAGTGTGAAGTGATATCCTTCCACCTTTCCTGCCGCGACCGATTCTCAAGTGGATGCGCGGAGCATCCCAAAACCGGATTTCCCATGAATTTTTATCGCACGTTTTGCCGCACGCCTGTTGCAATTTGTTTGTCCCTGTCGGTGCTGAGCGCAGCGCCGGGCGCCGATGCGGCCGCTACGGATAAAACACCCAGAACCCTGCATGTGATGCTGACTACGCAGGAAGCAGCGCTTGATCCGGCCGTAGCGTCCGATCTGGCGTCGCTGAGCATCAATGAAAACATTTTCGACCCCATGCTGCGCTACGACTACCTGGCGCGCCCGGTCCGGCTGATGCCCAATACGCTGACGGCGATGCCCGAGATCACCGACAATGGGAAAACCTATACGATGCATGTGCAGCCCGGCACATTCTTCACGTCGGATCCCGCCTTCAAGGGCAAGCAGCGTGAGCTGACCGCGCAAGACTATCTGTACAGCATCAAGCGGCTGTACGATCCGGCGCTGAAGTCGCCCTGGCTGTTCATGTTTGAGGGCAAGATACTCGGCGATGAAAAGCTGAAAGCCGCCGGCAAATTTGATATTAATCAGTCCATCGAAGGTTTGCAGGCGCTGGACCGCTACACGCTGCGCATACGCCTGCAAGCGCCGGATACCAATTTCCTGTTCCAACTGGCAACCCCGGCCACCGGAGCGGTGGCGCGTGAGGTGGCCGATGCGTATGCAGAGCAGACCGGCAGCCATCCTGTCGGCACCGGACCCTTCATGATGGGCAAGTGGCAGCGCAGCTTCCAGATCGAGCTGCTGGCCAATCCGACCTATCGCTCCGTCATGTTTTCCTCGGTGGGCGGCAAGGATGCGCGCGACCGCAAGATCGTCAGCGACTTGCAGGGCAAGCGCCTGCCGCGTGTGGACAGGGTCGAGATCAAGATCATGGAGGAGGCTCAATCGCAAGTACTGGGTTTTCTGAACAATGAGTTCGACTACCTGGAGCAGGTGCCGCCGCCGCTGGCCGAAATGGTGCTGATTCCCGGGACGAATATCAGGCTGAAACCCGACCTCCAAAAAAAGGGCGTGCAGCTCGACCTGTTCTCCACCTTGCAGACCTACTATGTATGGATGAATATGGACGATCCCGTCATCGGCGGCTATACGCCGGACAGGATCGCCCTGCGTCGCGCGATTGCGCTCAGCTATGACAGCAAGGAAGATATCAGCCTGATGGAAAAGGGCCTGGCGATTGCCGCGCAAACACCTTTGCCGCCCAACGTGCTGGGCTACGACCCGGGCTATCGTAGTCCTTTGAGTCATGACGTCAGGCTGGCCAATGCCTTGCTGGACAAGTTCGGCTACCGGCGAGGCGCCGATGGTTATCGTAGCCTGCCCGACGGGCAGGCACTGAGCCTGGTCATGCATAGCCTGGCATCGACGAAGGGGCGCCTGCGTGACGAAACCTGGCGCAAGAACCTGGACGCGATCGGCATCAGGATCAGCTTCAAGAGCGACAAGAATTCGGAAATCCTGAAGGCCGCAAGGCTGGGCAAGGTGCAGATGACCGAAGCCAACTGGATTGCCGATTTCCCGGATGGCGAGAATTTTTACCAGTTGCTGTATGGGCCGAATAGCGGCCGGGCCAATTATTCGCGTTTCAATCTGCCGGCCTTTAACAAGCTGTATGAAGAGTCGCGCGCGTTGAGCGATTCCCCCGAGCGGCAACGCCTGTATCACGACATGGCGCAACTAATGCATGCGTATACGCCGTGGATCGTGCGCATCCATCCGTTGTCGGCCGACGTCTGGCATCCGTGGTTGAAAAACTATAAACGGCATCCGGTGGATTTCACGACCTGGCGCTATCTGGACGTGGATAATGCAGAGAAGGCGGCTACCAAATAAGCCATACCCTGGGGTTATACTTAACCGGTAAAGATTCATTTGTGGTTTGACTTGTCAAACCAATATGCTGGCTGCATAGACTGCTGCGCCGATACCCTATTGATTTTGCCCACAGAAACAGCACATTTTCGGGGCGTTTCAAAACAGCAACAAAGAGCTGTTGCGATTTGCAGGGATGGCGCGGCGGCCCTCTAAAAGCAGGTATGGAGATGCAATACATGTTGTGTGAATTGATCAAGGATCACCCTGATTTCCGGCGTTTGCAATCCATAGACGGTATCGTTATTGAGTTGCGTTATGTAGGCATTAATAATTTTGTCGGGCGCGACCTGTATGGCAGCCTGGATTGCAATTGGCTGCATCACGAAGCGGCGGCCGGCCTGGCGAGCGCGGTGCAGTGGCTGCGCCAGCATTACCCCGGCTATAAAATACTGGTGCTGGACGCATTGCGCCCGCATCGCATACAGGAAATGCTGTGGCAGCATCTGGATGGCACGCCTTTGCGCATGTATGTCGCCGATCCCGCGCGCGGCTCCGTCCATTCTTTCGGCATGGCGGTGGATGTCACGATACTCGACCCGCAAGGCAAGGAAATCGACATGGGCACCGCCTATGACGAACTGGTCGAGAAATCCCATCCTGCGCTAGAGGCCAGGTTCCTGGCTGACGGCGGCTTGAGCCGGGCACAGGCCGATAACCGCAATATCCTGCGGCAGGCGATGTTTGCCGGCGGATTTCGCGGCATTAACAGCGAATGGTGGCATTTCAATTTTGGCGATCCTAATGTGGTCCGCCAGACCTATCTCCGCATAGATTGAAGACCGGAGTCCCGGGGCTTGGCCGCAATTGACAGGGTTTCTTTCAGCCCATGATTCCGGGTCGCCGGAATCTCATTTTTATTCCATTCGTTTCGGTTATACCGTCAGCACAAGCATTCATTTGTCGCCGCTGAGGTTCAGCCTTAGTCTGCTGAACTGGTTTCACATGGACATTTATCAATTGCAAATGATGACAGAAAAGAATCGCGTGCGCTGTGAATTCATCGCTGACCATCCCGAGTTCCGTTCGCTGGACAGCATAGACGGCATCGCCATCGATTTGCGCTACGCAAGCAAGAACAATTTCGCGGGACGTAACTTGTACGGCAACCTGAATTGCCGCTACCTGCACACGGACGCCGCCAAGGGTCTGGACGCTGCCGTAAAATGGCTGGCAAAAGAGCATCCGGAATATCGCCTGATCGTACTGGATGCGCTGCGGCCGCATCGCGTGCAAAACATGCTGTGGGAAGAGCTGGAAAGCACCAGCCTGCGCAAATACCTGGCAGACCCTGCCCGCGGCTCCATCCATTCCTTCGGCATGGCGATAGACGTCAGCCTGATCGACAGCCAGGGCCGGTTGCTGGATATGGGGACTGCCTATGACGACATGAACGACTTGTCCCATCCGGCGCTGGAGGATAGCTATTTCGCCAAAGGTGTCCTGACGGAAGCCCAGGTCAATCATCGCCTGATCCTGCGCCTGGCCATGCTGGGCAGCGGGTTTCGTGGCATCAGCACCGAATGGTGGCATTTCGATTTCGGCAATACCGATATCATCCGTCAGACCTATACGCGCATAGAATAAGCTGCAGTTATCGCGGCATAAAAACATATATTCCGGAGGCACGTTGATGACCAGGGCTTTTGCTGCTTTATTCTCGGCCGCTATAGGCCTGGGCCTTGCCGCCGCGTTTGCCGCTGGCCCGGTTGCTGCCCAAGCTGCCGGCAAGCCCATGCTACAACTTGATCGGCAACTGCAGGCCATTGTGGCGGACCAGAGCAAGCCGCTGGCCAGCCTGTCGGCGCTGGCGATCCGGGACGGAAAAATCGTTTATCAGCAGTCTTTCGGGTACCGCACCATCGACCCTGCAGGCGGCGGCAACAGCCTGCCCGCAGATAACCATACCCTGTATCGCGTGGCGTCGGTGTCCAAGCTGGTCACCGGCATAGGCGTATTGCATTTGGTGGACCAGGGCAAGCTGGACCTGGATGCCGACATCGGCAATTATCTCGGATTCGCCGTACGCAACCCGCATTTCCCGGATGTGGCGATCACCACGCGCATGTTGCTGACCCACACCTCGTCGCTGCGCGATGAAGGCGGCTACAGCTTCCCTGCCGATGTCAGCTTGCGCAGCGTGCTGCTGCCGGCGGGACCACATTACGGCAAGGGCTTGCAATGGGCAGATACCTCCGGCGACAGCGAGCGCGCGCCCGGCAAATATTTTGAATACTGCAACCTCAACTGGGGTGTATTGGGTTCCATCATAGAGGCCGTCAGCGGCCAGCGTTTTGACCGCTACATGCGGCAAGCCGTATT
>DATHMC010000367.1:0-24641 GCA_035487495.1 Undibacterium sp.
GTATCAAAAAATACATCCACTACTATAATAACGACCGCATCAAAATGAAGCTAAAAGGGCTGAGTCCTGTGCAATACAGAACCCAGCCCTTGGCTGCCTAGCAAATTAAACCGTCCAACTAAACGGGGTCAGTTCACCGGGCGGCATTTTTATTAAGGCGATTGAGTCCTTTATCTCATCGGAAAAATTTTTTTCTCCTGCTGTTTTTCAAACCATTTGTTCAACATGGTTTTTTCATAATAAAGGTTGTCGCCTGTATTGATGCCGGTGCCGGGCCTGAAATTGAGGTCTCTCAAATCCTCCTTGCCAGCCGCTACCTGCTGATCCCGCTGATCGCTGAGAATGTAGCTGAATGAGATTTTCGGCCAATCTATGTCTTTTATGACGCGAATCTCCTGTCCGCCCGGCCTCCTCATAGGCCTTACCTCGCCAGCCAGATCCAGGTCGGTGACTGTTACCTGCAGCTTATATCCATCCGGTAATTTTTTGGCGAAACTATCGAACACTCCATCCAGGGTTTTGAACACCCTGGCCTGAAAGCCTGCCTTGTTTTCGTTGGCTGGGCGCACATCGGTATAATTGTCGGGGTCTTGCCATGTCACCTTGGCCTCCCCAGCCAATACCGAGCCTGTGCTTAGTCCCATCACCAGCAAACTAAAGAGATACCTGTTCATCATACGTCCTCTCCTGCTTTGATCGTGCAATACGCAATGCAGACCGAGGCTGGAGCCCGAAGTCCGCTACTGTAAGTTTATACTTTGCAACTGAGTATTGCCGCGATCTTACATTTTGCAACACATGCACTTGGGCCGATGTCTACTGGATCTGCCCCGCTTTCAAGGCCTCGGTCAGCACCCTGCCCTCGCTGGTGGCTGGCGGGGTGATGTGCAATAGCGTGGCCAGCGTCGGAGCGATGTCGACCACCTCCGCATACTGGAGCAGTTTACCCGGCTTGATCCAGGGTTTTCCCATCAGCATCAACGGCACGTTGGAGTCATACGCGTACGGTGAGCCGTGGGTGGCGCCGCGCGATGCCGGGCTGGAAAAATACCAATACGGTTTGGCGATGACTACGATGTCGCCGGACCGTTCCTGATTCCATGCGCGCTGCACCAGCATGCCAAGCCGCGTCTTGGGCAAGGCTCGGGCTTTAAGCTGGCTGCGGGTGAAGGTATTCGTGACGCCCGGATAGGCTTGCAGAAACTGGGCGGCGGCATTCTCCACCTGCTCCGGGCGCAAGCCTTGTTTTTCCATCGCAGCATAGTCCAGCATGACATTCGGCAAAAACCATTTAGTCGCCAGATTGGCCACTCCAAATTCCTTTGCCAGATGATCGTTCAACGCTTCCATCATCTTTTTGGGGTCCAGCCGTTCGGCATCCCTATGCACGCTCCTGGAGTATTCCGGCGTGTTGGCAAAGCCGTGGTCGGCAGTCAGGACGACCAGCGTGTTATCCAGCCCCACCCGTTTATCCAGCTCGTCAAAAAAGGAAGCCAGCAGCCTGTCGAGGCGCAGCAGATGATCGTGGGACATGCGGCTCTCAGGGCCATAGTTGTGATTGACGTAATCGTGGCTGGACAAGCTGATGCCGAGCAGGTCGGGTACGCCGGCGGGGTTGCGTCCCAATTTTTCACCGTCAATCGCTGCACGCGCAAATTCCAGCGTCAGCTCATCCAGATAGGGGCCGGTGTAAAGTTTGCCGTAATATTCTCCATCCGGCTTGCCTGATTTACTGCTGTAGCTAAACGGGAATCCGCCCTGGTTCATGCCCGGGCTGCCGTCCGGCGCATCGCCGGCATAGGCCATGTCATCCAGCAGCGGCCGCCATTCTTTCCCGTAAAACCGGTCCTGCGGATTTCCTGCGGTAAAACGCTTTTGCCAGTCGGGATATTCCTTCATGTAATAGGTGCTGGTGGCAAAGCGCCCGCTCTTGGCCATGTAGATATAGGCTGTGCCGGTTTTGCCGGCCAGCAGGATGGCGCCCCTGTCCTTGCCGGAGACCGTCACCACTTTGGACTGATTCGCTGTTTGCCTGCGCAATTCGTCACCCACGGTGACTACACGCAAGTTTGCCGGCGACGTGCCGCTACCCGGCTTGGTTTCTTCGCCAATATAGGTATACGCGGAATCCTCGGTGCAGTAAATCTGCTTGAGGGTATTGCGATCTGTCCAGTAATTCTCAATGATGCCGTGCTTGTACGGATAAGCTCCCGTCAATACGGCGCTGTGCCCCACCGCGGTCACAGTCACCGCGTGCGCCTGGTGGGCATCGCCAAACCAGGCGCCCTGATCCAGCAGGCGGCGGAATCCGCCCTGGCCATACTGGTCACGATATTTATACACCTGCTCCTGGGGCAAACCGTCGACTACCACGACGACGACAAGCTTGGGGCCGCCCTTCGTATTTTTAGTGTCTGCGGCGATCGAGGACAATCCTGCGGCAATCGTCAGGCAACTGAATAGGCATAGGCGAAGCAGGACCCGCAGATTGCGGGATCGAACGGCTAGTGCAGCTGGCATGTTCAAGTTCCTATAGGGCTCAAATCTGCAAATTATAATGTGAAAATGTGATATCAAAAAGTCGGACTCCCTCCCCTGCCGGCAAGCTCCTCATTTATGCTACGAACCTACGGAACAGGACACTAGCCATGCAGCGCCCGAGCATATAGAATGCGCGGCCTGTCTGTATTGATCGATGTTGCATGAGCAAACTGCTTACCCTGTTTTTATTTGCATCCCTGCTTGCCGCTACGGCACACGCCAGCCAGTGCCCGTCGCATTTCGTGGCGGGTAAGCAGCCGGTATTCGTCAATCAGGCCCTGTCCAGGAAATCGCAAGAGCTATGCTATGAAGCCTTTGCGGTGATGCATTCAGGAGTGACCCGTACCCCGCTATGGTCGGCTGAACACCTGCAGCGAAAAAACCTGGAACGCGCGCAGGAACTGAGCAGGGAAAACCGATTTCACCCCGAAAATGACCTGCCCGCCGCACAGCGCGCGGAACTGGGCGACTACGCCAGGACCGGCTTTGATCGTGGCCATTTGAGCCCTAACGGCGATATGCCTACCCGCAATGCGCAGTATGAAAGTTTTAGCCTTGCCAACATGATTCCGCAAAATCCGGACAGCAACCGGAATATCTGGGAAGGCATAGAGGCTTCTGTACGTCGGCTGGCAAAAACGGAAGGCGACCTGTATGTGGTCACCGGGCCGGCCTTTCTCGGTCGCGACCTGAAAAAAATAGGCAATGTCATGGTGCCCACCCATGTCTACAAAGTGCTTTATAGTCCGAAACAACATAAGGCCGGCGCGTATTTTGTGGCCAATGACGGTACCCAGACTTATTCTGCGATGTCCGTTGCCCAACTGGAAAAGACCATAGGCATCAATGTCTTGCCGGGTATGCCGCGAGATGCCAGGGAAGTTGCGATGGACCTGCCCAAGCCTGCGCCGCACAGCGAAGGGCATGGCAGAAAAAAACAGGCGCGCAAGCCTGCCGAGGAATCTACCGTGCAGAGAATCTATACGATACTCGCGGCAATCATCGGCATGATATACAAAATCATCAAGCATTCGATCAAAGGATGAAGCATGCTTAATTTTAACGCCTATGCTAACGAGAGCGACGCCATTTCCCTGGCTAACCTGACGATAGAAAATCGTCTGGACCGCGTCAGCCTGTATGGAGATATCGACCTGACTGCCGATCGGCAGGGCCTGGCCCTGGCGAAACAATTGCAAGGCTTGCTGGACCAGGTGGTTGCTGCGCTGGAATCCAGAGATTTGCCGGAGGCTTTGCCGCCGCCGCACGCGGATACGGTACCCAATCCCTTTGACCAAGCCTGATCACTCAAGTGCGTTAGCAGCAAATGCGCATTCGGCGAGACAAAGGTATGATAGCGGCATCCGGCAGTTTTTGAACAAAACAATAGCCGCTGCCTTTCCCGCGCCTTCCACTTCCATGACCATGCTTAAGACCCCTGCCCAATTCCAGTTGCTGCTGCATCCGCAAGCGTCGGCCAATCCGCTTTCATTCATTTTCCGTGGCGACGAATTGCTGGTGCGTACGTCCGATTTATGTTTGCCGGACGCGGAAATTTGCGCCGGCCTGGAAGTTAACGAGAGCGACGTCCATCCTTTGGGCTTGCTGGAACAGCGCTATTGCCGCACCACTTGGGTAGCACAGGATGCCCAAGCACCGACTGGCCATGCCTATACGAAGCTGCGCGCATTGTTTGGCGAGATGGATGACGATTTGCTGGGTATTGCCGGCCGGGCCTTCCAGGTGGCCGAGTGGGCACGTTCCCATAAATATTGCGGCACATGCGGCACGCCGATGAAGCTGGCCGGCGGCGAGCGCTGCTTCAAGTGTCCCGCCTGCGGCATGGCCGCGTATCCGCGCATATCCCCGGCAATGATGGTCTTGATTAAAAAAGGCGGACATATCCTGCTGGCCAGGCATACCGCATCGCCGACCACGCGTTACGTACCCTTGGCCGGCTTTCTGGAAGCGGGCGAATCGATAGAAGAGGCGATCCATCGCGAAGTCTTTGAAGAGGTCGGCCTGCGGGTCACGAATCTGCAGTACTTCGGCAGCCAGTCCTGGCCTTTTCCCCATTCGCTAATGATTGCCTTCACTGCGGAATATGTATCCGGCGACATCTTGCTGGACCAAAACGAGATCGCCGACGCGCAATGGTTCGGACCTGGCAACCCGATACCGGATTATCCTGTCGGCGTATCGATATCGGGCGCACTGGTCGATGCCCACAGGCCCAAATAACTTACTCCAGGAATACTATGCAAGACCCAAAAATGACAGACAGCAAAGGCCAGGCGGTAGCGGTTGGAGATATCGTCCGCATCGCCTCCCTTAGCAAACAATTCATCAAGAGCTTCCCGCCAGATGAGCGCATCCTGATTGAATCAATGATCGGGAATTTTTTCAAAATTATCGACGTCGACGAATACGGCCAGCCTTGCGTCGCCAAGGAATGGCACGACGAACATGGCATACTCCAGACACATGTCATTGCGCTCGATCCTGAAGAGATGGAAAAGATATAAGTGCGCGGCCTTCTAAAAATGGGCATCCGTTAGGAGGCGCAGCCGTTTCCCCCACGCATGACAGCCTCTCCGGCTTTCCCTTTATGGATTTTTATTGCTTCTGGCCAATTTTAAGGTAAGATATTGTGTTTTTGAAATTTAAAAAACACAATAAATACTGCCTTTTCACCCTGTTTGACAAGGGGGATAAATCGGCGCCGAACAAAAAGAAGATCGAAAACCGGGGGAAATTATGCTTACAAAATCACAACTGGCAATGGCACTATCCTTGGCGATACTGCTGACGCCAGTTTCCTATGCGGCCGATGCGCCTGCCAGCGCCGCAGCAGCGGTTGAAGCCAGGAAGTCGATGACGGCTGCGGAGTTCGAAGCAACGCTCAAATTTCAACAAGGCAAAATCACTCTGCCCAACGGCATCGCCACGCTGAACTTGCCGCCCTCCTTCCGCTACCTGCCGCCGGACGATGCAGAACGCGTCCTGGTCGACGCCTGGGGCAATCCTCCGGGCGCCAAAAGCCTGGGAATGCTCTTTCCAAGCAATGTGAGTCCGCTCAGCCCAGGCGGCTGGGGTGTCATCATTACCTATGATGAAGACGGTCACGTCAAGGACAATGATGCAGACAGCATCAAATACGACGAGCTGTTGAAAGACATGCAGGAATCCCTTGTGTCTGCCAACGAAGACCGCAAAAAACAGGGCTACAGCGCGATGACGCTGGTAGGGTGGGCCGAAAACCCGAGCTACGACAAGGCTACGCATAAATTCTACTGGGCCAAGGAGCTCACGGTAGAAGAAAGCGCCCAGCATTCACTGAACTACAATATCCGCGTGCTGGGCCGCAAAGGCGTACTGGTGTTGAATGCGATCGCCGGCATGGATCAGATAGCTGAAGTAAAAAAAGAAATGCAGGATGTCGTCGCCTTCACTGAATTCACAAAAGGAAATGCCTACAACGACTTTGACAGCAGTACCGACAAGGTGGCCGAGTACGGTTTGGCAGCCTTGGTTGCCGGCGGCGTCGCAGCCAAACTCGGTTTTTTCGGCAAGATATTTGCGCTGCTGCTGGCGGCCAAGAAGTTACTGCTGTTGGGCCTGATAGCGATAGGCGGCGCGATAGCCAAGCTGTTTGGACGCAAGAAAAACGATACAGAAAACACCCAGGGGTAAAAGCCCCATGAAGACTGGCCGAATGATGCGCCGCGTCAGGCCAGGGGGCCGGCGAATAAGCCGCCATGACCTCGGTCACATCCGACTTTCAAGGAATCATGCATGTTAAAACTATTGAGCTGGCTATTTGTCGCCGGCAAGCTGGGAAAACTGTGGCTCACTGGCGGCAGCATGATTATTTCCGTCATTGCCTACTCATGGCTTTTCGGCTGGCCTTATGCCGTCGGTTTTGTGCTGTTAATGTTTTTTCACGAGATGGGGCACTATGTGGCAGCTCGCCAGCGCGGCTTGAATGTAGGCGCACCGACTTTTATTCCATTTGTGGGCGCCTGGGTGCAGTTGAAAGATCTGCCGCATGACGTTGAAACTGAGGCCTATATAGGATTTGCGGGGCCGATTACCGGCACCCTGGCAGCTATCGCTTGCTACTGGTATGCACGTACCAATGATAGCAGCCTGGTGATGGCTATCGCGTATTCCGGCTTTATGCTGAACTTGTTCAACCTGATCCCGATTTCCCCATTGGACGGCGGCAGGATCACGGCCATCATCTCGCCCAAGGTCTGGTTGGCCGGCGTCCCCTTGTTGATAGGCATGTTCCTGTATAGGCCCAGCCCTATGCTGATCCTGATCGCCATCATGGCCTATCCGCAATTGAAAATGGCGTTTTCAAAAGATGCAGGCGTTTCCGGCCAGCCGCAAGGCTATTATGATGTGCCGACCAATACCCGCATCAATTACGGTGTTTTGTACCTGGGCCTGGTCGCCTTCCTGGCCATTATGAGCTATGAACTGCATGAGCAACTGGGTGCCCGGTAGACCCGCCGTCTGGCCTTGCTTTTTTGTCCTGCGTCACTGCAGGCGCGGATAGGTAAAGAAAACGAAGTGCGCGGTATTGACCAGGAAATGCACCAGGATTGCCGCTTCGATTTTCTTGGTGACGTGGTAGGCATAGCCGTAGCCGATGCCGCCCATGGTTGCCAGCATGGCGAGCTGGATGCCGCCGCCGATGTGCGCCAGGCCGAACAGCGTGGCGGAAAACAGGATCGCGGCCCATGCTCCCCATTTGAGTTTTTTCAGCAACCTGCCGACGCGGGCTTGCAGGAAGCCGCGAAAAAAAGCCTCTTCCGCAACGCAGGTGAAAAACAGGTTGGTCAGCAAAAAGACCGGGGTGAACGGTGGCAATTTGAAATCGGGTTTCAGGTAGCCGATGGGAACGGCGGTCGCCATCACCAGCACGATCGTCAATCCGGCCACAGGCAAGGCGCGGCGGAACATTTCTCGCAGTTCGGCTAACGATGCCGAGCGCTTGCATAAAAATGCCAGCAATACCAAGCCTGCCGCCCCTTTGTCAAAATTGGCGTATTGCCTGAAGAGCGCGGCGTCAGCAGAAAATTTGACATCGGTAATCAACAGAGGATTATTGAAACCGGGCAGTTTATGCATTGCCAGCGCAAGCGCGATGACCGCGGTAACTGCGCCGAACAACACGCGCTGCGTTCTCGGCGCTTGAGGTCGTACTATCAGATAGGCGCAGGTAGTAAAAATTACCAGCGCCACTACCGCTGAAGCTGTCAAAATATTGGCAACAACGCCACTGGCGATACTGAACGCAAAAGTCAGGAGCCAGGGTTGAAAGGCAAATTTCCCTGTGGTCGGGATGGGCCTCAACCACGTCGCGCAAATGGACAAACCTAGCAAAAGGAAGGTGATCAGCAATTCTTGTCCTAGTATTTATTTTTATGCAGGATGTGAATTGTACAAGTTTGCCGACTTAATGGCGATTTTGTGTAGTATTGCCCTTCCCCCGCCGCTCCAAAGCCTGGGCCGCGAGGGAAGTACGAACGCCCTTACCAGATGTTCACACGCTTGGCTTCCGGCCTGAGCGGGGAACGGTTGGCCGGGCAATTAAAAGCCTGCGAGAATTCAGGCATATTGGCGATAGGGCCAAGCACGCGGTATTTTTCCGGCGCATGGGGATCGGTCGCCAGTTGCAAACGCAACTTTTCATCCCGCATCAGGCCCCTGAAACTTTGCGCATTGGCGATAAAAAAGCGTTGCTCTACGCTGAGACCGTCTACCTCTGCCGGTTGCGGCTTGCCTGCCTGCGCTTTCCTCAACGCTTGCAGTGCAATCTTCATGCCGCCTAGATCCGCGATATTTTCGCCTGCGGTCAATTTGCCGTTGATATGCAATTTGTCGATAGGATTGAACTCATCGAATTGTTTTTCTATCGCCGTCACCCGCACCAGGAATTTTTTCTCGTCTTCCTTGGTCCACCAGCTCTTCAGGTTGCCTTCGGCGTCAAACTGGCGGCCTTCGTCATCGAAGGCGTGCGTCAGTTCATGCCCTATCGTCGCACCGGTGTTGCCATAGTCGGCGGCCGCATCGGCATTCACATGATATAGCGGCGGTTGCAAAATCCCTGCAGGGAAAACCATCTCGTTCATCGTGGGGTTGTAATACGCGTTGACCGTCGGCGGTGTCATGCCCCATTCATTGCGATCTATAGGCTTGCCGAGCTTGGCCAGGTTGCGCTTGAACTCGAACTCCGCTGCGCGCATGTTGTTGCCGGCGAACGAGACGGGATCTATCTTCAATGCGCTATAGTCGCGCCAGGTGTCTGGGTAGCCGATCTTTACCACCAGGGTATCCAGCTTTTTGTATGCCTGTTGTTTGGTCGCTTCCGACATCCACTCCAGCTTGCTGATGCTGTCGCGCATCGCATCCTTGATATTGCCGACCATCTCCAGCACGCCGGCCTTGGCTTCAGGACCAAAGAATTTGGCGACATACAGCTCGCCCATCGCTTCACCCATATTCGCATCAATATTGTTCAGGATGCGCTTCCAGCGCGGCTGCAATTCCTTGGTGCCGGCCAGCGTGCGGCCATAAAAATCAAAATTCGTATTCACGAAAGCCGAAGACAGATCCTTGGCCCTGGCATTGACCAGGTTCCAGCGCAGATAGGTCTTCCAGTCGGCCAAAGGCAGGCTGTTCAGCATCTTGCCGGCTTCTGCAAAGAATTTTGGCTGTCCAACATTGAACTGGCCGGGTTCCGCCAGGCCCAGATCCTTGAAGTAAACGCCCCAGGCAGTCGTTCCATCTATTTTTTTCAAGCCATTCAAATCCAGCAAATGGTAGCTGGCTAGCGGGTCGCGCAACTGCACCTTGGTCATCGAGGCTTTGGCCAGGCGCGTTTCCAGCGCCATCACGGTCGCGGCGTTCTGCCTGGCGAGCGCCGGCGCGTCGCCCAGCAAGCCGAACATTTTCTCTACATAGGCCAGGTATTGCTTGCGGATTTCAACCGTCTTGGCATCGGTCTTCAGATAATAGTCGCGGTCCGGCAACCCCAGGCCGCCCTGCACCAGTTGCGGAATATAACGGGTCGTTTTCTTGGCGTCCTGGTCGACATAAAAATTGAACAGCGAGCCCACGCCTATCTGGTGCTGCCTGGCGATCAGCGGTAATAGCTGGTCGCGGCCATTGATGGCATTGATCTGCACCAGCTCTTCGGCCAACGGCTTGATTCCCTCCGCCTCTATGCGCGCCTCGTCCATGCCGCTGCGATAGTAGGACCCCACCAGCCGGCTCGCCGTGCTGCCGCTGTCAGGTGCGGCGGCGGCAGCTTCTGCAATGCCTTTTAATGCGGCGAGGTTGCGCTCGGTGACCTCATCGTAGGCGCTATAACGGGAACGGTCGGCCGGGATAGGGTTTTCTGCCAGCCACTTGCCGTTGGCGTACTTGAAAAAATCCGTGCAAGGATCGGCGCTCCTGTCCATGGTCTGCGATTCCAGCACCAGGTTATTGCTGGTGGCGGCATGGCTGGAAAACGACAGGCATAGCAAGGTCGCCATCAGGCTGCGGCGAAATACGGTTTTCTTGTTTTGGTTCACGCCAACCCTTTCAATGAATTGTCTTATTGTGTTTTACTACGGACGCAAATAGAATGCGGCCCGACTGCCGGCAAGGCATGGGCCGCAAGAGACGATAGACAAGTTATTCTTATTTTCTATCCCGGTTTTTGTTCTATTTTGATTTATTTTTACGATAAATCTCCGGGCGGGACTTATTTCTTTGCTCAAACACGGTTTTTGCATCCTGTATCGCCCGTTCCTGCGTGCGCATCGCGGGATCATCGTCATGCAAAGTAAAATAATCTGCGGCCTGTGCCCGCATCACGTATTTGATCGCAGCCTCGTCGGACAGCTTGTACATTTCCGTCAGCAGGGTTGTTACTTCATCGAGGTATTCTTCGTAGGTCATTCTAAACTCCAATTCGGCCCTTTTCCGGGGCAATCAACAATTGCTCTATCATACCCCATGCTGGAAACGTGGACGCTCATCTTCCGCCTCCCGGCGGGCAATTTCCATCTCCCGCATCACAGCGCCGACGTCCGCCGGACGCAGATCCAGCTTGACCCGGCCGGTGAGCAGGCTGTCAGGCTGCAACAAACCGGCGACGTAGAGCCGCCAGATTTCCTTGCCGTACTGGCTGCTCGCCAACTGCGGCGCGTATTGGCTGAAATAGCTCGCCAGGTTGGCGACGTCGCGCTCCAGCATGAGCTCGGCACTGGTGTTGCCTGCAGCGTCCACCGCTTGCGGCAGATCGATGATGACAGGGCCCTGATCATCGACCAGGATATTATATTCCGACAAGTCGCCGTGAATGACCCCGGCGCACAGCATCAGGACCACCTGCCGCAGCAGTTGTGCATGGTATTCCAGTGCCAGCGTCTCGCTCAGTTCGACATCGTTCAGGCGCGGCGCAGCGTTGCCGCCGGCGTCGGTCACCAGGTCCATCAGCAGCACCCCTTCAAAGCAGATATACGGACGCGGAACCCGCACGCCTGCCGCCGCCAGGCGATACAAGGCATCGACTTCGGCGTTTTGCCAGACCTCCTCCTGCATCTTGCGCCCATAGCGAGTCCCCTTCTCCATCGCACGGGCCTGGCGGCTGTTTTTTACCTTGCGGCCTTCCTGATAGGAGATGGCTTGCTTGAAACTGCGCTGGCTGGCTTCCTTATAGACTTTGGCACAACGGATCTCTTCGCCGCAACGGACCACGTAGACCGTGGCCTCCTTACCGCTCATCAATTGGCGCAGCACTTCGTCGACCAGACCCTCATCGACAAGCGGCTGTATTCTTTTAGGGGTTTTCATGGAAAATGTTGACTTAAAAATAATCCGAAAATTTGCGGACAACGGAGTGTATCAAGATATGCTGTCTTACAGTGGCATTCAGGCCGGTAATAGAGTTCGCGGGGCCATAAAGGCTGGATAATTGCCGTAAAGGCTCTAAAATGCGCTACTGATATTGCAGAAAACAAATGATTAACCCCATTCCTGAAAACGAAATCGAATTGACCGCCATCCGGGCACAGGGCGCCGGCGGGCAAAACGTCAATAAAGTATCCAGCGCCATTCATTTGCGATTCGACATTGCCGCCTCTTCGCTGCCTGAACATATCAAGGAGAGGCTGCTTAAATTGAATGACCAGAGGATTACCAAGGACGGCGTCGTGATTATCAAGGCGCAGACGCAGCGCAGCCAGGACAGAAATAAGGAGGAGGCCGTACTGCGCCTGCATGAGCTGATCGCCAGCGTCGCTACCCTGCCTAAAATACGGCGGCCAACCAGGCCCACCCGCAACTCGCAGACCAGGCGCCTGGATGGGAAGAGCAGCCGCGGAATGATCAAGGCCATGCGCGGAAAAATTTCAGGCTAAATGCTATAAAAATTTTACCGCAATGGCATTCTGGCCAGAATGCGAGGATGATATAAGCATCGCAGTATAAGGAGTTCACTTCGCTATCGCCATGCTGGAATACAAACTACCGGAACTGATCGAGCTGGAACGCCTCCTGGAAAAGGCCGCACAAGCAGTGCCGGCCTCGGCGCATCTGGATATCAGGTCAGTGTGTGAAATATCCGTAGATGACCGGCAACTGCCTGTGTATTCCATCGCTTTCGGCAATCCTGACCCCAAGGTGCCTGCCGTCGGTTTTTTTGGCGGCATTCACGGCCTGGAGCGCATAGGGAGCCAGGTCTTGCTCAGTTTTCTCGGCGGCTTGCTGGCGCGCTTGCGCTGGGACCACTTGCTGCACCAGCAATTGGAGAGGGTCAGGCTGGTTTTCATGCCCCTGATCAATCCGGGCGGCATGTGGCAATCCACGCGCAGCAATCCCCAAGGGGTTGATCTCATGCGGAATGCACCCATAGACGCGATAGACAAGGTGCCTTTTTTGTTGGGCGGGCAAAGGATCAGCCCTCGTCTGCCATGGTTCCGGGGAGCCGCCGGCGCTCCGATGGAAGCGGAAAACCAGGCGTTATGCAAGGTCGTCCAGCACGAGTTGTTGACGCGCAAATTCAGCATTGCGCTGGATTGCCATTCCGGTTTCGGCCTGCGGGATCGCATCTGGTTTCCGCATGCCCATACTCTCAGCCCTATCGCGCACCTGCCGGATATTTGCGCGCTGGAAGACCTGTTCAGCCAGACCTATCCGAACCACAACTACATCTTTGAACCGCAAAGCCTGCAATACCTGACTCACGGCGATATTTGGGATTACCTGTACCTGCATTCGGCAAAAAATACCGAGCAGGTATTCTTGCCGCTCACACTGGAAATGGGGTCATGGCTATGGGTAAAAAAAAATCCGCGCCAGCTATTCACGTTGCAGGGCATGTTCAATCCTGTGGCCAGGCATAGATTGCAAAGGGTGCTGCGCAGCCATACGGTATGGCTGGATTTCCTGGCCCGTGCCGCCTGCGGCTACCAACAATGGCTACCGCAGGGACAGGACAGGGATCTCCACCAACAACGGGCCTATGCGCGCTGGTATCCGGCCGCGCGCAGGCCTTAAGCGCCTTGTTAACCGGGAGCATGTATCGCAGATAAACATTTGGTTACAAGCTGTAAATTGGGCAATCATGTCAATATTTCCGAACTACACTGCATACAAGAGAGCAGTAAGTATGTTGGTAGTTCTGTGTGTATTGAGAGGCCTATGATGAAGTGGATGAAAGCGATCTTGCTGGTACTCATTGCCCTGAGTTCGGCAACAGCAAGCATGGCATGGGCAGACCATGGGCGTGGCGGCGGTGGGTTTCGCGGCGGTGCTCACGGAGATTTTCATGGAGGGTTTCACGGCGGATTCCGCGGCCCCCGCGTAGGTTTTGGTCTTTTCGTGGATCCATTTCCGCTGTTTTACGGTCCGGCTTACTATGGGCCAGCCTACTACCCGTATTATTACCCCGATGTAGTTGTGAGCCCGGCTCCTGCCACCGTGTACGTTGATCCTTCGGCTGCCGTTGTCGCGCCCGGCAGCGGACAGCCTAGTCAATCCAACGACTGGTATTATTGCCACAACCCGGACGGCTATTATCCATCTGTCAGGGTGTGCCCATCCGGCTGGCAAAGGGTTCCTGCGCAACCACCGTCGGATCGCTAAGCTGCAATATCTGGGCTGAGAATAAAGGGGAGCGTTGAACGCTCCCTTTTGTTTTTTGCGGTAGGCCTTTCAGGCTTACTTACTGATTACTTCACGTATGGTTGCGGCCAGTTCCTCGGCAACAAATTTCGCCACATACGCGTCGGCCCCTACGCTCCGGACGTGATCTTCATTGGTGGAACCGGAGAGCGACGAGTGAATCACTACCGGCAGGAACTTGAAGCGGTCATCCTGCTTGATATTGCGCGTCAAGGTAAAGCCGTCCATCTCCGGCATTTCCAGATCCGTCAGTACCATGGCGACCTTGTCGCGCACGGTCTTGCCTTCTGCAATCGCCGCGGCAGAAATGGATTGCAGTTTTTCCCAAGCCTCCTTGCCGGTCTTGGTCATGACATAAGGCACGCCCATCGCAGTCAGGGCCTGCTCTATCAAGCCGCGCGCCACAGCGGAGTCGTCTGCCGCCAGGATGACGGTGCCGGGTTTCAGCTGCAATTTTTTCATGTTGACGGCATCCACCTCCTTGCCGTCGCTAGGCGTAATCTGGCGCAATATCTGCTCTACGTCGAGCACCTGGGCCAGGCGGGTATTTTCCGTATCGCCGTCGAGGCGGGCAATGCTGGTAACCATGCCGCCGCCGGCCCCGCTGGATTCTGCCGATAGCACCTGGCTCCAGTCCAGGCGGACGATTTCTTCCACCGACTCCACGGCAAAGCCCTGAGTGGTACGCGCGTACTCGGTTACCAGCATGATGTTCAGCCCGGTTTTAGGCTTGCAGCCGACAATGGAGGGCAGGTCGACGACAGGGATGACTTGTCCGCGCAGATTAACCACGCCCAGCATATGCGGCAACGCGCCGGCAACTGCAGTAATGGTCGGCATCGCGACAATTTCGCGCACTTTGAACACATTGATGCCAAACAGTTCCGAGCGATCGCCATTCGCATCGGCACCGAGCCTGAACAGCAAAAGTTCAAACTTGTTGGAGCCGGTCAAATTGGTGCGCTCGTCAACTTCCTGTTGTACTGTGCTCATATATCTGTCTTTCCCGTAATGTTGGTTTCTTTTGCCAATGCCTAAATCCGACGGCCGCCTAACTTGGCCTGCGCCCTCGCCCGTCTATTGCCGACACCCGCTTCCGCCGGCTATCAAGCAAGTTCCGCCCATTATCCTATTTTATGACGCGATAACAAGGGGTATATGCCTTCCCGGGCAGCTTCATACGGCTTTGTGCAACAAACGATGCCAGCAATGCATCCATGGACTCCATGATATTGGCGTCGCCGCGTATTTCAAAGTGACCAAACTTCTCTATCGCGCGGATACCCTGGTCCTTTACATTTCCGGCGACTACGCCGGAAAAGGCGCGTCGCAAGTTCGCCGCCAGCAGATGGTTGGCCTGTTTTTTATGCAATGCAAGATTGCGCATATTTTCATGGGTAGGCTCAAACGGTTTCTGGAATTCCGTATCTATCTTCAACAGCCAGTTGAAATAATAGGCGTCGCCGGTCAACTTGCGGTATTCCCGCACCTGCTTGATTCCGGCAGACACTTCCTGCGCTACTTTGACGGGGTCATTAATGATGATCTGGTAACGGCATTGCGCCGCCTCGCCCAGGGTGTCGCCGACGAACTGGTCGATCTGCCTGAAATAATCCGCCGCGCTTTCAGGGCCGGTAAAGATCAATGGGAAAGGCATGTCGGCATTATCCGGATGCAACAATATCCCCAGCACATACAGGATTTCCTCTGCCGTACCGGCTCCCCCGGGGAAAACCACGATAGCGTGCCCTATCCTGACAAAGGCCTCCAGGCGCTTCTCTATATCCGGCAAGATGACCAGGTCGTTTACGATAGGATTCGGCGCTTCGGCCGCGATGATGCCGGGTTCGGTAATTCCCAGATAGCGTCCGGTACTGATACGCTGCTTCGCATGACCTATCGTGGCGCCTTTCATCGGCCCCTTCATTGCGCCGGGGCCACAGCCGGTGCAGATATCCAGCCCGCGCAAGCCCATCTGGTAGCCGACTTCCTTGGTGTAATCGTACTCGGCGCCGGAGATGGAGTGCCCGCCCCAGCAAACGACCAGATGAGGATTGACCAGGGGACGTATCGCATTGGCATTGCGCAGTATGTGAAATACCGCATCGCTGACGCCTTCGCTGGTGTCCAAGTCAAATTTGGGATTGGAGGCTATTTCGCCGTTGACGAAAATGATATCGCGCAGCACGGCAAACAGGTGCTCCTGTATGCCCTTGATCAATACGCCGTCCACAAAGGCGATCGCCGGTGCGCCTTTCACCTCCAGCTTGATACCGCGCTCGCGCTGGATAATGCTGATATCGAAGGTCTTGTAGCGCTCCAGCAATTCCTTGCCATCGTCCAGGCCGCTGCCTACATTCAGCACCGCCAATGAACAGTTGCGAAAAATATTATATAGGCCGCCATGGCTATTATCCAGCAGCTTGGCAACCTCTGCCTTGGACAATACATCCATGCGTCCTTCTGGCGATATCTGAGTATCGATGACTTCGTATTCCATAAAACGCAATTTCCTCGCTTATCTGTTCAAAAAAGCAAAAGGCGACCTTTAATAGCGTCGCCATTGCCGGGGGAGCATATCCAAGTCTCCAAAAAATATGAAGAAGCACCCCTTTTCCACTAGCCGCAACGCGGCGCTTGATTGCAGTGTAAATCTAAAAAAAAATAATATCTACTCTCAGCCGGCCGCGGCAGTCATCAGGTCCAGCGCATTGGCAATTTCCTCAGCCGATTTGTTGGAGGACAATCGCAATTCCCGGCTCAGGATGACTTTTTTCGGGTCCGCCTTCAGTGTGCATAAAAGCAGGTCGGGCCAGGCGTGTGCTTCGCCAAACAGTCCGACCCAGCCGTTCCGGCCTGCATGCTTGACCGTGTACAGAGCGATATCGGCGATATCGATCACATCCTGCCAGTTGACGGCCCGAGGCTGGCTGGTGACAAACGGATAACAGGCAAATCCGACTGAGCACGTCTGATGAAGCTGCGTGTTTTCGTCCAGCGTAAAGGCATGATCCGCAACCACGGCGCAGACGCGCGCGGCCAGTTCATCCGCGCGCTCGCGCGATATGCCTCGGGCCACTACCAGGAATTCCTCCCCACCCCAGCGGATCAGGTAATCCGAGTCACGGAAAACCTGTTGCAAACGCTGCCTGATCTGCACCAGGATAGCGTCGCCGGCCGCATGCCCGTATTTGTCATTGACCAGTTTAAAATGATCCAGGTCCACCACAAACATCAGCAAGTCGGCATCCTTGGGCAGGCTCGCTCCGACGGCCATGCTGTCCTGGTAGCTGCGGTTGCTGATGGTCACGTCGGCCTCTATATTTTGCGCGAGGAAGCGGCGATTCCTGAGCCCCGTCAGCGGATCGGTGAGGCTGGCATCCTCCAGCTCACGCAAAGCCTGCTCCAGCCTCTTTTTGATTTCCTGCAAATCCCGGTGGGCATTGGCATTGTCCAGCGCGATAGCGCCATATGCGCACAGGGTGCGGAAAATCAGGCGCTGACGCTCGCCGTAAGCATCCTGGTTGCCCGACTTGATCGACATGGCTCCCAATACCCGCTCGCCGACGATCAGGGGGCCGAACAGCGCAGTGCGGATTTGTATCGAATCGGCAAAATCGGGCATATGGTCGGGAGCGGTATTCGCCGCATCCATTTCCAGCAGGATTTCCTGCCATTCGGTGATGCAGCGCTTGGCGTTATAGGCGTCTTTGTAAGATGCCGCGTTGTAGTCGGGCACGACAACGCCGTTTTCGACATGATGGCATAAATCCAGCGCTTTTCCATCCGGCCCCAGCAACCAGATGGACAGATGCGACGCATCCAGCAAAGTGCCGAGATGGCGGTGCAAGGCATTGCATACGTTTTCGGGATTGAGATTGGCGGTCAGCTCCTGGCCTATCTTGCTCAGCAAGTCCAGCGTGTGCGAGGTTTCGGTCAAGGTTGCGGCAAGCTGCTGGTGATGTTCGGCGGCAGCTTTGGCCCGCTCTGTTTCATGCCTGACCTGCATCAGCGTAGCCCAGTTGCTAGCCTGCTTGTTGCGTTCACGCTGGTCCGCGGCGATGGCCAGTTTGGCATAGTCAAAGGCTTTCTTGCCTTCGCCTGCACTCGACCATGCCTCACCCAAAGCGAGCAAGAGCTTGGATGGCGCCAGCCAGCCTTCAATTTCCGATCCGGCCCGCAAGGCATCTTCCAAATAATGCAGCACGGGATTCGGCGCCGTCATCTTGTCAGGCAGAGGCAGGCTGTGCTGGCCATGGATTTCTGCCAGCGCCTCCCGCAAATCGACGCCTAACGCAGCGCAATCCAACTCCTTGAGCAAACGGTCTGCCTCGTCGACTGCGCTCAACGCCTCATCAGACTTGCCTGCGGCAGAAAGCGCACGGGCCTGGCAGATCAGGTGCTCAGCCAGGCTGCTGCGTGATCCGGCCTCGCGGTACAGGGTAATGGCAATATCAAACATGGTCGCCGATTCTGCCGGCATGCCGCGCTCCAGCAGGGTGTGCGCCAGCTCCCCGTGCGCCACAGCCTTGCTGATGCCGCTCTTGGTGACGGCGAACCCCTGCAGCGCCTCCAGCAATACGACATGGCTCTGCTCCAGCTGTCCCAGATGGCGCAGCAGTTCGCCCAGGCGCATCAGGCTGAAACCTATCAACGCCGGCCATCCTGTTTTCCGCGCGCGCGAAACTGCCCAGTCGTAGCAAGCGGCAGCCTCGTCGAAATCACCCAGCTTTTGCAGCGCTGCGCCGGCATTCGCGGACGCCATGATCGACAGCCGGACTAGGCCGGCCTCTCGCGCCAATTCGCTGGAATGATAGAAGAGTATAGCGGAACGGGTCAGCTCCGGCGAGAACAAGGTCTCGCCCCTGGCCGCAGTGATGAGCGCCTCCAGCGCCGGGTGCCTGGGCTCGACGGCGTTGGCCTGCAACTCAAGCAATTTCCCAGCTGCTGCCGAGGGATCCGAAAAAGACACCAGATACAGATGCCAGGCTTCGGCCAAAAATTGGCTGAGCGACTCGCCCGATCTTTCAAAATAGGATACGGCGGCCTTGGCGGTCCGCATCGCCCTTTCCATTTGTCCTTGCTCCAGAGCGATCACGACCTCGCCCAGCAGGGCATCCCCTTCGCCGCCAATATCGTTGACTGCATTGAAGCCGGCCCTGGCTTCCATCAATAAGGCCTCCGCCTTGTCAAACTCTCCAAACAGTGCTGCGATTTCAGCCCGGCTCAGCGCGATGCGCGCGCGTACCGCACGCCTTTGATCCGGCATCAATGGACTATTCCGCAGCAGGGTTTCGGCCTCGTCCAGCATTTGCGCGGCTGCTCGGCTATCGCGTTGCCGTTGATGCCAGGCAATGGCAACAAGCAAGTCGAGCCGCGCCGAACCTGACAATGTCACCAGTTCAGCGTTAAGACGCTCTACTTCCTCATCAAGGGCGTACAAGTACATGGAGTGTGAAATAATTGCAACGAACGGCTTATTATGCCCGTAATCCAGGACAGTATTGTTGTTCTCTGGAATTATCTTTAAATTAAGGCAGTTCTCACTATTTTTTGTTTGATAAACTTGTGGAATTGAAAAATTTTGTATAGATATTTTTTATCGGGCTTGCGCTAGTTGCGGCATCCGCGCCATCCTCAACAAGTTCATTGCGCACTCTTGCAGCGCCGCGCACAGTTCCGGGGGGTGGCGTATCTCGAAAGGAAATGGCAGCCTGGCCAATTCCCTGGCATACCAACGCAAATCACCTGCCTGGCTATGCAGGATGACTCCGTCATCGCTTGCCTCCAATATACCCAGCCACTCAAACATCTCCTCCTTGATCGTCTTTAAATCGCTTTTCAGCAAGACTTCTATGGCAAACGCACGCGGCATTGTTGCGATGGAGAAATTCAGATGGGCGACAGCGTCAAAATCGTCGGGGCGCTGGAAATGCCTCTCCAGGATGGACACGCGCAATACCCGGTCCAGGCGAAACGAACGCAAATCCTGGCGCAAATGACACATGCCAAGCACATACCACGAGCCATTTTGATAGGCCAGCGCGTAGGGATCGAATTCTCTTTCAGTCAATTCGTTCGTCGCCGACGCGTATTGCATATGCACCCTCAGCTTCATTTGCGCTGCGCTGCTGAGACCCGCCAGCGCGTCGTTGCTGCCCGGCGCATTGGGCCGCGGTAGATCCAGCTTGACGGTTTCGTGCACGGCCCTCACCCTTTTTTCCAGGCCGGGGGGCATGACCCTTTCCAGCTTGGCCTGCGCACTTGCCACCGCGGGCGCAGCCTCCGCCAGGCCCAGGCTGCGCGCGGCCAGCAAGCCTATCGACAAAGCCAGGGCTTCATCGTCATTAAATATCATCGGCGGCAATTTGAATCCGGCGACCAGGGCATAGCCGCCATATCGGCCGCGCTCCGCAGTGATCGGTATCCCCAATTCTTCCAGCATCACGATATAGCGGCGCAGCGTGCGCCCATCCACCTCCAGCCGTTGCGCCAATTCGGCGCCGCTCATGCGCCCCTGGCTTTGCAATAGCTCAAGCACGGCCAGGACGCGGGTGGTGGGGCGATAAGTGCGCATTTTCCAAGAATACCAATTTAATAGGGCCGGAATAGTCCTAAATCTACTTTAGTCTGCATGCTTAGTCCAGTTCGCGCTGGAATTAACAACAAACTCAAGAACGCATCATACAAATGATCGAACCGAGGACATGATGACTCAAGCTGCCAACCTGTTTCTATTCTTTACCGTCGTTTTTTGCGTGGTGATATTGCCGGGGCTGGATATGGCGTTTGTGCTGGCTAGCTCATTAAGCGGCGGGCGCCGGTCAGGCTTATACGCGGTTGCGGGCATTATCGCCGGCGGCGTTTGCCATGTTGCCATCGGCGCATTGGGAATAGCTGCCGTGCTCAATACCGCACCCCACGTATTCAATCTAGTCTTGCTGATCGGCGCAATCTATCTGGCCTGGATAGGTATTTCGCTGATGCGCAGCGTCGCCGGCTTTACCTTCCAAAAAATGCCGGCGGATCGGCATCCGGCACTCAATTTCAGGCAAGGGATGTTAACCAATTTGCTCAACCCCAAGGCCTATCTTTTCATGCTGGCGATTTTTCCGCAGTTTGTGCGGCCAACGTATGGTCCCATGTGGTCCCAGGCATTAGCGATGGGCATCATTATTGCGGCAACCCAGGCGGCGGTATATGGGTTGATTGCGCTGTTGGCCAGCGACTCACGGCGCTGGCTGGAATCCAATTCGCCGTGGAATGCGCGACTGTCTCGCCTGATCGGCGCAGTATTACTGCTTGCAGCTTTGTGTAGCCTGGCCGGGGGATGGCGCCAATGATTGCACCAATGATTCAAGCGGCCGGAGTCGCGCCGAATTGCAGCCGATAAGCGCCCGGGCTGGTTTTAACGATGCGCCTGAAATGCCGGCGCAAGGATTCCTCGGAACCGAAGCCCGCCAACTCTGCTACCTGCGACAGCGGCGTCGCCGGCGATTCCAGCAATTCTCTCGCGATCGCTACGCGCTCCCGTATCAACCATTCATAGGGTCCCAGGCCGGTGGCTTGCTGGAATTGCCTTTGCAAAGTCCTCGGACTCATCGCCGCGTGCTTTGCCAATGACTGCAAGCTGTGCGGCAGACCGGGCCTGGCCCTGACCATGTCCATCAGTTTTGCCAGCCGTCCCTGGTCATCCGCGGCCACCGGCCGCGGCACAAATTGCGCCTGGCCGCCCTCCCTGTGCGGAGGAACCACCAGCCTCTGGGCCACCAGGTTGGCGACTTTCGCCCCGTGATCCTTGCGCACCAGGTGCAGCAGCATATCCAGCCCCGCTGCAGACCCGGCCGAAGTGATGACCTGTCCCTGATCCACATACAAGGCATCCGGCCGCACATCCAATTCCGGATAACGCCTGGCAAGTCGCTCTGCGTAGCGCCAATGGGTCGTGACCGCTTTGCCGTCAAGTATTCCCGCGGCGGCCAGCACAAACACCCCGGAGCAAATACTGCACAGGCGCGCACCACGCAAGTAGGCAGCGCGAATTTTTTTGAGCAGGGCTTCCGGCGGCGGCTCGTCGGCATCGCGCCAGCCGGGAATGATGATCGTGTCGGCCTTGTCCAGCAACCTGAGAGTGTACGGCGCCTCCACCGTAATGCCGCCGGCCGCCCGTATCTTGCCCGGCTCCGCCGCGCACACCGCAAAACGGTACCAATCAACGTCCAGCTCCGGGCGTTGCAAGGCGAACAGCTCTACCGTGCAGCCGAACTCAAAGGTGCATAGTTGATCGTAGGCGATGGCGACAACCAAATGATTTTTCATGGCGCAATATGAACGCAAGTTAGTTAAACGCCACTATATCAGCAGCTTGGCAAGCACGGGAATGCGTAAATATTAAACACCCAAAAATTATTTCCAAATATGTGTTGTCGCTGCACGCATAGCTCTATATAATTCGCAGCTCAGACGCGGGGTGGAGCAGTCTGGCAGCTCGTCGGGCTCATAACCCGAAGGTCGTAGGTTCAAATCCTGCCCCCGCAACCAACAAGCCTTAGCGGCAGACTGGCAGCACCGGACTTATCCCGGTTGCTGCCGCCAGCAGATAATCCTGATCCAGCGCAGTTCTTTCCGCATTTTTTATTTCGCCTTCCATCTATCGGCATTTCCCCAATAAGCATGTCGCCCACTTGTAAAAGTGAGACCTGATTTGCCCTAAGTGCCTGAAATGCGAGATATAAAAGATAGCAAAACCCTGGAACTGCCTGGCCTGGAGCCCGAACACTACGCTGCATCGGAACATAAACGCACCATGCTCCATCGCAGCAAGAATACGATGGAAGCACAGGAACAGCTGGAGTTGCTGGAGCCCACCGATAATAGTGGCTTGCCGTTGTGGACCTGGGACGAAAATACCGACCTGACCGGCTTGCCGGTCTGGGCAAAAGAATGAAACCAATTCCTGGTCTACATGTGGCGGCATCCCGGGCAGCCTGTTAGACTTCAATCTTATTACGCTGGCGACTCAAACATGGACAATACGACTTCTTTTTCCACCCTTCCCCTGTCGCCCGCTTTCTTAAACAATCTGGATAGCCTGGGTTACAAGGAAATGACGCCGATACAGGCGCAAAGCCTGCCCATCATTTTGCAGCAGCAAGACCTGATCGCGCAGGCCAAGACCGGCAGCGGCAAAACCGCCGCCTTCGGCATCGGCATCCTGGCCAAGCTGAATCCCAGCTATTTTGCGATACAGGGCCTGGTGATCTGCCCGACGCGCGAGCTGGCAGACCAAGTCTCCAACGAACTGCGGCGACTGGCCCGTTTCGCCGACAACATCAAGGTGCTGACCTTATGCGGCGGTGCCCCCATGCGGCCGCAGATTGCCTCGCTGGAGCACGGAGCGCACGTCGTGGTAGGCACGCCAGGCCGCTTGATAGACCACATCAGCCGCGGCACGATCAAGCTCAATGCAGTGCAGACCCTGGTGCTGGATGAGGCCGATCGCATGGTGGATATGGGTTTTTACGACGACATACATTCCATCGTCAGCGCCTGCTCGCCGCGCCGCCAGACCTTGCTGTTCTCCGCCACCTATGCCGACGATATCCGCCGCGCCAGCGAGCAGTTCCTGCATGAACCGGCGGAAGTAAAGGTGGAGGCGCAACATGATGCCAGCCGCATAGAGCAGCGCTTCTACTCCGTCACGCCCGAGACGCGCAATGCCGCCGTCGCCCAATTGCTGAGCCACTACCGCCCGGTTTCCACGCTGGCCTTTTGCAATACCAAGATCCACTGCCAGGAACTGGCGGAGGAATTGCGCGCGCAAGGGTTCGGCGCACTGGCTCTGTACGGCGACCTGGAGCAGCGCGAGCGCGATGAAATCCTGGTGTTGTTTGCCAACCAGAGCTGTTCCGTGCTGGTCGCCACCGACGTCGCCGCGCGCGGGCTGGATATCCAGACCCTGGGCGCCGTGATCAATGTGGACGTATCCAAAGATACCGAAGTCCATATCCACAGGATAGGCCGCACCGGGCGCGCCGGCGAAAAAGGCCTGGCGCTCAGCCTGGCCTCGCCGAGCGAGAAAAAATGGGTGAAGCTGATTGAGGATTACCAGGACGGCCCGGTGCGCTGGTTCGATCTGGCGGACCTGGAGCCGGCATCCGGCGCTGCCTTGCAGGCGCCGATGGTCACCCTGTGCATCATGGGCGGCAAAAAAGACAAATTACGCCCCGGCGACCTGCTGGGCGCGTTGACCGGGGACGTTGGCCTCAGCAAGGAACAGGTAGGCAAGATCAATGTTTTTGAATTCATGACCTATGTCGCGCTGGACCGCAAGATCGCCCAGCGCGCCTATGACAAACTCAGCCAGGGCAATATCAAGGGTCGCAACTTCAAAATGCGCTTCATCCCGGTCGTTTAGTCCATTGCCAGCCAGACTGTTGCCAAATTGAATAAAAAGTAGAAAATTTTTCAAGACATATTCAATCTTGCGAACTTTTGGCCCACAATACTGCCGAAGTCATAGACTCCTTCCAGGTCGGCATAACACTTGGGACACGGCCCAAGCGATACACGGGCCGTGTCAGCCAATTCTTGCCGAAGCGGGGGCGTGACTCCGATCAACCTTCTAGAACAGAAAAGATGCCATGCACAAGTATCTCATCCGTAGCCTATTCTCTGTAGCCGTTGTCCTTCCTACCTTGCCTGCCTTCGCCGAGACCGAGGCCGACAAATGGAATTTGCAAGACCTGTATGCCACCAGCGCCGACTGGGACAAGGATGCCGTCAAGCTGGAAAGCCAGTTGAAAGACATCTCCGGTTGCAGTGGCCACCTGGCCGAATCGGTAAAACGTTTCAAGGCCTGCCTGGATCTGAATGCAGACCTGCTGAAGCGCTATGCCCGCCTGGCCAGCTAT
>DATHMC010000368.1:0-4977 GCA_035487495.1 Undibacterium sp.
AGTGCTCCTGCACCAGTGCCGCCAGTTCGGCGCCAAAGCCGCTGGTACGGGTGGCCTCATGCACGACGACGCAGCGGCCGGTCTTTTTAACCGAATTGACTATCGTGTCCAGGTCCAGCGGCCACAGGCTGCGCAGGTCGATAATCTCGGCGTCTACCCCGGTTTCCTGCGCGGCGGCTTCCGACACGAACACCATGGTCCCATAGGTGATCACCGTCAGGTCTTGTCCGCTGCGAAATACCGATGCCGATTCCAGCGGCACCGTGTAGTAGCCGTCCGGCACCTGGCTCATGCGGTGCGTGGACCACGGCACCACAGGCCTGTCGTGATGGCCGTCAAACGGCCCGTTATACAGGCGCTTGGGCTCCAGGAAGATCACCGGATCGTCGTTTTCTATCGCCGCGATCAGCAGGCCCTTGGCGTCATAAGGATTGGACGGCATCACCGTGCGCAGTCCGCACACGTGCGTGAACAAGGCTTCCGGGCTCTGGCTATGGGTCTGGCCGCCATAGATGCCGCCGCCGCAAGGCATGCGTATCGTCATCGCCGCGGTAAACTCACCGGCCGAACGGTAGCGCAGGCGCGCGGCTTCGGAAACGATCTGGTCGGACGCGGGATAAAAATAATCGGCGAACTGTATCTCCACCACCGGCCTTAATCCATACGCCGCCATGCCGACCGCGGTGCCGACTATGCCGCCTTCGGAAATCGGCGCATCGAATACGCGCGACTTGCCGTATTTGGCCTGCAAGCCTTCGGTGCAACGGAATACGCCGCCGAAGTAGCCTACGTCCTGACCGTATACGACTACATTGTTGTCGCGCTCCAGCATCACATCCATCGCCGACCGCAGCGCCTGGATCATCGTCATCGATGTCGTCGCCATGTTGTCTCCTGTTTTTGTTTTTGCTCAGGCTTGCAGTTGCTTGAGTTGGCTGCGCAGATGCGCAGGCATCTCCTTATAGACGTCTTCAAACATCGCCGCCGCGCTGGGAATGTGGCCGTTAGACAGCGTGCCGTAGCGCTCCGCTTCCTTCTGCGCGGCGATCACTTCGGCCTCCAGCGCCTTTTGGCTGTCCGCATGCTCCTGCTCCGACCAGATGCCGAGCGCGATCAGGTGCTGCTTCAGCCTGGCGATAGGATCGCCCAGCGGGAAATGCGCCCAGTCGTCAGCCGGCCGGTATCTGGACGGATCATCGGAGGTTGAGTGCGGACCGGCGCGATAGGTAACCCATTCGATCAAGGTCGGCCCGAGGTTATTGCGCGCCCTCTCGGCGGCCCATTGCGACGCTGCATACACCGCGAGAAAATCGTTGCCGTCGACACGCAGCGAGGCAATGCCGCTGCCTACGCCGCGCGCCGCAAAGGTCGTGCTCTCGCCGCCGGCGAAGGACTGGAAGGTGGAAATCGCCCACTGGTTGTTGACCACGTTCAGCACCACCGGCGCACGGTACACGTGGGCAAACGTCAGCGCGGTATTGAAATCCGATTCGGCGGTGGAACCGTCGCCTATCCAGCCGGAAGCGATCTTGGTGTCGCCCTTGATGGCGGACGCCATCGCCCAGCCCACCGCCTGCACAAACTGGGTGGCGAGGTTGCCCGAGATCGTGAAAAACCCGGCTTTGCGGACCGAATACAAGACCGGCAACTGGCGGCCCTTCAAGGGATCGCGCTCATTCGACAATAGCTGGCAGATCAGGTCGACCAACGGCACATTGCGCGCCATCAATATGCTCTGCTGGCGGTAGGTGGGAAAGCACATGTCGCCGTCGCGCAGCGCCAGCGCATGCGCCGTGCCTATCGCCTCTTCGCCCAGGCTCTGCATGTAGAAGGACATTTTCTTTTGCCTTTGCGCGATCACCATGCGCGTATCGAAAACGCGCGTCTTCATCATCGCCAGCATGCCCTGGCGCAGCAATTCCGCACTTATTTGCGGCGCCCACGGCCCGACGGCATGGCCGTCGTCGTCCAGCACGCGGATCAGCGTAAAGGCAAGATCGCTGGTGTCGGCGGGCGCGGCGTCCGTCAAGGGTCGCCGGACCTCGCCTGCTTTTGCCAGGTGGAGGTAAGAGAAATCCGTTTCGCATCCCGGCCGGCCGGTAGGCTCCGGGACATGCAGTGTCAGAGTTGTGTTCTGGCCCATGTGCTTCCCCCTTGGTGTGGTGGTGTGCACTACTAGCTTAGCAGAATCTGTATTTCAGGGCTTCAATATAATAAAGGCTGCGCATCTTGCGTAAAAATAAAACGCGCGCGCAAAAAAAACGCCGCTGACAGCGACGTTTTTGATTTGGCCGCGCTGACAACCGGCGGCCGGATACGGCAAGATTTATTTGCTTGTCGCAGTTTTTACAGTTTCTGCGGCGACGCGTGCTGGGGTCGCAGGGTTGGAGGCAACATAAGCTTCGCCGCCGACATTCGTGCCTTCAGCACGGGCTTGCGCCAACTCGGCGATCACTTCGGCACGGGTTTTGCCGTTGCTTGATGTATTGGCAACTGCGACAGCAGCAGGCGCGGCTTTAGCTGGTTCGGCACCGGTTTTTATCATGGATGGGATAGGAAAGCTGGCATAAGCCTCGCCGCCCACCTGGTAATCACTTGCAAAAGCAACCGAACCGGTAGCAATCAGGGCAACAGCAGCAATAAGTTGTTTCGCATTCATTTTATCTCTCCAAAATTAGGTTCATGACTCCAGGCAGAGCGCTAAGCGCGACGGAATGATTCCGCTGTTTGCTGCCTCGGTGAGTCGCGCACTGGTGTCTTGCGTGGTGTGGTGCTCATCGATGGAGCCGAGTTTATAGCCTTTATGGGCATCAATAAAGATGACTATCCGCAATACATTATTCCAGATTGCGCAACAATTAAATGCGCGCCGGGCCAGGAATGCGCTCCATGTCTTCATTTGTCGGCTTGCCACATAGAAAAGTACATCTATCCGCACTCCAATTCCGTATCAATAAGGCGAGAAAAAATCTGCCGTGACGGTAGAATGGAGTTTGTTTTTTCGATATGTTTTCCGGTGCTGCATGCTCTTAGTCTGATACGCCTCTTTTTTTGAAACGGATTCAACATTGTCAAACCCACCGAAAATGGACACCGGCCAGTTGCATATCTGGCTTGCGGCAGTGGCAAACAAGGATGCCGGCGCGTTTCGCTCGCTGTATGACGCAAGCTCCCCAAAACTGTTTGGCTTCGCGCTGCGTATATTAAGTAAGCGCGAACTGGCGGAAGAGGTGTTGCAAGAGAGTTTTGTCAACATCTGGAACAACGCCGGCAGCTACCAGCCCAGCCTGGCCGCGCCCATGACCTGGATGACGACCATCGTGCGCAACCGCGCCTTTGACCTGTTGCGCAGGCTGGACCATGATGTAGAAATCGATGCGGATAACTTTGATATGGAAGTGATGAATGCACTGGAAGCCAACGATCCGACGCCAATCGAATCGCTGCAGCTGACGCAGGATGCCAAAGCGCTGGCGCGTTGTTTTGCGCGCCTGGAAGGCTTGCACAGGCAGGCGATGGCCCTGGCTTTTTATCACGACCTGTCGCACAGTGAAGTGGCGGAACAAATGAAACTGCCGATGGGCACGGTCAAAACCTGGATACGACGCGGGCTGGACAAGCTGCGTACCTGCTTGTCCAAACTGGAGAGCGCATGAATATCCAGGATAAACCAGACCTGCAGCAAAAGCTGGCTGCAGAGTATGTGCTAGGCACCTTGCGCGGCGGCGCGCGCCGCCGTTTCGAAACCTGGCTGCGCAGTGACCGCCCACTGCAGCAGCTGGTCACGCAGTGGCAAGGCAATTTGCTGCCGATGGCAGAATTTTCCAAGGCGGCCCAACCCTCGGCCGGCGTCTGGCAGGCGCTGGAAAAGCGCCTTGATCTGAACCGCACGCAACGCGCCAACGCGGTGGAGGATCGCTGGGCCTTCTGGCGCAACCTGCACGAGGATCTCAGCTTCTGGCGCGGCCTGGGCATGTTCTCGACCGCTGCCGCACTGGTGCTGGTATCGCTGTTGCTGAGCAAGCAGCAAGTCGAGCCCGCGCTGCCGGTCGGCAATTATGTCGCAACGCTGTCGGATGACAAGGCCCAGCCTATCGCGGTGGTCAGCGGCGACACCAAGCGCCGCCAGTTGGTGATACGCATGGTGGCCGCGCAACATATCGCGGCGGACAAGAGCCTGGAGCTATGGGCGGTGTACAAAGACGGCAAGGTCAGGTCGCTGGGCCTGGTGGCAAGCCAGGGCATTATCACGCTACCGATGCCGGAGTATATGAGCGAACAGGCGACGCCGCTGCTGGCGGTAACGCTGGAGCCCAAAGGCGGCTCGGGCAACCCGGAAAAGCCGACCGGCCCTATCGTCTTCAAGGGCAGCTGGCTGCAAACTTAGTGCTGACAACGCGGACAACGGGGCGCGAGGATTTCGCGCCCCTTTTTTTAATGCAAGCGACGATACCTGATGCAGCAAAGCGCCCATGTTAGAATTTCGGCATTGCATCTTCATCCTGGGAACTCCATGAACGTCGTCATCCTCGCAGCCGGCATGGGCAAACGCATGCAGTCTGCGCTGCCAAAAGTATTGCATCCCCTGGCGGGCAAACCGCTGCTGTCGCATGTGGTCGATACCGCGCGCAGCTTGAACGCCGCCGGTCAACCGGCCAATATCTGCATCATCTACGGTCACGGCGGCGAACAGGTGCCGTCCACCATCGCCGCCGACGGCCTGCGCTTTGCCAGGCAGGAGCCGCAACTGGGCACCGGCCACGCAGTAGCGCAGGCCGGCCCGGTGCTGGATGACGCCGTGCCTACCCTGGTGCTGTACGGCGACGTGCCGTTGACGACCGCCGCCAGCCTGCACAGGCTGATCGCAGCCGCCGGTACCGACAAGCTGGCCATCCTGACCGCCGATATGCCGGACCCCACCGGCCTGGGCCGCATCGTCAGGCAAGACGGCGACATCGTCCGCATCGTCGAACAGAA
>DATHMC010000369.1:0-15720 GCA_035487495.1 Undibacterium sp.
AGACGGCAAGAGCGTCGCCAGCTATGAATACAATATCGAAGTATCGCGCAAGGTAGTGGAATTCTCGCACGCGATCGGTGTCACGGTAGAGGCGGAGCTGGGCGTGCTCGGTTCGCTGGAAACCATGATGGGCGATAAGGAAGACGGTCACGGCGCCGACGGCCAGATGACCCGCGAACAATTGCTGACCGACGTTGCGCAAGCCGCGGAATTCGTCAAGCTGACCCAGTGCGACGCGCTGGCGATTGCCATCGGCACTTCCCACGGCGCCTACAAGTTTTCCCGCAAGCCTACCGGCGACATCCTGGCGATCGACCGCATCAAGGAAATCCACGCGCGCATCCCCAACACCCACTTGGTGATGCACGGTTCTTCGTCGGTGCCGCAAGAGTTGCTGGAAGAAATCCGCGAGTTCGGCGGCGACATGAAGGAAACCTACGGCGTGCCGGTGGAAGAAATCGTCATCGGCATCAAGCACGGCGTGCGCAAGATCAATATCGATACCGACATCCGCCTGGCGATGACGGGCGCGATCCGCCGCTACCTGTTTGAAAACCCGGGCAAGTTCGATCCGCGCGATTACCTGAAGCCGGCCCGCGAAGCGGCCAAGCTGGTCTGTAAGGCGCGCTATCTGTCGTTCGGCTGCGAAGGCCAGGCCGGCAAGATCAAGCCGCTGCCGTTGGAAAAAGTGGCGGAGCAATACAAAAAAGGTAGTTTGGCGCAAATCGTCAACTAAGCGGCATGGCAACCCGGGGCGCACAGTGTGCGCACTGAATGCGCCCCAGGCATTTTGGCAGTATCCTGTTTTATTGAAATTATCTCCATGACTACGCAACTCCAATCCACACTCAAATCTTTGCCACTGCTGGGGCGCGGCAAAGTTCGCGACAATTATGCCGTCGGCGAGGATAAGCTGCTGATCGTTACCAGCGATCGCCTGTCCGCTTTCGATGTGATCATGTCCGAACCGATCCCCGACAAAGGCCGCGTGCTGAACCAGATGGCCAATTTCTGGTTTGAAAAGCTGGGCCACATCGTGCCTAACCACCTGACCGGCATCGCGCCTGAGTCAGTCGTTTCTGCCGATGAAGTGGAGCAGGTGCGCGGCCGCGCCGTGGTCGCCAAGCGCCTGAAACCTATCCTGGTGGAAGCGGTGGTACGCGGCTACATCATCGGTTCCGGCTGGAAGGATTACCAGGAAACCGGCGCCATCTGCGGCATCCAGTTGCCGGCAGGCCTGCGCCAGGCCGACAAGCTGGCTGCGCCGATCTTTACGCCGGCCGCCAAGGCAGAGATGGGCGAGCATGATGAAAACATCAGCTATGCCGATATGGAAGCCCGCATAGGCAAGGAGCTTGCCGCCAAAATGCGCGACATCAGCATACAGTTGTATAGCGAAGCCGCCGACTATGCGGCGACGCGCGGCATCATCATCGCCGACACCAAGTTCGAGTTCGGCCTGGACGACAATGGCGTGTTGCACCTGATGGATGAAGTGCTGACCGCCGACTCTTCCCGCTTCTGGCCGGCTGATTCTTATGCGCCGGGCATGTCGCCGCCGTCTTTCGACAAGCAGTTTGTGCGCGACTACCTGGAAACCATCACCAGCTGGAAAAAGACCGCACCCGCCCCGGCGCTGCCGGATGAAGTGGTCGCCAAGACTGCGGCCAAATACCGCGAGGCGCTGGAACGCCTGACCGGCGAAAAGCTGAAGGACTGATGATGACGTCGCCAAATAATGCGCCCCTGGTCGGCGTGGTCATGGGCTCTTCATCGGATTGGGATGTGATGCAGAATGCGGTGTCCATCCTGAAGGAATTCGGCATTGCGTTTGAAGCGCAGGTCGTGTCTGCCCATCGCATGCCGGATGACATGTTCCGTTATGCGGAAACCGCCCGTGAACGCGGCCTGCGTGCGATCATCGCCGGCGCCGGCGGCGCTGCGCATTTGCCGGGCATGATCGCTGCCAAGACCATCGTGCCGGTATTCGGCGTACCGGTGCCGTCCAAGTACCTGCGCGGCGAAGACTCGCTGCTGTCCATTGTGCAAATGCCCAAGGGCATACCGGTGGCGACTTTCGCGATAGGCGAGGCCGGCGCGGCCAACGCCGCGCTGGCGGCGATTGCGATGCTGGCGACCACCGACCATGCGCTGGCGAGCCGCTTGCTGGAGTACCGCGAGAAGCAGACCCAGGCCGCCAGGGCGATGACGCTGCCTGTGTAAGGTCAAGTATCGCAGGGTGCAATAGCAGCAATGTAGGGTGGGCACGACTTTGTGCCCACGCGTATCGGATATCACGATACTTGCATCCCGATTTATTCCGGCGTGGGCACGCGTGCCCACCCTACTACAAGCACCCGTCGCCCACCTTACAAATCAAGTAATAGCCTTCACCGATGAACCAGGCTTAGAAAAAATGGCAACAAACCAAAACCAAACCGCAAGAACCGCGCACCTTCCTACCGAATCCGAGCCGACCTGGCTGGGCATCATGGGCGGCGGCCAGCTGGGCCGCATGTTTGCGCACGCCGCACAGACGATGGGCTACAAGGTCGCTGTGCTGGAGCCGCAGGCCGATTGTCCTGCCGGCCAGGTCGCGGATAAACACATACAGGCCGGCTACACCGATGAGAAAGCGCTGGCCGAACTTGCCCGCCTGTCGGTGGCGGTAACCACGGAATTTGAGAACGTCCCGGCGCACAGCCTGGCCTTCCTGGCCGAGCGCACTTTTGTTGCACCCGGTGCGGCTTGCGTATCGATAGCGCAAGACCGGGTGGCGGAGAAACAATTCTTCACCCGTGTCGGCGCAGCAAGCAAGGTCTTGCCGGCTCCGCATGCGGTGATCGCCGGCAGCGGCGATATTGACGCGGCGGGGGCCGAATTATTGCCCGGCATTCTGAAAACCGCGCGCATGGGCTATGACGGCAAGGGCCAGGTCAGGGTCAGGACGCTGGAAGAGTTGCATGCGGCGTATGCCGGCATGCACGGCGTCGTCTGCGTGCTGGAAAAAATGCTGCCGCTGGCCTATGAAATTTCTGTGCTGGTGGCGCGCGGGGTGGATGGCGAGGCCGTGGTTTATCCGATCGCCGAAAATGTGCACAGGGACGGTATCCTGTTTACGACGACGGTGCCGAGCCAGAACGTATCTGCGGTTATCGCGGATACGGCACAGAAGGCAGCGCTGGAAATTATCGCCGAGATGGGCTATGTCGGCGTGCTGTGCATAGAGTTCTTTGTATTGCAGGACGGCTCGCTGGTGGTCAATGAGATGGCGCCGCGTCCGCATAATAGCGGCCACTATACGATGGATGCCTGCGTGACCAGCCAGTTTGCACAGCAGGCGCGCGCGATCGCGCAATTGCCGCTGGGCGACGTGCGCCAGCATTCCGCCGCGGTGATGTTGAATATCCTGGGCGATGTCTGGTTTGACGGCGCTTCAGACGCCGCGCGCGAACCGGCCTGGGATCAGGTGCTGGCATTGCGCGGCGCGCATCTGCATTTGTACGGCAAGGCCGAAGCCAGGCGCGGCCGCAAGATGGGGCACGTGACCTTTGTGGCGACCACGATGGAACTGGCGCAGGCCAATTTGCAGCAGGCCTGCCGTATTCTTGGCATCCCCGGCGATCCGGCTTAGTGTTTTGATGGGCATATCGAACGTGATCGAAGAAAGTAAACTGCGGGCGATTCAGCAGGCCGCCAGGCAGCTGGAGGCGGGGGCGCTGGTCGGCTTTCCTACCGAGACCGTATATGGCCTCGGTGCCGACGCTGAAAATCCGGCTGCAGTGGCCAGCATCTATGCGGCCAAGGGCAGGCCATCCAATCATCCGGTGATCGTGCATCTGGCGCCGGAAGCGGACCTGGCTTACTGGGCCAGGGATATCCCGCCGGAAGCGCACAAATTGATTGCGGCTTTCTGGCCGGGACCGCTGACCTTGATACTGAAGCGCGCCGACAATATCCCCGATACGGTCTCCGGCGGCCAGGATTCGATAGGCTTGCGTTGTCCTTCGCATCCGGTGGCGCAAGCGCTGTTGCGGGCGTTCAAGGGCGGCAAGGGCGGGGTGGCCGCGCCCTCCGCCAATAAGTTCGGCCACGTCAGCCCGACCACGGCGCAGCACGTGATGGATGAGTTTCCGCTAGAGACCGTGCCGGGCGGCGTGATCGCCGCCGTACTGGACGGCGGCCAGAGCGAAGTCGGCATCGAGTCCACCATCGTCGACCTGACCCGTCTCGCCACGCACGGCCCGGTGCTGTTGCGGCCCGGCGATATCAGCGCGGCGCAACTGGCAGAGGTGCTGGGAGTGCTGCCTGCAGACCGTAACGCGGCAGACGCCGCCGCGCCGCGCGCCTCCGGCACGCTGGATGCGCACTACGCGCCGAACACGCCGGTGGTGCTGGTTGCGGCGGATGCGCTGGCAACGACGATGCAGCAGCTGACCGCTGCCGGCCGCAGCTTCGCCTTGATGTCGCACAGCGTGGCCGGCAAGACCGGCGCGCTCGCCCAGCTGCTGCTGCCGGCGGAGCCGCATGGCTACGCGCATGACTTGTATGCGGATTTGCGTGCGCTGGATGCAGCCCACGCCGACATCATCCTGGTGGAGGCGCTGCCGGACGATAAAGACTGGCAGGGCGTAAGCGACAGGCTGCGCCGGGCGGCGTTCGACTCGGCGGAAGTGCTTGGCAAGCTGCTCGGGTAAATTTGGACCGCAGGCAGCCTGTGTGAAGCCGCTTTATTAAGCCGCTTTATTTATAGAGCAGCTTCATGCCGAGGATGAATAGCGCCAGCACAAAGGTAATGAAATTGGCGACGATGATAGGCCAGGAATGGGTCAGCACGCCATATGCCAGCCACAGCGCTACGCCACCGGTCAGGATGAGGTACATGCTCAGCGAGACACCTTCCGCGCGCTTGCGCCTCCAGGTCAGCCAGACTTGCGGGATGTAGGCGATAGTCGTCATGCAGGCGGCAAGATAGCCGATCAGGTCGGATTGGGTTGCGCTCATCAAATAGATTTCAGTGTCGGGAGCAGGAATTCTCCTGCATGAAATACCAGCGGCGCTTGCGGAGTGAATTCGCAATGCTCCACTTCGCCGACAAAAATCACATGGTCGCCCTCCGGATAGCGGCTGCGGTTATGGCACTCAAACCATGCGGAAACGCCGTTCAGGATAGGGTGGCCGGTAGGCGACAGCGAAAAATCCACGCCTTCAAAGCGGTTCTTCTTGCGGCTGGCGAATTGCTCCGCCAGACGCGCCTGGTC
The DNA here is from genome assembly GCA_035487495.1 of Undibacterium sp. GTDB lineage: Bacteria > Pseudomonadota > Gammaproteobacteria > Burkholderiales > Burkholderiaceae_D > Undibacterium. The sequence continues at coordinate 5,262 of DATHMC010000369.1, forward strand.
GGCAGCAAGGATATTCACGACATAGTGCGAATTGCCGGTAAACACGGGCAGGCTGCTCGCGGCATTGCCGAGGCTCCACAGCACCAGCGGCGGATCCAGCGATACCGAATTGAAGGAGCTGGCAGTTAAGCCCAGAAAACTGCCGTCGGCCAGCCGTGTCGTGATGACGGTGACGCCGGTAGCGAACTGGGATAGTGCGTTGCGGAAATGCCGGGTGTCAAATTCACGTTTGGCGGCGCGGGGAGAGCGAGTGTGCATCAGAATTCCAGATTTATTTTTGCCATTATGCCAAAGAAAGGGGTGTTTTGGCGATTCCGGTTGCTAAAGCTTAGGGATGAAGCAATGCCCCACATGTGCTAAACTTGCGCCCTCGGCAGGTAGCAAATTAGGGGTAAGTACCTGATTTGCCAACGTTAAATTTGAAGCCCGGCAAGCGCCTATTGTTGAATTGGATTATTGTTTATGTCTAAAATGCAATTATTTCGCCGCTTCATGTTATTGCTGGCCATCGGTAGCAGCCTGCTGGCTGCACAGGCAAACGCCAGGCCGTTTCCTGCCAACGTCAAGCGCGGCGTATTGAACTGTTCTGCTGCACCGAAAATCGTGATCGACGATAAGCTGATGGCGAGCACGCCGGCCACGCGTATTTATAACGATGCGAACCTGATCGTGATGCCGGCCTATCTGGGATCAGCCAGCAAGGTAGTGAATTACACATTGAATACGGTCGGCCAGGTGGAGCGTATCTGGATACTGACCGATGCCGAGGCCCGCACGCCGTTGCCCAAAGCCGACGCCGCTGTCAGCCCGCCAACGCCGAGGATTAAAGTGTACTAGCCGTTTTGTGCGAGTTCGGTACGGCAATTTAGATTAAAGAAATACATGCAAAAAAAGATATATATCAAGACCTTCGGCTGCCAGATGAACGAGTACGACTCGGACAAGATGGCGGACGTGCTGAATGCCTCGGACGGCATGATCAAGACCGACAAGCCGGAAGACGCCGATGTAATCTTGCTCAACACTTGCAGCGTGCGCGAAAAGGCGCAGGAAAAGGTGTTTTCCGATCTGGGCCGCCTGCGCGAACTGAAACTCAAGAAACCGGGCCTGGTGATAGGCGTAGGCGGCTGCGTGGCTTCGCAGGAGGGCGATGCGATCGTCAAGCGCGCGCCTTATGTGGACGTGGTGTTCGGCCCGCAGACGCTGCACAGGCTGCCGCAAATGCTGAACGCGCGCCGCGAAACCGGCCGCTCGCAGGTGGACATCAGCTTTCCCGAGATAGAAAAATTCGACCACCTGCCGCCGGCAAAAGTGGACGGTTCCACCGCCTTCGTTTCCATCATGGAAGGTTGCAGCAAGTATTGCAGCTATTGCGTGGTGCCGTATACCCGCGGCGAGGAAGTGTCGCGCCGTTTTGAAGACGTGCTGGCTGAAGTGGCCGGCCTGGCGGCGCAAGGCATCAAGGAAATCTCCTTGCTGGGACAGAACGTCAATGCCTACCGCGGCCAGATGGCAGACGGCGAGATCGCCGACTTTGCGCTGCTGATCGAATATATCGCCGAATTCCCGCAGATACAGCGGATACGTTTTGTGACCAGCCATCCGAAGGAATTTACGCAGCGCCTGATCGACGCCTACGCCAAGGTGCCCAAGCTGGTGAACCACCTGTACCTGCCGGCGCAACACGGCTCCGACCGCATCCTGTCGGCGATGAAGCGCGGCTATACCGCGCTGGAATACAAGTCGGTGCTGCGCCGCTTGCGCCAGGTGCGCCCGGAGATCTCGGTGTCTTCCGATTTCATCGTCGGCTTTCCTGGCGAGACCGACGAGGATTTCAATGCGCTGATGAAGCTGATCGACGATATCGGTTTTGACAACAGCTTCAGCTTCATTTTCAGCCCCCGTCCCGGCACTCCGGCCGCCAACCTGCAGGACGATACGCCGCATGAAGTCAAGCTGAAACGCCTGCAGCAACTGCAAGCGGTGATCGACGCCAATACCAAGAAATACAGCAATGCGATGATAGGCACGGTGCAACGCATCCTGGTGGAAGGTCCATCGGTCAAGGACGCCAACGAACTGCAAGGCCGCACCGAAAATAACCGGGTCGTGAATTTTGCCGGCCCCGCGGACTTGATAGGGCAACTGGTGGATACCCGGATCACCGAATCCTATAACTATTCCCTGCGCGGCGAGCTGTTGTCGCCGCAAGCAGGGCAGGCGGCGGCTTGATCGTCTTGCGCGTTGCCGGCCGCCCGGCTCGCCGCCACGAACGGGACGCCGCATGATGCAATGGCTGATACTGGCTTTGGCTATCGTGGCGGAGGTGGTGGCCACTTCCATGCTGAAGGCCTCGGACGGTTTTACCAGGGTCGGGCCTTCTGTGATCGTCGCGCTGGGATACGGCATTTCATTCTATTGCCTGTCGCTGACGGTGCGCGTGATGCCCATAGGCGTCGTGTATGCGATCTGGTCGGGGGTCGGCGTGACCTTGATTACCTTGTTTGCGTGGTTGTTTTACAAGCAGGTGCTGGATGTGCCGGCGATACTGGGCATGAGCTTGATAGTTGCCGGTGTCATCGTGTTGAATATGTTTTCAAGGTCCATCGGGCATTAGTTGCTGACGATGCCTGGGCTTGTCATCAAAAGGCATAGTCCACGAAAGACACGAAAAGCACGAAAAAGCGGTTGAAGAAATTTGGCAGCGAGAAGAAGGTATTTTGAGATCTTTTCGTGTCCTTCGTGTTTTTCTTGGACAATTCGCCGTATCGAAGAATGACAAGCGCATTCATGAAAAATGCCGCAAAATTACAATTAACGAATCCCAGTTAGTCTTATTAATTTGTCGAGCCCTACTCATTTGAAAACCAAATCCCCGGTCCCAGTTCTGAGCTTCATTCCCCAGCCCCTGGACAATACCAGGCTCGCGCATTTGTGCGGCCCGCTGGATGAGAACCTGCGGCAGATTTCTGCGGCGCTGGATGTGAGCATCTTCCGCCGCGGTGAAAAATTTATCGTCAGCGGCACCAATGCCGACAAGGCGCTGGAAATGCTGGAGCATTTTTATGCGCTGGCGAAAAAAGTGATTTCCATTGACGAAGTGCAACTGGCCCTGGTGGAGCAGCGCGCCAGCAATTCGCTGAAGCAATTACCCAAGGTGGAAACCGGCGAAGTCATTGCCCCCAAAGAAGAACTGGACCCTGACGCCGATATCGAAGGCCCGGTGCTGAAGACCCGCCGCAGCGATCTGCGTGGCCGCACCCCGCATCAAAACCATTACCTGAGGGCCATCGTCGAGCACGACATCACCTTCAGCATAGGCCCCGCCGGCACCGGCAAGACTTATCTGGCCGTGGCGTGCGCGGTGGATGCGCTGGAACGCGATGCGGTCAAGCGCATCGTGCTGACCCGGCCCGCAGTGGAGGCCGGCGAGCGCCTGGGCTTTCTGCCTGGCGACCTGGCGCAAAAGGTCGACCCTTATCTGCGTCCGCTGTATGACGCCTTATACGACCTGCTGGGGTTTGACCGCACCCAGAAAATGTTTGAAAAGCAGGCGATAGAAATCGCGCCGCTGGCCTATATGCGCGGACGCACGCTGAACCATGCCTTCATCATCCTGGACGAAGCGCAAAATACCACGCCGGAACAGATGAAAATGTTCCTGACCCGCATAGGCTTCGGCAGCAAAGCCGTGGTGACCGGCGACGTGACGCAGATCGATTTGCAGCGCGGGCAGAAGAGCGGCCTGGTGGACGCCTGCCAGATACTGGAAAATGTGCGCGGCATCGCGTTCACCCACTTTACCAGCGCCGACGTGGTGCGCCATCCGCTGGTCGGACGCATCGTCGACGCTTATGAGGCCGCCAGCGCCCACACCGCCAATATTGGCATCCTGAAACAAGCCACTCCCTTGAGCTCCGCACACCATGGCCGCAAAAAATAAACTGAACCTGTCGGTGCAATACGCCGATGCCCGCCTGCAAGCCAGCTTGCCCCGCCCGCTGTTGCGCAAGGCCGTGCAGGCGACCCTGTTCGCACCGGCTGAGCTGACACTGCGTTTTGTCGATGCCGAAGAGGGCCGCACGTTGAACCGCGAATACCGCGGCAAGGACTACGCCACCAATGTGCTGACCTTTGCCTACACCGAAGATGAAGACGCGGAAGTCACCCAGGCCGATATCATCCTGTGCACCGATGTGTTGCAGAAAGAGGCGGCGGAACAGAAAAAAACGGTAGAGGAGCATGCGATCCATCTGGTGGTGCACGGCGTGTTGCACGCGCAGGGCTATGACCACGAGACCGATGAAGAGGCGGACGAGATGGAAGGCATGGAAGTAGAAATCCTGGCAACTTTAGGCGTGGCGAATCCTTATAAATAAGCAAGCCTGTAAGCAAGCGTATAAATAAGCCTGCTTAAGAAAAATGCATTTCCACTTGACAATAAATGTTCAATTTTCTTATGGAATTCATTATTTTTGTGTCACATTCGGGATCAAACGGCGATTTGTTGTATCCTGTAGGATTGAAACAACGGCGCCACGCCTCCTATGCAAGAGCACTCTAGTAACGTCAGGACATCTGACGTTAAACCCCACAGGTCATTGTTTGAACGCCTGACCGCACTTATCTCCCCAGAACCAGAGAACCGCACGGAGCTGCTGGAAGTCCTGAACGATGCGCATGAACGCAATTTGATCGACGCCGACGCGCTGGCGATGATAGAAGGCGTATTCCAGGTCTCCGACCTGTCTGCCCGCGACATCATGGTGCCGCGCGCGCAAATGGATGTGATTGATATTTCCAAGCCGATAGAAGAGTGGATGCCCGAGGTGTTGTCCACCGCGCACTCCCGCTTTCCTGTGGTCGACGGCGACCGCGACAAAGTCATCGGCATCTTGTTGGCCAAGGATTTGCTGCGCTATTACGCCGAAGAACCGTTCGAGGTGCGCGACATGCTGCGCCCGGTCGTCTACATCCCCGAGTCCAAGCGCCTGAATATCCTGCTGCGCGATTTTCGCGCCAATCGCAACCATATCGCGATGGTGGTCGATGAGTACGGCGGCATTGCCGGCCTGATCACGATAGAAGACGTGCTGGAGCAGATAGTCGGCGACATCGAAGACGAACACGATTTCGATGAAGAAGAAGACAATATCATCGCGGTGGACGGCAATGGCCACGGCAAGCGCTGGAGGGTCAAGGGCCTGACCGAGATAGAGCAATTCAATTCCATGCTGGGCACCAATTTCTCCGACGAAGATGTGGACACCATAGGCGGCTTCGTTGCCAATCATCTGGCGCGGGTGCCGCACAAAGGCGACGAGTTCGACATCGAGCATATCCATTTCGAAGTCTTGCGCGCCGACGCCCGCCAGGTGCAGGTGCTGCTGGTGGAAAAACGCCAGTTGCTGCTGGACCTGATAGACGACAATGACTGAATACCAAATGCGCAGGAAAAACGCGTAACAATAACAGGAACCCCCAGCCTTGATATCGCAGACTGTGCCGTTGTCCCGCAGCCGCTTCTCCCATCCCTTATGGCCCGTCGCCGTCGCCCTGCTGGCAGGCTGCGCCAGCGTGCTGGCTTTTGCGCCCTACAATCTGTGGCCGCTGCAAATCCTCAGCCTGGCGCTGGTGTTTCACCTGGGCTGGCGCAGTACCTCCGTGAAGCGCGCGGCATTGCTGGGTTGGTGCTACGGCTTTGCCTATCTATATCTGGGCGTGTCGTGGCTGCTGATCGCGTTGACGCGCTTCGGCGGCTTGCCGCTCTGGCTGGCAATACCCGCGCTGGCCCTGCTGGTGGCTTACATGGCGGGCTATTCTGCGCTGGTGCTGGGCGGCGCCGTCTGGCTCAGGCAGCGCTGGGCCATCGGCGACCGCGTCGGCCTGCTATTGGTGGTGCCGGCGCTATGGGCCGTCGGCGAATGCCTGCGCAACTGGCTGTTCACCGGTTTTCCCTGGGTATCGATAGGCTATGCGCACACAACCAGCCCGTTGGCCGGTTACGCGGCGGTGGTGGGCGTGTACGGCGTCGGCTGGGTGGCCGCATTGATCGCTGCCTGCCTGGCCTGCTGGCAGCATAAAAAAGTCACGCTGCCCGCGATCATGCTGCTGTTGGTGGTCGGCGCAGGACTAAGGACCATACAGTGGACGCATGCAAGCGGCAATCCCATCTCTGTGCGCCTGTTGCAGGGTAATGTGGCGCAGGATATGAAGTTTAACGCCAGCCAATTGCAAAACTCGCTGGCGCTCTACAAAGACATGATACTGGCCGCGCCGGCAGACTTGATTGCCACGCCGGAGACGGCTATCCCGGTTCCGGAAATGTCGACCTTGTTGCCGCCCGACTATCTGTCCGCGATCAAGGGCTTTGCCGAAACCAGCGATAGCCACGTCATTCTGGGGATTATTGCGAATGATGAAGAGGGAAAATTTTCCAACAGCGTGCTGGGATTTTCTCCTGCCGGCAGCGGTGCGCCCGCCGCCAAGCCTTATCGCTACGATAAACACCATCTGGTGCCCTTCGGGGAGTTCATCCCTACCGGGTTTCACTGGTTCGTCGATTTAATGCATATCCCGCTCGGCGACCTGACCAGTGCGGGTTTGCAGCAAGCGCCGTTCCAGGTCAAGGACCAGAGCGTGATGCCTAACATCTGTTACGAGGATGTGTTCGGCGGCGAGATCGCGGCGCAGCTGAATGCGCAGCGCGCGGCCGGCGGCAAGGTCGCCAGCATTTTGCTGAACGTGTCCAATATGGCTTGGTATGGCGAATCCAGCGCGATACCGCAGCATCTGCAGATATCGACGATGCGGGTGCTGGAGACCGGCCGGCCGATGCTGCGCGCGACCAATACCGGAGCTACGGCAGTGATCGATGCGCAAGGCATAGTGCGGGCCAAGCTGGACTACGACAAGCTCGGCAGCCTGCGTTCCACGGTGCAGGGCACCGCTGGCATGACGCCGTATGTCCTGCTGGGCGGCAATGCCGTCGTGATCGTGCTGGCCCTGCTGGCGCTGCTGCTGGCGTGGTTCCTGGCGCGGCGCGGCAGGCGTTGACAGCCAATTTACCGCTGCTTTTGTGCTTGGCGCGCACGGCTGACTGATGCTAGTGATAAGGCCGGCGCAGCCACTGGGCAAACGGCATGGGGTTCTGGTCTTCTTTTAAATAAAACACTTTCCGGGAAAAATCCCAATGTGCGCCCAGGGACTTGGCCAGGGCCCAGTCGTCGCCGTTGGCCTTGAATTCTATGCGCGCCGTAGGGCCTGCCGAATTTTCGTTTTTTTCGACGGCGACGTCGGCGCGAGCTTTGGTGCCGTTGATTTTCATCCGCGCTATATAGGGGCTGCGCAGGCTCTCATCTTTGGGGCTGATCAGGGTTAAACAGGTTTTTGCACGCGTCGCCGCAACATAGAACAGGTTTTCCTCTTCCTTGGATGCTATCGCTGCAAAGGGGAACTCGGTTGCTTCCAGGTAAGGCAGGATCACATGGTCGAATTCTTTTCCCTTTGAATTTGCTACGCATTCCAGCAGCACCAGATCCCTGCTCTTGCTTTTTCCGGCAGAGATAAATTCGTCGGCGGCTCCTATCCATTCTGAGAACTGGCGTAGATTCATCTGCATTTTTTCCGCAGCAGCGATGAAACCTTGAACCGACCGGGTAACGACAGCCGCGTCGTAAGGATGGACATACAAACGCCTGGCTAGCGCCTGCATATCTATCAATTTGCAGATTTCGCGCAGCACCTGGTCTGCCGGGGTATTCGGATCAAGGTTCTCCACATATTTCACTACCGCCGACATGCGGTTTTTGATTCCTGTGACGACTTTGCTATTCAAATAGACCAACACAGTGAGCAAGCGGTTGCGCAATTCCTGCAGCAGCATGTCCGCCCGGCCATGCATTATCTGGCTCTCCAGATAGGTCGTCATTTCGGCAATTTGCTGTTCGACCTCGGTGAGCACGTGCGACTCTACATTGTGCACATCCGCGCCGCGCATGTAATCAACGATGACAGCGACCCGCACCATCAGCTCACCCAGCACATGCTCTGCCGGTTTGCTTTTTCCCGCCACCAGCATGTCATCAAGCAAAGCCTTAATTTTATCGTGAACCTCTTTGGCCGCACTCTGTTTGATCCGGCCGGAGAAGAACCAGGAGAGTGCTTCAGGATCATCGACAGCGCTCTGCCTGAATTCTTCCATCTTTTCATCGCCCGACAGAACCACCTCGGCAAAAATGAACACGGCGTCGAAAATGTCGCCCCTCACTTTCTTAGATTTCACGGTGGCGAAATTGCCGAGCGCGATAGCGACTATTCCGCGCAAGAAAAGAATTTCTTCGCGCTGCAGATAGCCCTTCATATCCCCGGTTCGATAACCGATATCGGCTTGCATCAAGGCGTTTTCTATCGCTATCGATTGATGCTTGTCACGAATCAAGATAGCGCATTGGTCCAGTCGATGCTTGGCCTTGCGCCAGCGCGCCAGGGCTTTGACTACTTGATCGGCGCAGCCGGTAGCTTCGGCGGCTTGCGCTTCTTCGTAATACAGTTGATTGATTTCGGTTTTTAGGGCGAGCTTGGAGTCCACCGGTTTTCCCTTGAACGCCTCCATCGCATACGCCAGGTGCGGGCCGTGGCGGTAGCTGTTCGTCAAAGGATAGCTGGCCGTGGCCGGATAGTTATTCTTGAAGCGGCTATTGATGTATTCCTCGCTAGCGCCTAATTTTGAATGGATGACCTGATCCTTGTCGCCCGCGCCGACAAAATAAGAATACTCGGGGTCGATCAGGTAGTGCAAGATGCGGAAGGATGCTTCATTCAGGTCGTGCAGTTCGTCGCAAATAATCAGCCTGTATCGCGGCAACAGGTGCCGGGTGGACTGCTCGGCATCCAAAATACGCGCCAGGTCATAGGTGGCGTCGAAAGGGCCGCGGAACAGGGCCCTTTCGTCATGGCCTAAGCGGATAAGCTCATATTCGACGATCGCCAGGTATTCGGAGAGTTGCACGCCGAGCTGCTCACCGATTTCCTCCGGGTCCTTGTACTCGAAATCATCCTGCAATGCCATCTTGGCTTTTAGCTCCAGTTGCGCATTAATAAACTGGCTTACCGCCAGGCTGTGCGTGCTGATTTCCAGAAAATCGACTTTCCCCGCATATTTGCTGCTGACATTTCCCAGGGCGGCGACTACGTAGTCTTTCAGGTCCTTGGCCTGCGGCAGGCAGGGCACGCTATGCTGTTCTATTTTTTCCAGAATCTCCGTGGCAAAGCCGTCAAAGGTGGCTACATGCACGCGTGCTGCGGTCGCATAAGGAATGCCTACATCGACCAAACGTTTTTTCAACACTTCTTTCGCCTCCGGCGTAAACACCAGGGCCAGGATATTTTCAGGTTCCAGCTTGCGCGCGATGGCCTCGCCTATCCTGAATGCGAGCGTAGTCGTCTTTGCTGCACCGGCATTCGCCTTGATGATGGCTACTTTATTGTTTGACAGCTGGATATTGACCTGCTCATCGGTAGGAATGAGGTCTTTGGGAACAAATCGGACTGCATTAATTTTTGCCATGAATTTTTAAGCGATCTCATTTGATTGTTACCAGGCCTTAAGGATAGTCCCAAAACGGCTAGGCTGTATTCAGGTTTAACGGCCTGCAGAAAACAAAAACCCGCGTCAGCAGTAGGCTGGAAGCGGGTTTTCAGATACCAAAGAATTTCTTGGAAGTGTAACATCTGCGGCATGGCAGAGCGCGCATTCAGTCCGGTTGACAATGAAAAAGTAAGCGATTCGTAGTCAACGGAAAATCGGCCAACACCGCCCGAACGGCGATACAGTCAAGTCAATCGCGGATCTCCAATGCGCGATTCAGGCTCAGCGCGCCCAGCGAGCAGGCTGCACCCGACAGCAGGTAGAGGCTGACATAGGCCAGACCGAAATGCGCGGAAAGGCCGAGCGCCACCAGCGGGGCGAAGCCGGCGCCCACCAGCCAGGACAGGTCGGAGGTCAGGGCGGCGCCGGTGTAGCGATACTTGGCGGGGAAGTTGGCGGTAACGGCGCCGGCTGCCTGGCCGTACGACAATCCGAGCAAGCTGAAGCCCAGCAGGATGAAGATATTTTGACCAAGCACGCCGCCGTCCATCAGGGTGGGCACGAATGCGCTGAGTACGGCAATCAGCAGGGCGAGCGCACCCAGGGTCCTGCGTCGGCCGAAACGGTCAGCAATCAAGCCGGAGGCAATCACGCCGAGCGCCATCAGCGCCGCACCGCACACCTGGATGACCAGGAAGCCGCTGAGCGAGCGCTGCGAATACAAGGTGATCCACGACAACGGGAACACGGTAACCAGGTGGAACAGCGCGTAGCTTGCTAATGCGGCCAGCGCGCCGATGACCAGGTTGCGCCCTTGCGAGCGGGTCATTTCGACGACATCGGTCGGCTCCAGTTCGCGCTCGTCGAGCA
>DATHMC010000370.1:0-2396 GCA_035487495.1 Undibacterium sp.
TCAAGACAAGCTGGAAATCCCGGTGGACGGGATGGAGCTCGGCGCGATCAGCATGCTGTCGGTCCTTGTTTCTTAAAGGACTACTTTATCAGGCGGCCTTTTCCTGCAAGGTCAACCGTACTTCCAGGCCGCCCTCTGCCAAATTCACCAGCTGCAGCGAACCGCCGTGCTGTTGCGCGATATTCTGCGCTATCGTCAGCCCCAGTCCGGTGCCGCCGGTATCGCGTGAGCGGGAAGTTTCCACGCGGTAAAAAGGCTCAAATACCTTGTTCAGCTGATCTGCGGGGATGCCGTGGCCGCCGTCGCGCACGCGGATCTGTATCAGCCTTTTGCCGGCATCATTGACCGCTTCCGTGCTGACCTTGGCGTATTGCCCGTATTTGACCGCATTGTCGATCAGGTTGATCAGGCAGCGGCGCAATGCGACCGGCCTGGCCATCACGGTAATGCCGGGTTTGCCGTCGAAACTGACCTCTTGCCCGGCGTCCACTGCATCGGCGCACACGCTGTCGATCAGCGAATCCAGGTCCAGCGGCTTCAACGGTTCATTGCTGTCCATGCTGCGCGCCAGATCCAGGCCTTCCTTGACCATTGCCTGCATCGCCGACAAATCGTCGATCAGCTTGTCGCGCAACTCAACGTCATTGACCTTTTCCAGCCGCAGGCGCAGACGCGTCAACGGGGTTTGCAGATCGTGCGTGATCGCCGCCAGCATATGGGTGCGTTGCTGGATGTGATGCCGGATGCGCGACTGCATGGAATTGAAGGCGTGGGTAGCCTGCACGATTTCGCTCGCGCCCTTCTCTTCCAGCGCCGGGTGGTTGATGTCGTTCCCCAAATCCTTGGCCGCCTGCGCCAGTTGCTTCAAAGGATGCATCGTCATGCGCGATATCAGGAAGGCCAGTATCCCTATGCAGCACAGGAACAGCGCCAGCGAAACGAAGAAATCCGTGCTCAGCGGCGGCACCGGGCTGCGCGGCTGCAAAACCGTCAGGCGCACCGTGGTACCGTCGTGCAGCATGACGCCGAGCGCTTCACACGGCCCTGCCACTCCCCTGGCTTCAGGCGACAACGGCGTCGGACAATTCTCCGGATTTATCGACAGGTATTGCACCTTGAATTTATGGCTCAGGCGCTCTCTCAGTGCCTCGGCAAACGGCGTGTGCGGCTCGTCGTCGGGGGCCGCAGCCGGCAATTTGGTCATCTGCAGGCCGAGGCGGGGGGCGGTTTCCAGGAAGGATTCACGGCTGTGGGCCGGCAGCGCATCCAGCGCCAGTATCAATTGCTCCGCCCGCTCCATCGAATGCGATTCGCGATACTGCACGATGGTTTTTTGCCGTTCGCCAAAGGCCAGCCACCAGGTCAGCGCGGTAGAGCTCACCACGCCGAGCAGCAAGATGGCGAATACCCGGCCCGACATGGAGCTTAAGATCTTCATGGTTAATTCTCGGCAGTGACAGCCACGGATAAGACATAGCCGCCGTTCCTGACGGTCTTGATGATTTGCGGCGAACGCGCATCTTCGCGCAATTTTTGCCGCAGGCGGCTGATCTGGATATCGATGGAGCGGTCAAATGGGTCGGCGTCGCGGCCATGCGTCATGTTCAGCAACTGGTCGCGGTTCAGTATCCGGTTGGGATGATCCAGGAAGATGCCCAGCATGCGGAATTCGGCGCCGGACAGCGCAATCACCATGCCCTCGGGGCTGATCAGGTGGCGCGCGGTCAAGTCCAGCGTCCAGTCGGCGAACTTCAGTTTCTGCACCTGCTCGCCGTTTGCGCCCAGGCTGGAAGTCTGGGTGCGCCGCAGCACGCTGCGTACCCGCGCCAGCAGCTCGCGCGGTTCGAAAGGCTTGGGCAGGTAGTCGTCCGCGCCCATTTCCAGGCCGAGTATGCGGTCCAGCGGCTCCCCGCGCGCGGTCAGCATGATCACCGGCACCGGAGACCTGGCCCGCAGGTTGCGGCAAAGTGTCAGGCCGTCGTCGCCGGGCAGGTTCAGATCCAGCACCACCAGGTCCACATGGTGTTCGTCCAGCATCGCCCACATCGCAATGCCGTCGGACGCCGTCACGGTATCGTAACCGTTCCCGTTCAGGTAGTCGGCCAGCAGATTGCGGATTTCGCGGTCGTCATCGACGATTAATAACTTGGTTGGTGTGTCCATACTTGCCATCATCACTTATGTTTGCTTGTGGTGACTATTATGGCGGCATAAGCTGCATATAAAAAGTGTTTTTGTATCCACTTGTTATGATAATTCAGCGCTGAAACAGTGCGACACAATCATTCCCCTGACCACTCCGAATTGTTACTTTGCGATACAAAGCGCTTTGGCAGAGACACTTGCCAGTTACATAAGTGGGCCAACATGGTTCCCATGTGCAAGGCACATAAAGT
>DATHMC010000371.1:0-11758 GCA_035487495.1 Undibacterium sp.
CGCCCCAATCTGCCATCAGCAGGCCGGCAAACGGTAGGCGTATGCACCACAGGGCCAGGAACAAGATCACCAGCGGCGCGACCACGGCGCCGGACGCGCGCATCACGCTGGATAGCACAAAGGTCACGCCCAGCAGCACGAAAGACCACGCCACCATCGCGTTGATATGCTGCGCAATCGGCAGCGCGTTCACATGTTCCGGCAAGAAAAAACCGAGCGCCGCGCGGTTGAACAGGTAGATCAGCGTCACCAGGCCGCCGGTCATCAGGAAGTTGAACATCACGCCGACGACGGCAATGCGCTGCACCCGGTCCAGGCGGCGCGCGCCGATATTCTGCGCCGCCATCGACGATACCGCCATGCCCACTGCCAGCGCCGGCATTTGCACGTAGTTCCATAATTGCAGGCAGGCGCCGTATGCGGCCGAGGTTTCCGAACCGAAGCGGTTCACCAGCGAGATCATCATGATCATCGACAGCGACACCACCGCCATCTGCAAGCCCATCGGGATACCCTTGACGACCATCGATTTCAGGATGATGCGGTCCGGGCGCAGGTAGTGGCCTTCGCCGGCATGCAGGCACAGGAAATGCTTTTTGCGATACAGGTAGACAATCAGCCCGGTCAGGCTGACGCTCTGTGCAACCAGGGTGGCCACCGCCGATCCGGCTATTCCCAGCGCGGGCACGGGGCCCCAGCCAAAAATGAACAATGGGTTGAGCGCAATGTCCAGCCCGACCGATAATATCTGGAACTTGAACGGCGTCTTGGTGTCTCCCGCTCCGCGCAAAATCATCATCAGGAAAATGTAGGCAAACTGGAACGGCAGCGCCAGGAAGATGATGCGCAAATAGGCCACCGCGAGCGGCAGCGCGTCATGCGGCGTGCGCATCAGTTCCATCAGGCGTTCGGAAAAGAGCAGGCCGAAGACGGCCACCAGCAGCGAGATGGCAACGAAAAAAGTCACGGCGGTGCCGACCACGCGCTTGGCTTGCTCCATATTTCTTGCGCCCATGCTTTGCCCGACCAGGATCGTGGCCGCCATGCCCAGCCCCATCACGCTGGCGATCAGGAAAAACAGGATGGCATTCGAGTTGGCGGTGGCCGTCAGCGCCGCCTCGCCGAGGTAATGGCCGACCCAGATGGCATTCACTGAGCCGTTCAAGGATTGCAGCACATTGCCGAATAAAATCGGCAATGTGAAAAAGAACAGGGTTTTTGCTATCGGGCCTTCAATCAGGGCGGTGCGGGTATGGGCAGAGGCTTGCTTCATTAGCTGTTGTTTATTCGTTAAAAGACAGGCATAGCTTACCAAGTATTTGCCCGGCTTGTGTAAGCTAAAGTATCCACGTCATATGTTGCGCCTTCGTCATCGGCGAAGTGAGTGGACGACATCCCAAAGGCCAGCCGGGGCGCTAATATTGTTCAGTTAAATCGAAAAATAGACGGCTCAGTCGTTCCCGTGCAGGCGGTGAAGCAGGAGGGTTCGAGCAGCATGCTGCTCGCCTGCGTACAGCGCTCCCTTGCAAGGGAGCGTTCCTTCCCTATAGGGACACAGGGGAACCTAGCGTCGTTCGACGAAAGCCACTAGGTTCCCGCCTGTGCGGGAACGACAGATTCAGGGGATTTTATTCTTAACTGAATGGCATTGCGGTCGGGGCGCCCGATGCCGGCCGGCATTGTCAAGGCGGTATGCCTATGGCGCATGCCTGGATAGTTGCGTCAGGTGCTGCTCGATTTCAAACACATGGGCATCTTCCTTGTCCAGTGCCCTTAGCGCTGCTGCCAGCTCCAGCAGGTAGTCGCTGTTGCGGCCGCTGGGCCCGGCAGCATTGGCGATTTGCCTAGCGATATCTTGCTCGGACGCCGGCCCCAAATAGGCGGCATTGTCTGCCGTCGCAATATACACCAGGCCTTCGACGCTGCCGCCATCTTCAAAGATGATGTCGGTGCTGAGGCGCAGGTAGCCGTTTTTTTCGCGGTAATCCAGGTGCTCGAACACTTCCGGCGTGATCAGGTAAGCCATGCCTTCGCAGACTGCACCCGGCGCCGGTGTCAGCGTTGCCACCCTGCCGGGCGCCGCCGCCGTGCCGCGATGATCGTGCGAACCTTGCCAGAAGCGCCGGGTCCAGCCTCTGATCAGCGCCGGACGTCTCTCTATAAAGGGGAAATCGGCCTTGAATATCAATGAGCCATAGCCAAACAGCCAGACGCTGTGGTGGTCATCGAACTTGTCCATCAGTTTGTTGATTGCAGTAGTATCGAACGACATGCGTGGATCTCTTCCAGGTTGCGCTTGCTTTTGCCAGCGTAAATCTTACCGGTTTATTCAGTCCGGCGCTTGGCGTAGCCATGCGCCGGGTAGCCTGGGCATGCTGCAGGCGATGGCAATTGCTCGTCAAAACGGGCCATCAAAAAAATCGGGCTGTGCCTTGCCTATTGGAATTTTTCCGCGATGTGCCGAGCCTTCCGTCGGCACGAACAACGGCCGTTTGAAGCTGGACGTATCCAGCGTCCGGAAACTGCCTGAGCGTTTGCCTATGCCTAGCCGCTCTATGCACTTGTCAAACCGCTGCTTCAGCAAATCGGCCCACACGCCTTCGCCTCGCATGCGCTTGCCGAAATCGGCCTCATAATCTTTGCCGTTGCGCATATCGCGCACCCGGTTCATCACCCTTTGCGCCCGCTCCGGGAAATGCGCCTGCAGCCATTGCTGGAACAGCGGGCTCACCTCCCACGGCAGCCGCAGCACGATATAGCTGGCATTGACAGCGCCGGCCTCTGCCACTGCCGCCAGCACGCGCTCCAGCTCCGGCTCGGTCACGAAAGGGATCACCGGCGCAATGCTGACGCCGACCGGGATGCCGGCAGCGGTCAGGCGCCGTATCGTCTCCAGCCGGCGCGTCGGCGTGGTCGCGCGCGGTTCCAGCGTGCGCGCGATGGCCGGGTCCAGCGTGGTGATCGTGACGGCGACGATGGCCTGCCGCTTGGCCGCCATCGCCGCCAGCAAATCGATGTCGCGCTCCACCAGCGAAGACTTGGTGATCAGCGCCACCGGATGTTCGCATTCGTGCAAGACTTCCAGCACCCGCCGCGTCAGCTTCAGTTCACGCTCGCAGGGCTGGTAGGCGTCGGTGCTCACGCCGAGCGCGATGCCGCTGGGCACATAAGACGGTCTCGCCAGTTCGCGCCGCAACAGTTCGGGCGCATTGATCTTGGCGAAAATCCGGCTCTCAAAATCCAGGCCCGGCGACAAGCCCAGGTAACTGTGGGTAGGGCGGGCGAAGCAATAGATGCAGCCGTGCTCGCAGCCGCGATACGGGTTCAGCGACACGTTGAAAGGGATGTCGGGCGACTGGTTGCGGCTCAAGATGCTCTTCGCGGTTTCTTCCTCGACCTGGGTTTTCCAGGCCGGCGCCTGCTCCGGCTCAGAACCGTCGGGTTCTGCGGTGATCTCGCGATCCGACCAGTCGTCATAAAAATTCTCGCGCGCATGGACTTCATAGCGCCCCTGCAGGTTGGACACGGCGCCACGGCCCTTTTGCGCCTTGAGTGCCGGCAGCAAGGGTTGCGGTTCTGTTTCCTCGGACAGGCTTTGCTTTGGCATATTAAACCTAGAATACTGTATGTGTATACAGTATTCTAGGTTTAATTGGACGACAAATCAAGAGTGACCTTGCCCCGGATTGATGATTTTTCGTCAAGCCGTTTGTTTGAGGAAATGGCATTATCTGGAGTAGTTCAGGCTTGGCCGAATAGGCAACGGGCCATGTAACCGGCCGCTATCGCACTAGGCTGTGTGAAAAAGTAGTATTCACGTAAACGAAGATTCCTGTGCAACATTACTAAACGTGCGGACGGGGAGCCTTTACGTTTCACATGCTTGGCTCTGTGCCAGCCACTGACGAGGTGACACCCCCATGCGTTGTGCGAAGACGCGGGACAAGGCTGACGCGTTGGCGTAACCTAGCTCCGGCGCGATCAGTTTTACCGTACGCCCTTGCCGCAGCTGCTTTTTGGCCAACGTCATGCGCCAATCGGTCAAGTAATCCGCCGGGCCAACGCCAACGAGTTTTTTGAACCGGCTCGCAAACGCGCTGCGCGACATGGCTGCTTGCTCGGCCAGCGCTTCCAGCGACCAAGGCCGCTCTGGGTTTTCATGCATCGCGGTCAGTGCGCGGGCCAGCTGGGCGTCCGCCAGGCCGGATACCAGCCCCATCGATACGCCACCTTCTTCGCTATGGTCCAGCAGCCAGCGGAGCAATTGAAGCAAGACAACCTCAAACAAGCGATCTACCATCAACCTGTGGCCACAGCGCACCTGATCAGCCTCCTGAAACAGTAAGTCCAGCGCCCCTGACAGACCAGGCAAGCTGGCCAAGGGCACGACAATCAATGGTGGTAAAGCTCGCACCAACGGGTGACTGGCGCCGCCTTCAAAGTGGACTGAGGCGCACGTGAAGTCCGCTCCGTCTTGAGGTGCATTGTGAAATTGATGCACCAACGGCTGCGGGTAGAAAAAAAGCGTGGGCTCGTTCGCCACGATGCGGCGCGCGACACCCGTGCCTTGCCGATGGGTGACCACCATGTCGCCACGGCGCAGTACATGAAAAAAACCTCTGCCAGGCTGCGCGTCGAAGGTACTCACACCGCACAGCGCCCCCGTGTGAAAAAGGCGCGCGGACACCTGGAAGCGCTCCAACAACGAAGACAGTCGGTCTAGGGCTTGTGCATGCTCAGTGTTCATATTGTACGAATAGGTACGTTTTATGGATTAAGAGATACCAATGATACACGTAAAGAGCGCAACATTCGGTCAGTGCAGATTTGCACGAGCTCTAACTCGAAGAGGTATCTCAATGAAATTACATTCGACACTCAAGCAGCTAGCGGTGGCCACGGCCTTTATCGGCGCGGGACACTCTGCCATGGCGCATGACGGTGAGCACGCTGGCGGCATTCAAAGCACGCCCGCCGCCAAGGTGAAAGCACCGTTTGACATTTTTCACACCCGCATTACCACCGAGGGCAATATCGCCACGTTTCACATTGCAGTGTCAGGCAAGGCAGGCGCCAACAAGCCGACTAAAACTGGCAAACTGGCCGGCAGCACCGTGTTTTCTTATGTCTGGCCTACCACCATCGACCCCTCCGTCGTTGGGTTTGAACCCAACAGCGGCATCCTGGCGTTTGCCGTAACCAGCCATCCTGATTTCAACGATACTCCGCTGTTTGCCGGCGGCGGCGGCGAATGGCATTCCCATTGGGTGGTAATGCAACCGGACGAATCCTGTGGCAAGGGGGCCCTGAAGGTAGTGGACATTCCCGAGGGTAGCAAGCCCAAACTGCCCAAGACATGGCCAGGCCTGCCCATTCTGATCGATAGCCCCGGCTGGAACCCGGTGTTCAAAGGCAAATCGCTGGAAGTGAAAGTGCCATTCGACGACATTGGCGTGGTGCAGACGGCGGGCTTTGATGGCGTCACCGAGGCATTGCGTATAAACGCCAGTGTGCACAACCCATTGCTGTGCGTAGCCGATGTATTCAAGGTGGCTTCCGGCAATTTAACTTTGCCGGCAAAGTCAATCAGTAATCCATGTTCCTCTCATTCTCCCTCTATCTGCGTAAAGGAATCACCATGTCACGCGTACAACTTATCAATCCAGCCGACACCACGCCCAACCGTCAAGTCCTGCTCGAGCAAATTAGCAAGGCATTTGGCGCCACACCCAATATGTTCAGGGCCGTGGCCAACTCACCCGCCGCGCTGAAAAGCATGTGGGGCTCCTTTGGCGCACTTGGCTCAGGCGTTCTGGGCGCCAAGCTGGGTGAGCAAATTGCCGTCGCCATCGCCGACCGCAACCGCTGCGAGTATTGCCTGGCCGCCCATACGGTCCTTGGCAAAGACGCCGGCGCCAGTCCTGAAGAAATGTCCGCCGCACAAGCTGGGCGTTCCGCAGACCCGAAAACAGCTGCGGCCTTGGCATTCGCCTTGAAGGTGGTCCGTAACCGGGCGCAGCTGTCCAATGACGATGTGTCTGAATTGCGGGCTGCAGGTTTTGATGATGAACATGTCGTCGAAATCCTCGCCCACGTCGCATTGAATATTTTCACCAACTATATCAACGTCGCATTTGATGTACCCGTGGATTTCCCCAAAGTGGCGCTGAACCCAGTGGCCTGATGCAAACCATGTTCCGATGGATATCGGCCGGCCGGTTATGGCATCGGAACACCTTGAGAAAGAAAAGACACCAGAGCTGGTCAAGAATGCTGCATCAGCGGCGCATGCAAACAGGCTCTGGTCCACGGCCGACAACTTACCCCTTAATCACCATCTACTTTTGAGAAGTGCCGTGCAAATAAGCAGCACACCCGCACTCGGGAAGCGGGTTTTCGTATAGATAGGAATAAAATCGGCAAGGAGTATATCTTCTTGGTGCCATGCCTTCTTTGCCTCAGCGGCAGGATTTTCCATATGTGGGCAGGGGTGTGCTGATCTGTCGATTTCCTTATACCTGGTTCGTCGTGTCAGTGAGGCGCGGTTTTGCCGGCCTGGAACGGACGGCGGGCCCGCTTCATTACTCAACACTATTGGAAAGGGAGCACGATATGCGATTCATGATCATACGCAAGGCCGACAAGAGCGCCGAGGCAGGCGAGCTGCCGGATGAAAAACTGATTGCTGCGATGGGGCGGTACAACGAAGAATTGATGAAAGCCGGCATCATGCTGGCCGGCGAAGGGCTGCAGCCCAGTGCTAAAGGCGCACGCATCAAATTCTCGGGCGGCAAGCCTCGCATCGTAGACGGCCCCTTCACTGAGGCCAAGGAGCTGATCGCCGGCTTCACGATGATAGACGTCAGGTCCAGGGAGGAGGCGCTGGAATGGGTCAAGCGCTGGCCGCCGCTGGATGGCGGCGGCGAAGTGGAACTGGAGTTGCGGCAGGTGTATGAGGCTGCGGATTTTGGCGCCGGGTTGACGCCCGAGCTCAGGCAGGCCGAGGAGCGCATGCGCGAGCATCTGCTTGCATCGGGCAGGCAGCTGGGGAGCAAGCCCTAGCTGCCGGATGACGGGAGTTTAGCGCCGGACCAGGCCGCGCTCCGTGCCGAACAGCGAGCCGCCGTTGCGGACCGTGTCCTGGACCAGGCGGAACATTTTTTCCCGGTCCGCAAATACGGACGCAACAAACTGTTGTGGGGCGGTGGTCTCGGCGTCGTATTGGGCGCTCCAGCCGGACATTTCCAGCAGTAGGGGGATCAGCGCCAGTCCCTTTTCCGTCAGGCCATATGTGTCCTTGCGTTTGTCGGTTGCATGCGGCCCCTTGGACAGGATGCCTTTTTGCTCCAGGCGGGCCAGGCGGGCAGCGAGCACGTTGGTGGCAATGCCTTCGCTGGAATCGAGGAATTCCCCGTAAGTCCTTTTGCCCCAAAACACGATGTCGCGCACGATCAGCAGCGACCATGTGTCGCCAAAGGTTTCCAATGCGAAGTTCACTGGGCAGTGCGATTTATTTTCAGTGCGTTTCATGGGGCTTAGCATAACATACTTGCATTAAGCAAGTGAAGTGCTATACTTTCGCAGAAAATTAAATATTCGATAACTATAATACAGCAGGGCAAAGAGTAATCTGGACTCGGTCCACCAATCCGGCCACGAGCGCAAAGGAGATGAAAGATGGAAATTTGCGGCTCGCTGGTGGATTGACATGCTGTAATGGTTTTGCGCAGAAACGCATACATTTATTTGAGAACATGAAAAATATTTTCTGGCGCGTGTCGATCCGTGTCGATTTACCGCTGCATCGTTCGTCGTAGAGTAGAGCAGGAACAAATCCTGCCGTTTTTACACTTTTACCGGTTCTTTTATCCGGTGTAGGGCCCACATCAAGGAGGATTTACAATGAGCAAGTCACAAGTAAAACCGATTCCCGAAGGCATGCATTCCATCACACCGCACATGGTGTGCGACGGCGCCGCCAATGCCATCGAATTTTATAAAAAAGCCTTCAATGCCGTTGAGCTGAGCCGCCTGCCGGCCCCTGATGGCAAACTGATGCATGCTGCGATTCGCATCGGCGATTCCACGCTGATGCTGGTGGACGAGTTTCCGCAATGGGCTTCGGTCGGGCCCAAGTCGCTGAAAGGTTCGCCCGTTACCATCCACCTGTATGTGGAAAATGCCGATGCCACTTTTGCGCAGGCGGTCGCCGCCGGCGCAACTGTGAAAATGCCGCTAGCCGATATGTTCTGGGGCGACCGCTACGGCGTGCTGATTGATCCTTTCGGCCATAACTGGTCGATCGCCACCCATATGCGCGACCTGACCCCGGAAGAAGTGATGGAAGGGATGAAGAGCATGGCGCCGAAAGACTGCGCCTGAGCGGACACTAAGAAGCGGGGGCGGATGGTGTACTTTCTTCCTCCCCGCGAGCACACAAAAGAGGAAAATATTATGCAATTCATGATCATCGTCAAAGCCGACAAAAACACGGAAGCCGGCGTCATGCCGGACGAGAAGCTGCTGACCGAAATGGGCAAATATAACGAAGAACTGGTCAAGGCCGGCATCATGCTGGCCGGCGAAGGCCTGCATCCAAGTTCCCGCGGCGCGCGGGTCAAATTCTCCGGCAGCCAGCGGACAGTGATCGACGGCCCCTTCGCTGAAACCAAGGAGCTGATCGCCGGCTTCTGGTTGTGGCAGGTGAAATCGAAGGAGGAAGCCATTGAATGGGTCAAGCGTTGCCCCAATCCCACCGGCGCAGAGTCCGAGATCGAAATCCGCCAGGTCTTTGAGGCGGAAGATTTTGGCGCCGAGTTCACGCCCGAACTGAGGGAGCAGGAGGAACGCCTACGCGCGCAGATCCTGGCCTCCGGCAAATCAAATTAATCCCTCTCGGAGCAATGCATGCTTAAAACCATCAAAACCATCGCGATCGTTGTCGTCGTGCTGCTTGCCGCCGTGCTGCTGTTTGCCGCCACCAGGCCCGACACATTCCGCGTCGAACGCACAGCCAGCATCAAGGCGCCGCCGGAAAAAATATTTGCGCTGATTAATGATTTTCATAGCTGGGGCAGCTGGTCGCCCTATGAAAAACTGGACCCGGCAATGAAAAAGACCTTCAGCGGCGCGGCCAGCGGACTGGGCAGCGTGTATGCATGGGAGGGGGCAGACAAGGCCGGCGCCGGGCGCATGGAGATTACTGAATCTTCGCCGGCATCCAGGGTCATCATCAAGCTGGATTTCATCAAGCCGTTTGAGGGACATAACGTCGCCGACTTCACGCTGCACACCCAGGGCGAGGCGACCACGCTCACTTGGGCCATGCACGGCCCCAGCCCGTATATCGCCAAGCTGATGGGCTTGTTCTTCAACATGGACCACATGATAGGCAAAGACTTTGAAGCCGGCTTGGCCAACCTGAAAGCTGCCACCGAAAAATGAGTCCGTAGTGCGACAGGCAGTATAAAATCGGGCGGCGCGCCCGAACCACCATTCAACCCAAGCAAGGAGTACATGATGCAATTACATCCCTACATCAACTTCGACGGCCAGTGCGAAGCCGCGTTCAAGCTGTACCAAAAGGTACTCGGCGGCAAAATCGTCATGATGATGAATCACGGCGACTCGCCGATGGCGGGGCAAGTGCCGAAGGAGTGGGGTGAGAAAATCCTGCACGCGCGCCTGGAGATCGGCGACATGGTATTGATGGGTTCCGACGTTCCGCCCGAACACCATGATAAGGCGCAGGGATTTTCCATATCGCTGAGCGTGGCCGATCCTGCCGAGGCGGAGCGCATCTTCAAGGCCTTGTCGGAAAAAGGAAAGGTGAGCATGCCGCTGCGGCAGACTTTCTGGGCGGTGCGCTTTGGCATGCTGGTGGACCAGTTCGGCACGCCGTGGATGGTCAACTGTGAGCAAGCGCAAACCTGATAGTCGATGGCGACCGCTTCCGGCATACACCGCGCAATCGAGGCAGTCTGGCGCATAGAGTCGGCCCGGATCATCGCATCGCTGGCGCGCATGTTGCGCGACGTCGGCCTGGCCGAAGAACTGGCGCAGGACGCGCTGGTCACCGCGCTGGAGCGCTGGCCGGAAACCGGCGTGCCGGACAATCCTGCCGCCTGGTTGATGACGACCGCCAAGCACCGCGCGCTGGACCGGCTGCGCCGCAGCCAGATGCTGGAGCGCAAGCATGAAGAACTGGGGCGCGAGCTGGAAGTGCAGCAACAACTGGCGCCGACGGAGTTCGATGTCAAACTGGTAGATGACGTCGTCGACGATATCGACGACGACTTACTGCGCCTGGTGTTCATTGCCTGCCACCCGGTATTGTCGCCGGATGCGAGGGTGGCGTTGACCCTGCGCCTGCTGGGCGGCCTGACGACCGATGAGATCGCGCGCGCCTTCCTGGTGCCCGAGCCCACCGTGGCGCAGCGCATCGTGCGCGCCAAGCGCACGTTGTCCGAGGCGCGCATTCCTTTCGAGGTGCCGCGCGCGGAAGAGCTGGCCGTCCGCACGGCGTCGGTGCTCGGCGTGATCTACCTGATCTTCAATGAAGGCTATGCAGCGACCGCCGGCGACGACTGGATGCGGCCCGCGTTGTGCGACGAAGCCTTGCGCCTGGGCCGTATCCTGGCCGAGCTGACGCCGCAGGAGGCGGAAGTGCATGGACTGGTGGCGCTGATGGAGATCCAGGCGTCGCGTTCGCGGGCGCGTATCGGCCCGTCCGGCGAACCGGTGCTGCTGCTTGAGCAGAACCGGGCGCGTTGGGACCAGTTGCTGATACGGCGCGGTTTTGCCGCATTGCAGCGGGCCGGGGAACTGGGCGGCGCGCTCGGCCCGTATGCGTTGCAGGCGGCGATTGCCGCTTGCCACGCGCGCGCGTTGAACGCCGCCGACACCGACTGGGAGCGCATCGCCGCGCTGTACGATGCGCTGTCCCAGTTGGCGCCGTCGCCGGTGGTTGAGCTCAACCGTGCGGTCGCCTTGTCGATGGCATTCGGCCCGGCGGTGGGCCTGGAACTGGCGGACGCGCTCTTGTCCGAGCCTGCTTTGAAGTCTTACCACCTATTGCCCAGCGTGCGTGCCGACCTGCTGGCAAAACTGGGGCGCAGCGACGAGGCGCGGGCTGAGTTTGAACGGGCGGCGTCGCTGACGCGCAACCTGCGCGAGCGCGAGCTATTGCTCAAGCGGGCCCAGGCCTGCCTGCCGGTCCCCCCGACATCTTCTACGTAATCTACCTGACCGCCTCGCCAGCCTGAGGGCTGCGCGGCGCATTTCCATCAAGTGCATATCCGTCAATTGCATATTGCTATGCCAACTTATCCATGGCAGCATACATGCTTTAATGAAACAATTGGCACACCGGACATTCAGCGTCAACGACGCTTGCCGTGATCCGCGTGCAGCCTCGCATGTCGTCACGGGTGATCCGGCTTTGGGATTCGGTTTTTAACTGGGAGCAATATGGATAAGGTAGTCCAGAACGAAATGAGAAAATTTTGTATCCTGCTGTCCAGCTTATTCTGTTTGGCCGTCCTCGCCAGCGGCTGCCAGAAAAAAACACCGCAAGACGACACCGCCAGCGTTGCATCAGCACCTGAAACCGAGGCAGCCAAACCCACTGGGCTGGTGAAAAATGCGATCCGCCATACCGATCAGTCCGCCGATGTGACCAAGTGGATGGACCAGGCTTCCACCAAGACGGCAGCCCAGATCGCACTGGAAGAGAAACAGGCCAAAGACACGCGGGAAG
>DATHMC010000372.1:0-10489 GCA_035487495.1 Undibacterium sp.
TGCAGAGCCTTGCTCGGCATCGTGCTGGCCGGCTTGCCTGCGGTTGCAATGGCCTACCTGAGTGAAGAGATAGAGCCCAAGTCGCTCGGCTATGCGATGGGCCTGTACATAGGCGGCAGCGCGTTCGGCGGTATGACGGGCCGCGTGGTGGCTTCGGTACTCAGCGACCATCTGAGCTGGCGCACGGCCTTGCTGATCGTCGGCGTGGCCGGCCTGGCGGCTGCAGCGGAATTCCTGCGCAGCCTTCCCGCTTCGAAAAATTTCAGCAAGCGCCAGTTGAGTTTTGCAGCAATGCCGGCTGCGATACGCAAGCATTTCAGGGATGAGGGCCTGCCGCGGTTTTTCGTGATCGGCTTCCTGCTGATGGGTTGTTTCGTCAGCCTGTATAACTACATCAGCTATCGTCTGCTCTCCCCGGAATTCGGCCTGCGCCAAAGTGCGGTTGGCGCGATCTCGGCCCTGTATTTGATAGGCATATTCAGCTCGGTCTGGTCGGGCAAGCTGGCCGACAAGTTCGGCCGCCGCCGGGTATTGTGGATACTGATTGCGGTGATGCTGTTCGGCCTGTTATTGACGATCGCCAATGGACTATTGATGATTATTGCCGGTATTGCGTTGTTCACGTTCGGCTTCTTCGGCGGACACTCGATCACCAGCAGTTGGGTGGGCCGCCGCGCCCAGCCGCCGCAGGCGCTGGCCTCAGCACTGTACCTGTTTTTTTACTATCTGGGGTCCAGCCTGATAGGCTCCTGCTCAGGCTTGGTCTGGAAAATCGACGGCTGGAATGGGGTAGTGGCGACGCTGGCCGTGCTGCTGGGGCTGAGCCTGTTTATTTCGCTGCGCTTGTCCAGGCTGCCCTTATTGCGCCCGCAAATGGCGTGACATAGAACCCGCGCCGCTGAAATGCTCCTGCTTTTAATTGAGGCGCAGCCTATTTGGCGGCATTTTCTTTAGCCACTTCTTTTTCGAGTTTATCGATCCGCTTTTGCATTGCATTGAGTTTTCCCTGCAAAAGGCCGAGGTTGAAAAATGTCACGTTCTCGGCAGGCGCGTCCAGCGTATTTCCGTAGCCCAGCCACGAGGAATCGTAAACCTTCACGTCCTTAAAGCCCAGGTCCTTCAGGATAGTCGCTGTTTCCGAAGCGCGGATGCCGCTCTGGCAATAGACTATGGTCTCTTTATCCGGATCCAATTTGGAATACAGGGATTGGAGTTGCTCACGCGATTTCAAATTCATCCCATCCTTGTTGCTGGCTAATTTTTTCTCCAGCTTGCCCGGTGTTTCCGGATCGACCCAGTTTTCCATATAGTGTACCGGGATTGCGCCAGGAATATGGCCTCCGCGAATTGCGCGGATATCCTCGCCCCGGTATTCCTTGGGCGTGCGGGCATCGACGATTTGTACTCTGGGGTCATGGAGTTTTTTCACAACCTCGGCAGTATCGACGAGAAGCGCGGGATTGGTCGTCAATTTCAATGCGACAGGCGGGAGCTGGCTTGCGGCGTTCGAAACCGGGCGGCCGGCGGCTCTCCAGTCGTCGATGCCGCCATGGTAAATTCTGGCATTTGCGGCATTCAGGTACTGCAAGGTCACAAGGCCGAAGTAAACATAGGGACTCGCCTTATCGCCGTACACGATGATCTCCTTGCTTGGGTCTATCCCGGCGGCGCTTAACAGCCTTTCGATTTTCTCCAGAGCAATGTAGTCCTCGGTGTTTTCATCTCGCAACACTACGCCGATGTCATCGATATTAACTGCGTCCGGTATATGCCCCAATTTGTAGTCGGCGGCGCTACGCGTATCCCAGATGATAGCGTGACGTTGCATGGCCTCAACGACCTGTCCGGTGTCGACGATAGCCGAGTGCTCCGATGCGCGCGGCGCGGGCACGGCAAGCAGGACGCAGATGGCGGCCGCCAATTTGATCAGAAATGATGTTGTATGGATATTGGGCATTGCGGCACCTCGTCAGGTAAACGACTGCCCGCACCGCAGTTTCTCTACATTATTACCGTGCCGCTGGCGAGCAGGTCCGTCATTCCATTATCGGCCATACTGGTAGTTTGTCCAGTGAAGCTCATATAGTGCTCGGCGCACGCAAAATGCATTTGCCGCCCGCTTGCATGGAATCAGCTACCGGCTACGGTCATGTTTTCAATCAGTATGGAACCGGTTTCCTTGGTGCCGCGTATCAGGGCATCCGCGCCGATGGCGGCGATCTGGTGGAACATCTCCTTCATGTTGCCGGCAATCGTGATTTCTTCCACCGGGTATTGAATTTCGCCGTTCTCCACCCAGAAGCCGGATGCGCCACGCGAGTAATCGCCGGTCACATAATTGGTGCCCTGCCCCATCAATTCGGTCACCAGCAGACCGGTATCGAGCTTTTTCAACATGGCCTTGAAGTTGTCGGTGCGTTTGGTCAGCGATGAAGTCAGCGCCAGGTTATGCGAGCCGCCGGCATTGCCCGTGGTTTGCATGCCCAGCTTGCGGGCGGAATAGCAGGACAGGAAGTAGCCTTGCAGCACGCCATTCGCAACGACGTCGCGGCTCCGGGTCTTGACGCCCTCATCATCAAACGGGGAAGAGCCTACCGCGCCAACCACATGCGGGTCTTCGGCAATCTGTATATGCGATGGGAAAATCTGGCTGCCTAAGGTATCCAGCAGGAACGTAGACTTGCGATAGAGCGCGCCGCCGGAGACTGCCTGCACGAAAGCGCCCAGCAGGCCCGCTGCCAGCGGCGCCTCAAACAGCACTGGGCATTTGCGCGTGTCCAGTTTGCGCGCATTCAATCGCGCCAAAGCGCGTTGCGCCGCATAGACGCCGATTTCTTCCGGCTTTGCCAGGTTTTTCGCATTGCGCACCGACGAATACCAGTCATCGCGCTGCATGCGCGCGCCCTTGCCGGCGATAGGCGCGACCGAAATAGTATGGCGAGAAAACGGATAACCGCCGATAAAACCGCGCGAGTTGGCAGAAATAAAATGCGATTGCTGCACGTGCACGCCGGCGCCTTCGCTGTTTGTTATGCGTTTGTCCACTGAAAATGCCGCAGCTTCGGTGCGGGTGGCAATCTGTATCGCCTCTTCCGCTGAAATCAGCCATGGGTAGCATAGCTTCAGATCCCTGGGATGCATTTCCAGCAAGTCTGCTTCCGGCAGGCCGGCGCAATCGTCTTCCGCGGTAAAGCGGGCGATATTGTAAGCAGCCTCGACGGTGGCCTGCAGGGATTGTTGCGAAAAATCGGACGTGCTGGCATTGCCGCGTTTTTGACCGATGTACACGGTCACGCCTATGCCCTTATCCTTGTTTT
Source organism: Undibacterium sp. (assembly GCA_035487495.1). GTDB lineage: Bacteria > Pseudomonadota > Gammaproteobacteria > Burkholderiales > Burkholderiaceae_D > Undibacterium. The sequence goes on from DATHMC010000372.1 coordinate 3,318, forward strand.
GCTCTATGGTCTCGACCTTACCCTTGCGCACGCTGACAGACAAGCCGCCGCCTTCGCTGACTTCCACGGCGGCGTCAGAGGCCCCTTTTTCACGTGCAAACCGCAATACGTCCTGCGCAATTTGCTTCAATTGATCCTGGGTATGGGTGAAAACTGGTTGGCTCATAGGCTGTGTAATTTGGGGTGTACGGATAAAGAGGGTATCATAGCAGTCGTTTCAATAAGTTTATAGAATAAAGGCGCCAGAAATATGCCAAATCCAAATAGAGGCTCGGTGGGCTTCCAGTCCAATGAGTTCGAACAAGAGTACGATCGTCCTTCCAAATCGCAATTAAAGCGCGAAATGACCGCACTGCAAAAGCTTGGCCAGGAATTGGTCGAGCAACCCCGTGACAGGGTCAAACGGGTACCCATGCCGGAAGACGTGCGTGACGCCATCCTGGAATGCCAGCAAATCAAGGATCATGAAGGACGCCGTCGCCAGATGCAGTATGTCGGCAAAAAAATGCGCACGCTCGATGAAGATGAGATTGCCGCCATCCAGAAAACCCTGGATAGCTGGAAAGGCTTGTCCAAATCCGATACTGCAGCGATGCACGCGCTGGAGCGTAGGCGTGAAAAATTGTTGACGGATGGCAATGCCCTGACCGAGTTGCTGGAGGAAAATCCGGAGCTAGACGTACAGCATCTGCGTACCCTGATCCGCAATGCGCGCAAGGAACAGGCCGAAAACAAGCCGCCTAAGGCCTATCGCGAAATATTCCAGATTCTGAAGCAAGTCTCGGCGGCCAGAAATGCCGGCGGCGATGACGACGAAGATGAGGATGCCGAGCAAGATGACGAGTGAGGCAAATCAGCGGCAAGCCGGCGACGCACCTGTAACAAGCCTGAAGATCGGCCTGGTGTCGATCTCCGACCGCGCCTCCAGCGGCGTTTACCAGGACCAGGGCCTGCCCGCTTTGCAGGAATGGTTCGGCCAGGCGCTCAGCACCCCCTGGACCATGGAAACGCGGCTTATCGCCGATGAGCGTCCGGCCATAGAGCAAGCCCTGAAAGAACTCGTGGACAACTGCCTGTGCGATCTGGTCATCACGACCGGCGGTACCGGGCCGTCCCGACGTGACGTGACGCCTGAAGCGACATTGGCAGTCGCGACCAAGGAAATGCCGGGTTTCGGCGAGCAAATGCGCCAGGTCAGCCTGCAATTCGTCCCGACCGCCATCCTGTCCCGGCAAGTGGCGGTAATCCGCGAAACGCCTGGGCATGCAGCGCTGATCCTGAACCTGCCGGGCCAGCCAAAATCCATCAAGGAAACGCTGGAAGGCCTGAAGGATGCGGACGGCAAGCAACTGGTGTCCGGTATTTTTGCCGCCGTGCCCTATTGCATAGACTTGATAGGCGGACCTTACATAGAAACCAACGAAGCTGTTTGCAAGGCGTTTCGGCCAAAGTCGGCGGTGCGTCCAAAATAAATGGCGACCGTTATTTCGCATGCTGTGATACCGCTTACGCTGGGCATCATTTTGAGCAGGGAGCGGTATTCGTGGCGATTGATAGTAGCGGGCATGCTGTGCGCGATGATTCCCGATTTGGATGTCATCATGTTCAAATTTGGCGTCGCCTATGAATCGCAGTTCGGGCACCGGGGATTTACGCATTCCTTGATCTTTGCCGCAGGAGTCGCTGTTGTACTAGCAGGTTTCTCCAAGTATTGGCGGGTGAGCGTAATCAGGGTATTCGCGTTTATTTTTGTTGCGACAGCATCTCACGGCGCCTTGGATGCCTTGACAACGGGTGGCCTGGGCGTGGAATTTTTTTGGCCGATTTCGCAGGAACGCTACTTCTTCCCCGAGCAATTTATCCGCGTATCACCTATCGGCCTGCGTAATTTCTTGACGGCGCGAGGCTGGGAGGTCGTCAAGTCTGAACTGCTGACGATCTGGCTGCCTTGCCTGGCAATTATTTCCTCGACAAAAATTTATATCCTCTTACGTTCAAAACCATGAATCAATTACTCGACACCATAGAACTGGAAAGCAGCCCCAACCCTTCCGTCTCCGTTATCTGGATGCACGGCCTGGGTGCGGACGGCAATGACTTTGTGCCCATCGTCAATGAACTGAACCTGAGCGGATGCCCCGGCATCCGCTTCGTCTTCCCGAACGCCCCCGTCATGCCGGTCACTATCAATGGCGGCTACGTGATGCGTGCCTGGTACGACATCCTGGGAACGGATATCGCCCGGCGTGAAGATGAAGGCGGCCTGCGTGCTTCGCAGAAGTCCATAGAGCAATTGATAGAACGCGAGAAATCGCGCGGCATTCCGGCCGAGCGCATCATCCTGGCGGGCTTCTCGCAAGGTTGCGCCATGACTTTGCAGACCGGTTTGCGCTATCCGGAAAAACTGACGGGCCTGCTGTGCCTGTCTGGCTACGTACCGTTGCGCGAAGTGGCTGCTGCCGAGCGTAGCGCGGCCAACCAGGATACCCCTGTCTTCCTGGCGCACGGCCGCGGCGATCCGGTGATCCAGATCCAGCGCGCCGAGCAATCGCGCGACCTGCTGACTTCGATGGGATACAAGGTGGAATGGCATGAGTACATGATGCAGCACTCGGTCTGCCAGGAAGAGATCGACGACATCGGCGCGTGGCTGCGTCGGGTATTGGCTGCTTAAGTATTCTAACGAATATGCACTCAGGCCTTGAGGAAAACGGTTATGCAATAGTGAAGAGCTTCCTCGACATGGGAGAGCTGCACTCGCTATTGCATTGTTGCGAGCCTGTTTCGGCCCGATATGGCGTCAGAAACCTCCTGGGCCGCCTACCCGATATCAGGGGCGCCCTATTCAACTCAAAGTTGAATAACTTGCTTGCAGGACTGGGGTATTCTGGGGCTACTCCAGTCAGAAGCCTGTTCTTCAATAAAAATCATGCTCACAACTGGCTGGTGCCGTGGCATCAGGATTTGTCGATTGCCGTAAATCAAAAAGCCGATGTGGCTGAATATTCAAAATGGACCTGCAAAGACGACACTTATTACGTCGAACCTCCAGTGGAAATTCTTGAATCCATCCTGACTTTGAGGTTCGCACTGGATGGTGCGGACGAAAACAATGGTGCGCTGAGAGTTATTCCTGGCAGCCATTTGCTGGGAAAGTTAAATTCCGAAAAAATTCAGTCTTTGCAAAGGGATAAGATATCAATAAGCTGCAATGTTCAGGCTGGCGATTTACTATTGATGAAACCGCTGCTATTACACTCTTCTTCCAAGGCCGCCAAGCCCTCGAATAGAAGGGTGATTCATCTGGAGCTGAGCTCGAAGAGATTGCCCGCTCCCATTACTTGGGTAGAGCGCTGAGAGAAGGAACAAGATGCGCATCCTGTACGTACACGGCATGGGACGCTCGCCGGTATCGGGTTTTCCCATCCGCATCCGGCTGCAGCAGCACGGCCATGTATTTGACAGCTTCCACTATTCGGTGGCGCTGGAAAGTTTCGATGCGATACGCCGCCGCCTGAGCAAAAAATTGCAGGTGATCGCTGCCGGAGGCGAATATGCGGTGCTGGGGCATTCACTCGGCGGCGTACTGCTCAGGGCGGCAATCGTCACACTGCCCGAGGGCACGCGCCTGCCGCGCCGCTTATTCCTGCTGGGTTCGCCGACCAGCCCTTCCCGCCTGGCCAGGAGGCTGCAGAAATTTTTTGTCTACCGTTTGTTTACCGGCGATTGCGGCCAGTTGCTGGCTTCGGAAGAACGCATGCGGGCGATACCTGCGGCTTCCGTGCCGACGACCGTGATGATAGGCAATAGGGGCATCAAAGGCAGGCTCAGCCCGTTCGGCGATGAAGACAATGACTGCATAGTCTCATTCTCTGAAGTGCAGGTGGATGGCGCGGATGATATCGTACATATCCCCGTGGTACATGCATGGCAGCCGTCCAGCTGGCAAGTTGCCGACCTGCTGCTGGAACGGATTAGTGAAATGGAATCCGCCAGCTTGCCCGCCAAACCGGTGACGAAACGCTAGCCTTCCGCCTTGAAGGTTTCCAGGTCCACCTGTACCGACTCTTCGCCGGCTGTCAGCCAGATCTGCCCATCCTGTATCGTGCATTGCAGCTGCATATTGCGCTGCGCCAGCTTTTCCAGCGCCTGGCTGGTGGCTGCCGGCACATTCATCACCTTCAGGTTCTTCGCCCGGTCCAGGCGGCTGTTCATCTGCTTCCACCAGATGTCGCTGGTGCTGGAATAGCTATACACAACGACCTTCTCCGACCTGCCGCAAGCCTTCAGCAGGCGCCGGTCGTCCGGCTGGCCGGCTTCCACCCATAGCTGTATCGCCTCGGTATAGTCTTTTTGCCACAGGTCAGGCTCTTCCACATCAGATAAGCCCTTGGCAAAACTCAGGGTTTCGCTCGCGTGTATCGCAAACGCCAGTAGTCTGACCATCATCCGTTCATCGGTCTCGGACGGATGGCGGGCGATGGTCAAGCTATGTTCCGCATAGTAGCCGCGATCCATGTCGGCGATGCTCAGATCGGCTTTATAGATAATTGATTTTAATGCCATGATGCTAATTGCCCTGCTTGGCCGCATGGGCCGATAAAGACGTATTCAGATTTCTCATGCTTCTTGGTTTGATTTTTATATGAATGCCAGCGTGCTACGGCCTATTTAAAGACGACAGTCTTGTGCCCATTCAGCAATATCCTATGCTCGACAAACCATTTGACGGCGCGCGCCAGTACCACGCATTCCACGTCGCGGCCTATCGCAGTCAGCGTATCCGGCGCCATCGCATGATCGACGCGCTCCACATCCTGCTCGATAATGGGACCTTCGTCCAGGTCGCCGGTCACAAAGTGGGCGGTGGCGCCGATCAGCTTCACGCCGCGCTCGTGAGCCTGGTAATACGGCTTTGCCCCTTTAAAGCTGGGCAAAAAGGAATGGTGGATATTGATGGCCTTGCCGGTCAGCGCATTGCACATTTCCGGCGACAGGATTTGCATGTAGCGCGCCAGCACTACCAGTTCGATTTCATTGTCGGCGGCGATGTCCAGCACCTTTTGCTCCTGCACGCGCTTGGCGTCGGCCTTTGCCCCGGCCGCCAGCGGCAGATGATGGAAAGGAATGTTATAGCTGGCCGCCAGTTGGTAGAAATCCGTGTGGTTGGAAACGATGGCCCTGATCTCTACCGGCAGCAAGCCGCTCTTATAGCGGAACAGCAGGTCGTTCAGGCAATGGCCTATTTTAGAGACCATCAGCATCACGCGCGGCTTGTGATGTGCGTCATGCAGTTGCCACCGCATTTGCATATCGCCGCCGAGCGCGGCAAATTCGGCCCTCAAGGCGGCATCCCCTATCTGCGCGTCTTCGGCAGAAAAATGGACGCGCATGAAGAACAGTTTTGACTGCGCATCGCCGAACTGGGCCGAATCGATAATATTGCAGCCGTGCTGGACTAAAAAGCCGGAAACCTTATGGACGATGCCTCTTTGGTCTGGGCAAGACAGGGTGAGTATGTATTCTGGGTGCATAATGGTGTTCTTATGTCAAATCATTGCCTGATTCGATGCTGAAAGCGAATATTATTTTGCGGAATATAGAAATACTTAACTTCCAATTGTCTCATGCCAATAGCGCTAATACCTAGCAGGAAGTGCATTGCTGCCTTGGCAATAGCAAAATCAACATGCAGGAACTCAAGCAAAAAGCACGATCGTTCTAAATAATGTATAGTGAAGCACCTTGACGCCCCACTGGGCACAATCGAGTACCGCCGCAATTATTCAAATCATCCAGGAGACAATATGACAAACGCCCTCGTCAACAAGCAATTCCGCCTCGCCGCGCGCCCTGTGGGCATGCCGAAAAACAGCGACTGGTCCGTCACGACAGAGCCCGTGCGCGACATCGTTGACGGTGAGATTGTCGTTCAAAGCATCTACCTGTCGCTGGACCCGGCGATGCGCGGTTGGATGAATGAAGGCAAGTCCTATATCCGCCCGGTCGCTATCGATGAAGTGATGCGCGCCGGCGGCGTAGGCAAAGTCATTGCCTCCAAATCCCCCAAATTTGCGGTAGGCGACTATGTATCGGGTGGCACCGGAGTGCAAAACTATTGGGTCGGGTCCGCCGACGACAAGACTGCGGCCTTTTATAAAGTGGACCCTAAGCTGGCGCCCCTGCCTAAATATCTGAATGCACTCGGCATGCCAGGCATGACCGCCTATTTCGGCTTGCTCGATGTGGGCATGCCCAAGGCGGGCGAGACGGTAGTGGTGTCGGGTGCCGCCGGCGCGGTAGGCCAGACCGTCGGCCAGGTCGCCAAACAAAAAGGTTGCCGCGTGGTGGGTATTGCAGGCGGCAAGGATAAGTGCGATTTCGTGGTGAATGAACTCGGCTTTGACGCCTGTATCGATTACAAGGGCGGCTCAGTCAAGGATGGCCTGAAGCAGCATTGCCCGAATGGCGTCGACGTCTATTTTGATAACGTGGGCGGCGAAATCCTGGATACCGTGCTGACGCGCATCAATATGAAAGCACGCATCATCATCTGCGGCGCGATCTCTCAATACAACAATACGACGCCGGTCAAAGGCCCGGCCAACTACCTGTCCCTGCTGGTGAATCGCGCCCGCATGGAAGGCATCGTCGTTTTCGATTATGCGGCACGCTATGCGGAAGCTGCGGCAGAGATGGGCAAGTGGATGGCGCAAGGAAAATTCCAGACGCGTGAAGATATCGTCCAAGGCCTGGAAAATTTCCCCAGCACCTTGCTGATGCTGTTCGAGGGCAAAAATTTCGGCAAGCTGATCCTGCAGGTGGGACAGGAATAAGTTTGACGCATGAAAAAACGCCGCACCGGAAATGATCCGGTGCGACGTTTTTGGTTGCTTGCGGAATGGCGTCCGGTTTTATCTGGCCCCCACCGCTCTGCTCACTTTACCGCGCGGGCCGCATATTTTTGTGCCAGCACTGCGCATACCATCAATTGCAGCTGGTGGAATAACATCAGCGGCAGTAATACCATGCCAACCGAATTGCCGGCAAACAGCACCTTGGCCATGGGCACGCCGCTGGCGAGGCTCTTCTTGGAACCGCAAAATACCACCGTGATTTCATCTTCCTTGTTGAAGCCGAAGCGATGGCTGGCATAGGTCGCCAACGACATG
>DATHMC010000373.1:0-10103 GCA_035487495.1 Undibacterium sp.
CGCCGCGCCGGTCTCCCAGCCGGATGATGATGTGGTCGCCGGCGTTCAGGTAGCCGTCCACGATGTCGACAATGATCGCCTTCTGGAACGGTCTTTCGTGGCCTTTCTGGTCGAAGCGCACGCTCAGTGATTGCACGGTAGCTGGACTTTGCCCAGGAACCAGCGCGCCGGCCTGGTATTCTGCCGAAACGAAATTGGCCGCAACCGGATCGCTGGTCTGGAATATGGCCCAGTCGGAATAAAACTTGAAGGTGGCCTTGAACCAAGCGCCGTCGGCCAGTCCGGAGGCGCCGACTTCATAGTCGAGCACGATCTCATGCCAGCTGCCGGCTTCCACGCGTTCCACATTGCATGTGACGCTGCCGACGAAGGGCAATTGCTTGTTTTTCAGATACAGGCCTTGCGGCGCGTAGTGCAGTCCCAGCTTGTCGCGCAGGAGTGCATAGTCGTCGGCTGCGGCGGGGTCGTGTTTGGTCATGGCGGATGCTCCGGGATGATGGAATATGGAATCAAAATGGCCATGGTGCTGCCGGATTCCACAAGGGAATACCAAGCAAGGCGTACCAGGGGGCCATTACGACGATGCCGTAGGCAACTGCGATCAATACGGAAACCACGCCGACCTTCGCATAGTCTTCTGTCGTAAAGGCGCCGCTGCCGTAGGCGATGACCGCTGCGGTAATTTGCGTCGGCAAGATATAGGCGAAGCTGTCGGTGTCCGCCACCAGTATCGTGAAAGCAACCGGATGCAGGCCCAGCTTGGGCGCCAATGCCAGCAGCACAGGGGCCAGCATGGTGACGGCCGCGACATTCGACAGCATGCCCAGGCGTATCACATGGGTGCCCAGCATCACGATCAGTAAAATGCCCCACCAGGGATGGCCTTGCGCGATAGCCTGTATCTGCGCTGCCAGCCATTGCGCCAGGCCGGTGCTGCTGATGGCCGACGAGATCGACAAGGCGCCCGCCAGCAGGAGCACGGTGCCCCACATGGTGCGGTCCTGGATGTCCTTCCATTTGATTTGCAGCAGGCCGGGTGTGAAAATCGCGGCCAGCCCCAGCAAGGCGATAACGTCGGTAGGCAATTTATGCCATTGCTCGGTGGCCCAGAAGATGGCGACCAGGCCGAAGACGACGAGTATCGATTTGTCCTGCTTGCCGGCCCTGGGCAAGGCCTGCTTCTCTGCCTGTATCGTTTCCTGACCGCCTGGTACGGCAAGGCGGCGCGTGCGGAAGTAATATTGCACCCACCACTGCGTCAGCAGGAACATGCCCAGATAAGGCCATTGCAGCTTCAACCAGTTCAGGTAGGAAATATTCAGCTTCAGTTCGCTGCTGAACAAGCCGCTCAATACCAGGTTGGGCAGGTGGGCGGTCAGGATGCACATGCCGCTGATCATGGAGCCGTATACCAGCGTTTGTATGACGATGGCCTTCTTGGCGTTGCGTTCCCGTTCGCTGTCGCCGAAGAAGCCGGTCAGGCCATTGACCACCGGCAGCAGCGTTGCGGCGCGGGCGTTCGCGGCCGGCACGATAAAGCACAACACCAGGTTCACGCCAAACATGGTCCAGATCAAGCCGTTGACGGTCTTGACCTTGACCTTGTCCAGTATGCCCAGTGCGATGCGCCTGTCCAGGCCGGTTGTCTGCATGATGGCGGAAAAAATGAAGGCGACCAGGCACAGGAAGACGACAGGATTGGTGAAGCCGCCGGCGGCCTTGGCTAAACCGGGAATGGCATTGGACAGCACCAGCAGCATAGGGATCAGCAGCCCCGATACTGCTACCGGCAGCGCCTCGAAGATCCAGATGATGGCGGACCAGGCCATGACAGCCAGCGTTGCCTTGCCGGGAGCGGTCATGCCGGCAGGCAAGGGCAACCCTTTGAGGATCAGGAGCAGGATTGCCCAGGCCAGTACAAATCCGCTCAAAGCTTTGACAGCGGCGCCATTCTGCACTGTTGCATAACCCGGCAGGAAGCCCCGCCAGGGGAATTTCGGTGCAAACCTTAGCTGTGCTTGCGTAAGTTCGTTGCTCATATGTGGTCTGCCGAGAATGCTTCATAAAGGTGAGTGGGGATTCAGGCAGCCAGCATGCATTCATGCAAGGGGTGGCTGCCCGTCTGCAGGCGGTCAGGGCCTGCCAAAAAAAGGGTAACAGCATGCTGAGCGGAAAAAAACGTATATAAACGCATATCGATATAAGTGTTTTGATCTGGGCGCCAACATGCATGTCGAAAATGAGCTATATTTCTTTTTGCAATTGCCGGTCCTGCCTCCTGATCAAACATCCGGAAACAAGCCGCTCCGGCAGCAGCGCAAATTTCTAGCAAGCGGAACCGCCGCACTATCTCTTTTTGCGGCATGCCCTCAGCCAACCTATCTACGGGAGCACGAGATGGTCACACTCAATATCAATGGTCGCGATACTCAGGTGGACGTCGACCCATCCACGCCTATCTTGTGGACCCTGCGCGATAGCCTGCAAATGACAGGTACCAAATTCGGTTGCGGCGCTGCGTTGTGCGGTGCCTGTACCGTGCATCTGAATGGCCAGCCGATACGCTCTTGCGTCACCCCGATTTCAGCCGCGGTCGGCCAGAAGATCACGACGATAGAAGCGATGTCTGCGGATACTGTGGGCAAAGCGGTGCAGGACGCCTGGGTCAAGAACGATGTACCGCAATGCGGCTATTGCCAGAGCGGCCAGGTGATGAGCGCGACGGCGCTGTTGAAAGCCAACAAAAGTCCGTCCGACAAGGATATCGATGACGCGATGAGCGGCAATATCTGCCGTTGCGGCACCTATCAAAGGATACGGGCCGCGATCAAGGACGCCTCCAAGGCATTGGCCTGAGCGGGCTGAGTAACATCAATCACCGGTAAAGGGGAAAAATGATGCGTACTGAATGGATGAATACTCCGGGCCCGCTGGCGTTAGCTACGCCCGAATTGTCGCGCCGCCGCTTTTTGAAGGCTTCCGGCGTCATCGGCGGCGGCCTGGTGCTGGGTTTTTACTTGCCGGTCGGCGGCGGACGCTTTGCCAATGCCCAGGCGCCGGCCGCGCCGGTGTCCGCACCGAATGCCTTTTTGCGGATCGCGCCAGACAATACCGTGACGATTGCCGTCAATCGCCTGGAGTTCGGCCAGGGCGTGCATACCAGCCTGCCTATGTTGCTGGCGGAAGAACTGGACGCCGACTGGTCGCAGGTACGCGGTGAACTGGCGCCGGCCGGCGACGCCTACAAGGACCCGGCTTTCGGCATGCAAATAACCGGCGGCTCCGGCTCTGTTGCACATTCATATATGCAGTACCGCGAAATCGGCGCCAGGGCGCGCGCGATGCTGATAGCGGCAGCGGCGCAGCAATGGCAAGTCAAACCGGAAGATTGCAAAACCTCCAGGGGCATGGTGCTGGGTCCTGCGGGCCAGTCGGCCAGCTATGGCTCGCTGGCAAATTCCGCGATGCAATTGCCGGTGCCGCAGAAAGTCGCGCTTAAAGATGCGAAAGATTTTAAATTCATAGGCAAGCCGACGCCGCGCCTGGATGTGCGCGCCAAGTCCAGCGGCACCCAGCAGTTCGGCATCGACTTCAGCTTGCCGGGCATGAAGGTGGCCGTGGTCGCCAGGCCGCCGGTGTTCGGCGCCAAGGTGAAGAGCTTCGACGCCGTCAAGGCCAAGGCCATCCCCGGCGTGATCGACGTACTGCAGGTGGTCACCGATCGCGGCGGCCAGGGCGTGGCGGTGATAGCCAGCGGCTACTGGCCCGCCAAGCAGGGGCGCGATGCATTGCAAATCAACTGGGATACCGGCGGCGTGGAAAAAGTCAGCAGCGACCAGCAATTGGTTGCTTTCAAGGAACTGGCAAAACAGCCAGGTGTAGTGGCGAAAGATGCCGACGTTTCCAGGCTGGCGGCAGCGCCTAGAAAAATTACGGCGGAGTACCAATTCCCGTATCTGGCGCATGCGCCGATGGAGCCGCTGAATTGCACGATAGACCTGACGGCAGACTCTTGCACGGTATGGGCGGGCACCCAGTTCCAGACCGTTGACCAGGGAGCGATCGCACGCACTTGCGGCCTGCCGGTGGAAAAAGTCACTTTAAACACAATGATGGCCGGCGGCGGTTTTGGGCGCAGGGCGGTGCCGACCTCGGACTACTTGGTGGAGGCGAGCAATATCGCCAAGGCGTATCGCGCCAGCGGCAAGAGTGCCCCGCTGAAAGTGATCTGGAGCCGCGAGGATGACATCAAGGGCGGCTACTATCGTCCCTCCCATGTGCACCGGGCTGAAATCGGGCTGGACAGCAAGGGCAATATCATCGCCTGGAACCATGCGATCGTCGGCCAATCTATTCTGACCGGCACGCCGTTTGAAGCTTTCGGGATCAAGAACGGCGTCGACAGCACGATGGTGGAGGGCATGGGCGAGCCGTACGAGGTACCGATGAAGCTGTCGGTGCACAATGTGAAGGCCAATGTGCCGGTGCTGTGGTGGCGTTCGGTGGGCTCTACCCACACGGCTTTTGTAATGGAAACCCTGATCGATGAGGCCGCCCAAATGGCGAAGATGGACCCGGTCGCTTATCGCAAAAAGCTAATCGGCGACAAGCATCCGCGCCACCTGGCGGCGCTGGACCTCGCGGTCGGCAAATCGGGTTATGGCAAAAAGGCATTGCCGAAGGGGCATGCCTGGGGTGTGGCGGTGCATGAATCGTTCGGCACTGTGGTCGCCTACGTGGTGGAGGCTTCGGTGACCAAGGGCGTGCCTAAACTGCATAGCGTCACTGCCGGGATACACTGCAACCGCGCCATCAACCCGATGACTATCGAGGCGCAGGCGCAGGGTGCGGCCCTGATGGGTTTTGGCACCACCTTGCCCGGCGCGGCTATTACGCTGAAGGACGGCGTGGTCGAGCAGCAAAATTTCAGCGACTATACGGTGGCTAGGATGAATGAAATGCCGAAGATCGCCGTGCACATCGTGCAGTCTGAAGACCCGCCTTCAGGCATGGGGGAGCCGGGCCTGCCGCCGCTGGCCCCGGCCTATGCGAATGCGATCGCCAAGCTGACCGGCAAGCGCCTGCGCAAACTGCCGTTTGACCTGGCGTCCGCATGAAAATCGGCCTGACAGCATTAGCAGCAGGAGTGGCGCTGACAGTGGCGGTTTCCGCCGTGTCGGCGGCACCGGCTGCCTGGTACCGTTGGCGCAGCAAATTCAATGACTTCACCGTTTGCTCGCAAACCTCCCCTGGCGATGGCTGGGAAATGTCCATGGGTCCTTTTAAAGACGCCCAGTGCAGCAAACCGGTAAACCGTTAGTAAGCCGGCTTGACCTCCCGCGGGTAATGCCCGTTTTTGCATCATTGGCTGATTTCCAGGAACACCAGATGCCCCCGGCTGGCATCCCAGGTAAGCCCTGATACTTTTTCTCCATTGAATTCTGCGCTGATGCTGCGTTGCTCACTGCTCGCCAGCTTCAGCTTGCTGGCGGAGAGGTCGGCGCCGGACGGCGGCAGGCCTGGCGGCATTTTTCCATCGAATAGCATCTTGTCGCGCGCCGCATCCAGGTAGCCGCGCGGGCGCGTCAACATCACGATGGCCTTTGCATCCTTGTCGCCGTCGGCTATCCTTTCGGCGCGCAGGTGAATGATATTGCTGGAACGGGGAAAGGGGCTGCGGTAGATATGCGTAATCGCATAACCAGGTGCTGAAATCACGAACTCGTAGCAGGTGCCGGGTTGTGCCTCGAAGGGCCCCCAAAGCCCATCGCTGGCGATCTGTTTGGTATACACGGCCGCTCCGATGCGGGAGCCGGGTTCTTGGTCCTGGCTGGAGGCTACTGCATAGATTTCCAACCGCGCGCCCGGCAGCGGTAAATTGTCTGGGAAGTTGCCGGATGCCGCATCGTTGGGATTCACGCCCAGGCCGCTCACTTTGCCGCCCAGGCGTATGCGCGACTCGGGCTTGATATTGGTGGTGGCGGGAGCTACGCCGGTAATGAATTTGTAAGTTGCCGCGAAAGCCGCAGGGCTATATGAGGTTTCCCTGTGGTCTATGCCGGCAATGACGATGTTGCTGGCGCCTTTCAATTCAGGGCCTGCGTAACTGATGTTGGTCGGCGTGCCTTTGGCCCCCATCCAGACGCCGTCCGGCTGCGCGTACTTGTCGTTGTTGTCCGAGCGTATCGTCATCCACTTTACCGGCCCGCTCACTTCGTCGCCGGCTTCGTTCTTCGGCGCATTCAGCATCGTCAAGAAGGGGCCGGTGCCTGCAAATTCGTTTGCCTCACGCAGGCCCTGGATTGCCCACACGCCGTGATTCGGCGTGCCGCCAAGAACCGCATGACTTACTTTGACTGCGCCTGGCCCTGTCCTATATTCCGTCAATATCAGGTTGCGCACGGCATTGCCGCCGCGCGAGTTGGCGATCAGCACAACTTTATCGGCACCGGTGGCTTGGAGCACCTTTTCCACTTCGGCCTGCAGATAAGCCATCTGCTCGGTGCTGGAAGAGCGTCCCGCCTGGGCTTTGTTGTCTTCATCGCGCGCCAGCGGATACGGAAAGTCGATTGCATACAGGCGCTCGCGCGGCCAGCCGTTCGACTCATAGCGCCATAGCGTGGTTTGCCACAATGCGGCGGTGTCGCCATTGCCGTGCACAAAGACTAGCGGGGGGGTTGCGTCGGCTGCCGGGTTGAGCATGGCCGGAGAAGTGCAGGCGCCCAGCAACGCCAATTGTGCCAACTGTGCCGCCAGCAAAAGCATGCGCCGTCTTTGCATCATTGTGCTCTCCTGTTTCGGTGCGCCATATGGACAAATTTGTCCTGCTCGCGTAACGTTGCCATTGTTGTATTTATTTTGCATTCATCATAAACAATCATCGTGGACAAGTCACGACAAGAAAAGGAGTCTTTGATGCAAGCTTACAAAGTTTGTTCTGGCATGCGCGGCTTGATTGCGGGAGTGGTGCTGTCCGGTGTTTTTGCGGCTGGCATGGCGCAGGCAAAAGAGGCGGCCGGCAAGCCGACGATGGCCGACCTGGTCAAGGCGTCCGTTCCCACCGACTGGCGTCCGCTGGATATTGAAAATACCTTGTACCTGGATTTGCCGCAGGGGCGGGTGGTGATAGAGCTGGCGCCCAATTTTGCGCCTAACCACGTCGGCAATATCAAGGCGCTGGTGCGGGAAAATTACTTCGATGGCCTGGTGATATTGCGCTCGCAGGATAACTATGTCGTGCAATGGGGCGACCCTAGCGAGAAAAAGGAAATCAAAACGGCGAAGAAAACCCTGCCGGAAGAATTTACCGTCAACTATGCGGCGAACTTGCCGTTCACGCGCCTGCCGGATGCGGACGGCTATGCACCCCAGGTCGGCCACGCGAACGGTTTTCCGGCGGGGCGCGATCCGAAAACCGGCCGCGCCTGGCTGGCGCACTGTTACGGTATGGTCGGTGCGGGGCGCGACAACGATGCCAACAGCGGCGGCGGAGCGGAATTGTATGTAGTGACAGGCCATGCACCGCGCCATCTGGACCGCAATGTGACCCTGGTGGGGCGTGTGATGCAGGGCATGGAATTGCTGTCTTCACTGCCGCGCGGCACCGGCCCGCTGGGTTTCTATGAAAAGCCGGAACAACAGGTGCCCATCAAGGCGATACGGATTGCCGCCGACCTGCCTGCATCTGAGCGCACCAACCTGGAAGTGATACGCACCGATACCCCGACGTTTAAGGCTATTGTCGAGGCGCAGCGCAATCGCGGCGGCGATTGGTATAAGTATGCGGCTGGGTATATAGAATTGTGTAACGTGCCAGTCGTCGTCAGGGCACAGAAATAAAACTGCGAGCTTAGCGGTGATTTTACGAACAGGGGCTATGCGTGTTGCATAGCCCCTATTGAGTTCCAACTCTGGACATCAATTCTTATTGCGCAGGATTATTCGTTTCTGCGTGTATTACGTTAATGGCGCTGATGACTTCGTCCGACAATTTTACGTCGAAGGCGTCGATATTTTCCTTCAACTGTGCCAGGTTGGTGGCGCCTATGATGGTGCTGGCGACGAACCAGCGCGAATAGCACCAGGCCAGCGCCAACTGGGCTGGCGTCAGGCCGTTGGCGCGTGCCAGTTCCGCATAGCGCTTGACTGCGGCGAAAACGCTGGGACGCAGGTAACGCGGGCTCCAGGTTGGCGGAAAAATCGTCAGGCGGCCATGCGCCTTGGCATCGTCAACGTACTTTGCGCTGAGCTGTCCGAAGGCCAGCGGGCTATATGCCAGCAGGCCCACCTGGTCGCGGAAGCAGGTTTCATCCAGGCCCTGCTCGAAGCTACGATTCATCAGGTTATAGGCATTCTGGATGGAGGCGATTCGCGCCTGGTTCTGCTTTTCGGCATGCTTGATGAATTCGCTAACGCCCCATGAGGTTTCATTGGAGACGCCGATCTGGCGTATTTTGCCGGCCTTGACCAGCTCATCCAGCGCACCCAGAGTCTCCTGTATCGCTACGGATGGGCGTTCCAGCGCCGGGTCAAAGTGTTTTTGGCCAAAGATGGGCGCATTGCGGCTGGGCCAGTGCAATTGATACAGGTCGATATAGTCGGTCTGCAATCTTTGCAGGCTGGTTTCGACGGCGGCGCGGATGTTGTCCGGCGTCAGGTCGGTGCTGCCGTTGCGTATCCAGCCGAAGCCGCGCGATGGTCCGGCCGCCTTGGTCGCCAGGATAAGCTCGCTGCGCTTGCCGGATTTTTTCAGCCAGGTGCCGATATAGCGCTCTGTCGAACCCTGCGTCTCGGCGCGCGGCTGCACCGGGTACATCTCAGCGGTATCGATGAAATTGACGCCGCGTCCTATCGCATAGTCCAGTTGGCTATGCGCTTCGGATTCGGTATTTTGTTCGCCAAAGGTCATGGTGCCCAGGCAGATTTTAGAGACTTGCAGATTGCTGGTGCCGAGTTGAGTCGTTTGCATGGTAAAGATAATTGGGTTGAACGAAGGCTTTACTCTATCTGGATTTGTGCAAGGCCGCTGCGCACTCCCTGACCAGGGCCGGCCCACGATAAATCAGGCCGGAATACAGTTGTATCAGCGACGCGCCTGCGGCCATTTTGTCTGCCGCATCCGCACCCGACAAAATTCCGCCCACGCCGATGATGGGCAGGGCATCGCCCAGTTCCGACTTGAGGGCCCGGACGACCTTGTTGGATAACTCAAACACCGGTGCGCCCGACAAGCCTCCGGCTTCGGCGCCAAAGGGTAAATCCTTCACGGCATCGCGCGTGATCGTAGTGTTGGTGGCGATCACGCCGTCTATCTTGTGCCTGAGCAATGCTTCGGCGATATTCTTGACTTGTTCTTCATCGATATCCGGCGCGATCTTCAGCGTGATCGGGACATAGCGTTTATGCTGGTCCGCCAGCCTTTGCTGTGCATCCTTCAATTGCGATAGCAAGGCATCCAGCTCGCTGGCGCCCTGCAACTGGCGCAGGTTCTTGGTATTCGGCGAAGAAATGTTGACCGTGACATAGCTGGCGTAAGGGTAAACCTTGGCCAGGCAATGCAGGTAATCTTCCGCTGCTTTTTCTATCGGCGTGTCGGCATTCTTGCCTATGTTCAGGCCGAGTACGCCTTGCTTGTCCTGATAGAAGCGGGATGACTGCACATTGTTGACAAACGCATCGACGCCGCCGTTGTTGAAGCCCATGCGATTGATGATCGCATTTGCGGCGGGCAGGCGGAACATGCGCGGCTTGGGGTTGCCGGCTTGTGCGCGCGGAGTCACGGTGCCGATTTCTATCGAGCCGAAGCCCAGGGCCGCCAGGCCGTCAATGAACGCGCCATCCTTGTCCAGGCCCGCCGCCAGGCCTACCGGGTTGGGAAAGGTGATGCCCATTACGGTGCGTGGATCGGCGGCCGGTTTTGCCACCAGCCTGGTGAGCCCTAGCGCGGCGGCGCGCTTTAACGCAGGTAGCGTGAAGTGGTGGGCATTTTCCGCATCCATGGAAAACAGGACAGGGCGCGCCAGTGCATATAACAATTTGTCGGACATAAATAGAAACAATGAAGAGGTAGGGAAATTAATTCAGGATAAGTGCGCAAGCTTGCG
>DATHMC010000374.1:0-15788 GCA_035487495.1 Undibacterium sp.
CCACGCCGCGCATGGCTACCTGGTCTCGCAATTCCTGTCGCCCCTCACCAATCGCCGCGACGATGATTGGGGCGGCAGCCTGGCCAATCGCGCGCGCCTGTTGCTGGAAATTGTGCGCGCAGTGCGGGCGCGGGTGTCGCCGGCCTTCTGCGTGGCGGTGAAACTCAATTCCGCCGATTTCCAGCGCGGCGGCTTCTCGGAGGACGATGCCCGGCAAGTGATCCTCTACTTGAATGAGCTGGCGGTTGACCTGGTCGAACTGTCCGGCGGCAGCTACGAAAGCCCCGCGATGCAAGGCCATACCGCCGACGGCCGCACGCTGGCGCGCGAAGCCTATTTTCTGGAATTTGCCAAGGACCTGGCCGGAATTGCCCGCATGCCACTGATGACGACCGGCGGTATCCGCCGCCACGAGGTTGCAGAGCAGGTGCTAGCCGGCGGCGTCGCGGTGGCCGGCATCGCCACAGCCTTGGCGCTGGTGCCGGATTTGCCGAAACGCTGGCGGGCAAAAGACGATTGCACGGCACAGTCCCCGGACGTCACCTGGAAAAACCAGACCATGGCCGCGCTGGCAAGAATGGCGCTGGTCAAACGCCGCCTGCGCGCCCTTGGCGCCGGCGTCGCTACGTCCAGCGGCTATTCGGCCGTCTTCACGCTGATTCTTGACCAGTTGCGCACCCGCAAGCTGACACGCCGCTACCGCCGCTGGCAGCAGCAACGCGCCTGAGTGAGCGACGCCGCCCCGGCTTGCCTGGCGAGGTGCGGCGATACTGCCGCAGTCCCTGTAAACGGCCCTCAAATCGGCACTCAAATAGCGCCAGGGCTTTTGCTTTTTGAACAAAATACGACAAAATAAAAATCTTTCCCTGACGGAAATATACTGAGTTTATAATCAGCAGTGTTTTCGAACCAGGAGATTAAAGAAATGATGGAAGCCCAGGTGTCCTCGCAAATTCGTACGCTGTCGTATCTTGAAAACGAAGGCCACCCGGTGCTCGGCACCCTGGTCGAACAGATTTTGCATCTGCTTAATTCACGGCTGAACTTTAGCGACATCCTGATCCATCAAAACAGCCCCATCATGCTGCGCCAGCCTAAAGGCCTGGTGGCGGTGACCGATTCGCCGATCACCAGGGAAGAGCTGGAAGAATTTTTCGAGGTGATAGAGCCGAACTGGTCGGAACGCATCCAGGACCGCGCCTTTGACCGCTCCATTGATCTGAACACCGCGCGCATCCGCGCCAACTGCTTCACCTTCCAGGGCAAGAAGCGCCTGGGCTGCGTGATTCGCCGCTTTCCGCGCCAGCCGCTGGCGCTGGACCAGCTGGGATTGCGCCAGTGCGAGCAGGATTTTGCCAAACTCACCAGCGGCCTGCTGCTGATCATCGGCGACACCTGCCAGGGCAAGTCGACCACCATCGCATCGATGATCGACCAGATCAACAAGACGCGCTCGGGCCACATCATCACGATTGAAGACCCGGTCGAGACCCTGATCCCGCAGCGCAAATGCATCGTCACCCAGCGCGAAGTTGGCTTCGACGGCGACGTTGCCAGCTACTACCTGGGCGCGCTGGACGCCTTGCGCGAACGTCCGGACGTGATCGTGATCGGCGAGATCCGCGACGCGCAGACCGCGCAAGAAGCGCTGGCGCTGGCCGAATCGGGGCCGCTGGTGCTGGCGTCCCTGCATGCGCGCTCGACCGAGCTCGGCCTGCAAAAGATGCTGCGCCTGCTAGGCAACGGCGAGCCGCAGGCACAGGCCTTGGCCCAGGCCCTGCGCGGCGTACTGTGCCAGGCGCTGCTGCCCTCGCTGGACGGCGAGCGCTATTACCTGGCCACCGAATGCCTGACCGCCAACCCAGACATCGTGCGCCTGATCGAATCCGGCGGCATTGCCGGACTGCGCGCGCTGATGGACGGCGCGGCCGGTGGCGCCAACCACGGCTGCCACTCCATGAATGCAGCCCTGCTGCAATTGCTGAAGGAAAAGAAAATCAACGCCGACGACGCCCGAAACGCCACCACCGACCGCGTCGGTTTCCTGGATGCCGGCACGGCAAAAACAGCCAGGTGACAGAGCAGCAGCGGTGCTCGACATTGCCCGAGCCGCCGCAAGCTGCCATCCATGCAAGGCTCTAAGGAAAACCATGTAGGGCGCCAATAGCGCCAGCGTATTGCGCCGCATGCGGGCAAAATTAAGTTGCGCCTATTATTGTGCGTGGATTTAAAAAATAGCAGTGAAATAAGAATTTCACATACGGCGCAATACGCTGGCGCTATTGACGCCCTACCAGGACTGTCGTTCCCGCGCAGGCGGGAACCTAGCGTCGTACGACTAAAGTCACTGGGTTCCCGCCTGCGCGGGAACGACAAAAACCGTCTGCCTTTTACTTTAACTGAACAGCATTCAATTCACGGTCACGCTCTCCCTCACGGCTCTCCTTCCCAATAGTCCATACTCAAATCCGTTCGCTGGATGGCATTGAATTCCCGTCCATCGTCGGCTGTCGCCATGGCTGCGAACTTTCCCGAGTCGGGGTATATGCAAACCTCGGGCGTCTCGCGGGTGCTCACCGACAGGTACTTCAACGGCTCTGCCGACGTATTGACGATTTGATGCGGGTAATCGGGCCCAGGCGGAATGAAGATCACATCGCCTGCGCGGATGGGCAACATCTCGCCGGCGACACGAAACGATCCCGCACCTTCCAGCACCACGAACATCTCTTCCTGCGCGTAGTGGAAATGGTATGGACAGGAACGTTTCCCCGGTGCGACGATATCGATGGAGGCGCCCAATTTCTGCGCCGCGGTGCCGGGCGCCAGGCGTGCGCATAGCGTTTCATACAGAGGTTCTCGCACCTGCCGCTCCAGCGGTGCGTCGTTGAAATTTCGGATCAGTTGAGCGTAAAGCGATTTGGCTGTTTCGTTCATAGGTGCAATGAATCTCCGCGTGAATTTGAAAGACATCAAGGTGAGCCATATAGAACCGCATGGCAGACCATGCAGGGCGGCACCCCTACCCCGCCCCGCGTCCCAGAATATCGGCCTTGTCCGGCGCAGCGCCATGCAGGATCAGCCACAATATCTGCGCCTGCATTTTCTTGGCCCTGGCGCGGCCGACGCAGGTAGTGCCGTCGCGCAGGTAGCCGTTCAGGTCGGCGCCCGCCTTTATTTTTGCTTCGGCCTCTTCCCATTTTTCGTCCTGCACCGCAGCGCAGGCGTCGATGCTGAGCTGCTGCGCCGGTGTCGGCTCTTGCTGCTTCAAATCACCCAGCCCTTTCTTGACCCAGCCGTCCGCCACTTCGGCGCCCGTCCTGCAATGCAAGCCGGCGAACAGGGTCCTGCACAGCAATTCATCGATCGGCCCTTGGAAGCGCAGTTCACCCAAATCCTCGGTGGCGAGCAGATAGCTACGTGACTTTCCATGGTCGACGATGTTGACGACGCCCAAGTAGCCTTGCGGCCAGAACCGGCCCGGTAGCATCCCGGTGCCTTTGGCCAGCGCCGGTGTCGGCGGTTTTTGCGCGTATTTTGAGAACCGCTCAAACAGCGCCGCCCACTTTTCAGGGGCAAGCTCCTTGTGCGTGATCAAGGTGCGAGATACCGCGCCGGCAGGCTGGCCGCCTGGCTGGATGGCAAACTCGGTCAGCACCGCCTTGCTATCGGTGCGGTACAGCAGCCAGACGGTTTCCCAGCCGGAGTTAAAGCGTAGCATCGCCGCTTGCGTGACGCCGGACGCGGGCAGCGCCGCCGCAACCGCCTCCATCAGCGGCCCGGTCCGCTCCAGGGTCCGGGAGACTTGTTTGGTGTCCTCTACCGACTGCGCCGCCAACAGACTGGCGGCCTTGACATCCCACTGCCATGCCTCGAAAGGGACAGCTTCGGCAGCGCTTGCCGGCAGGCTGCAAAACGTCGCTAAACAAGAAGCAAGCAGAGCGCGAAAAACAGTATTCATGAGGCGTGGTTTCTTCTGGTTAGACTGATTTTTAGTTTACCATGGCGCTTTGCCAGATAGGCAACATTGCGGGCTGCCGGAGGCGTTTTATCGGACTAATAGGACTTACGCAAATATGAGGAGCCACAAGCCCCACAGCGTCGTCCTCGCGAAAGCGGTGAAGCGGGAGATGTCGAGCAGCATGCTGCTTCCTTGCAAGGGAACGTTCCTTCCCTACAGGGACACAGGGGGACCCATTGTCGATTCCGGCAAAAAAAATGGATTCCCGCTTTCGCGGGAATGACGTGGTGAATCTGAATTTCCTGCCTGTTTGAAACGCTGGAACCACATCAGGGCTGTGGCCCAATCACTGCAAGGATAATTTTTACCGCCATGAAATTAGCTGCCGCCCCATCTCCGCCACCCGCCGGCGTTCACGACAATCTCCGCGGCAAGCTTGATATCCGCGCCCGCGCTTGCCGCTGAGATGGACGTCAATGCGGCTGATCTGTCGCTGCAGCCGCTCCGCCAATTCAGGCCGGCGCCGAGGCTGGTTGCGCATTCACCTTACGGCCTTGAAGCAATATGGGCGGCTCAACGGCCGCCCAAAGGCAACCGCTCATTCGTCTGTCCGGCAAGCGTCAACGCCCAGCATCTTCATCATTTCTCCTTAATAACGAAAAAGCCCTCTTCGATGGACGGCGGTACAAAATATTTTGTTATTTCGTCGAACTCCGCGTCACTTGTATTGAATTGATGAGCGCCTCCCTGGTTGCGCTGACGTAGGCGAGCTTTGCACTGCTCGTCTGATACATCCAAATAGTGAAGGGCATGCGCGGAACCCGCATTGATGAATATCTCGCGCATCCATTTCCGCGTAGCAGGAGTGTTTGCCGGAAAATCCAGGACGACAGAAATCCCTGCACGCAGCATGCCTTCAATGTGTTTTCCCATAATTTGACGCAGCCTCGCCGTCAAGCGAACGTAATCCTGTAGAGAGGAAATTTCGCCCGGGTACAGTTGGCCAAGCCATTCGTCCTCGCAAATCAACACCGTGTTTGGGGCCATCGCCAGGCGCTTGGTCAGTGTCGATTTTCCAGCGGCAATCTTCCCGCATACAAGGTGCAGGGTCGGCATGTGGCCCGACTCTTCGCAAGGCACAAGGGTATTCATGGGATTTTGCATATTAGCTCCTGATAGGTCAATTAACGCCTACGAGGCAGCACGAAAAAAAACCGCCTCGGTGGGCGGCTTTAGCAACATCAATACAATACGCTAAACCACCATTCGTCGAATGGCGCCAATAATGGAATGAGCGTATGTGCATTTGGTTGTCATGCAGTGACATTGCCACAAGCTCCTTTTGTTGTCAACCGATGGATGCAACCCACCATAGATCCCGCTCCACGCCTTCTTCGATAGCAGGCGGCCGGGCAACTCGCACCGAAAAAACTGCTGCCCCGCAACCAGGCAAAAACTCATCCGAAATGCGATAATACTTCCCATTAAAAGTGCCTTGATGGTCCAGCGCGAACACTCATTACGTGGCGTCGATTGTGTCGACACAGCGGCTCGCAATCCAGGTGGCGGAAGAAAAAAATAACGAGGAAATAAAGCAATGGTCACACCCACAAGCCTTTTTGGCGCGCAATCAACGTCTGAAAAATTACCGCTGCTGGCGGCAGACGCGCTAAGAAAAATCGCCCGCAACGAGGGACTCAAAGCACAAATAGAAAACGATCCCGTGTTATTTGGAATCCTCAAACGCGCGGCTGACCGATACATCGGCGGCAGCACCTTGGCGCAGTGCATCCAGACGATACAAAAGGTCAATGCGCTTGGCCACGCCGCCACTGCGGACTATATGGGAGAGAGCACGCGCAACGAGGCCAAGGCAGCGGCCGAGACGGAACATTTCCTGGAGTTAGTCGCAGCAATACAAGCGCATGGCCTGAACTGCACCATTTCGCTTGATCTTTCGCATATCGGCCTTGCCGTTGATCCGGCGCTAGGCATTGCGAACACCGCAAAAATTGCCGCGGCCGCGCGCGCCATTGGCCGCGAAGTCATTATCAGCATGGAAGGCTCGGAGCGCACGGATGCGATTCTTGCCGCACATGCCGAGCTGTGCCGGCAATTCGACAATGTGGGCATCACCTTGCAGGCACGCCTGTTGCGCACTGCCGCCGACATTCAAAGTGCCCTGCAACGACCCGGCAAAATCCGTTTGGTCAAAGGCGCCTACGACGAGCCCGAATCGCTCGCCCACCCTCGGGTGAGCGACGGCTTGACCGCGGCATTTCGCGAGCATACGCAAACGCTGCTGGCAAGCGGGCATGAGTGCTCGATTGGCACGCACGACAGCCAACAGCTTGAATGGGCGCATGCCTTCATTCAATCACAAGACTTGCCGACCAAGCATTTCGAGTTCGAGACCTTGCTGGGCCTGGGACCAGCACAGTCTGCCCGCATGCGGGAGCTGGGTTTCCCGACGCGCCAATACATTGTGTACGGGAGCGAGTGGTTTTTATATGTTTGTCACCGCATTGCCGAAGACCCGCCACGGCTGTTCCAGGCATTGGCGGATGTGGTGGGTTGTCATAGTGATTGAGCGGAGCACATCAACTGGCGCAATCAGGCGGAGGGGTTTCAGTGATCGTGGCAACATCGTTTGTACACCGGCGAGCCAGGCGACAGAGACGAGGAGTTCTAAGTACGTGCAACGGTGACGAACACTAAGGCAGGGCCTCTGCTTGCGAGCCCAACGCGTGACGCAAGACCAGCGTGTCGAGAACTTTCATAGGCCAACGGGATGAGCTTGCCGCTTTTGACGTTTATCTTGCTTCTTTCAAGGTTTTATCGCCGAAAAATAAGCTTATCAGGAGCCGCCTGAACGCCAGCAGAAAGCCATTTATGGCCAACATGTCGTTCAATTTCCTCAATACGATCCCCGCAACCGTTTGATGTCCCGTAGTGGCGGCGCTCCAAACAGGCGGGTGTATTCGCGACTGAACTGCGAGGCACTCTCGTAGCCGACACGCACTGCAGCACTGCTGGCATCGAGATCTTCGTTAAGCATCAGCTGCCGGGCGTCCTGCAAGCGCAGATGCTTCAAATACTGCAAGGGACTCATGCCGGCTACCGCGCGAAAGTGCTGGCGAAAGGTGGACGGACTCATGTGTGCTTTGGTAGCCAGATCATCGATGGACATATCGTCCGTAAAGTGCAGCTTCAACCAGGCGATTACCTTGGTAATCTGCTGGCCCGGAGAACCTGCCGTAACAAGATGGAGCAGCGTCGGCCCATGCCCGCCATTCAACAGCCGGACGATAATCTCCTGCTGGATCAGCGGCATGATGAGTGGAGCCAGGTGCGGTTCATCCAAAAGCCTGATCAGCCGAGTCACTGCATCCAGCAGGCCTTCATCCAGTGCCACGACGGACATCGCCCGCGAGGATATGGCCTTGAGCGGCGCCAAAAAATCCATCCCGGCAGCAACCTGGGCAATGGCACGGCTATCCAATTCAAGACGCACCCCCAGATAAGGTTCGGCGGGATTGGCACGCGTAACATAAGACACTACCGGCAGGTCAACCGACGTGACGAGCGATTGTCCCGGTCCATAGTCAAAGATCTCAGCGCCAAGCGTGACACGCTTGCCGCCTTGTACTGTGATACCCAAACCCAGACCGTAGATGCATGGCATCGGGGCGCTGGCTGCACTGCGACGATAAATCGTCAGCGCCGGGATTTGCGTAGTGAAATCGCCATCGGTTTGGGCAATACTACCTACCAGTTGGGCAAGTTCGTTCCCATTCACCAAAGGCATTCTGTATCCTAATTTCATGTCGTCTTTGCAGGAATAGTCGTCAAATCCCAGTCTAGCATCATCGACTAGTCTGGTTTCCAGATTTATCAGGAACTCATCGAATCAGGCAATAACAAGATCAGATCTGGCAAACGTGTTTGTTACTGGTGGGTTCACAATGGCGGTCACCAAACAACGACTTGAACACGCATTTATACGTGGCAACCACATAGGATCAACGATGAAAAATGTACTAATACTTAACTCGCACCAGCTCTATCAAGGCATTTCCACCGGTGGGCTGAACAAGACCACGGCCAGAATCATCAAGGAAGAAATGGAGAAGCGAGGCTACGAAGTCAGACAAACAGCCATCGAGGAAGGCTATGATGTCGATGCTGAAGTGCAAAAGCACGTCTGGGCAGACATCATCATTCTGCAATCACCGGTGTATTGGTTCGGGATGCCGTGGATATACAAGAGATACGTCGACGAAGTGTTCACGGCTGGTCTCATTCAACAAAGTTTGCTGATCGACGACGGGCGCACCCGGCAAGACCCGAACAAGCAGTACGGTACTGGTGGGAAGATGCAAGGCAAGAAATACATGCTTTCCCTCACATGGAATGCCCCGAAAGAAGCATTCGACGATACGAAGCAGTTTCTGTTTCAAGGAAAATCAGTCGATGAAATTTTCGTAGGCAATACTGCCAACTACAAATTTTGTGGTGCAGAAGTCCTCCCGTCGTTTTCCTGTCACGACGTCATGAAACAGGCAAACGTTGATCGCGATATTGCGAGACTTCGTCAACACCTGGAGGCTGTTGTAGGTCCATATCCTATGATCGCCTCCCGCTTAAATAGTGATGCCATGGCTGCGTAAGTCAGTTGAAGGGCCAAGAACAATGGGCCGCTCATACCTGTGGACTCACCCCTTTCGTCAAGCCGGAAATGGCTTCCTTAAGTGCCACGCCGTCCTCATGGAATGAGTCAATCTGCACAATTTTGTGCCCATGACCCAGCCTGCCTGGTCTTGCGGCCCGGCTCCGGATGTTGGATGATTCACCGCGTCGGCAAAATCTTAAATACCCCATCCGAAGGTGCCGGCTCTCCAGCATCCTCGATGGTGACATTACGTACCTGGGCGGCGGGCGGGCCCCGCCTTGCCCAAAGGATGATGGCCTCTATCGCCGCCGCTTCGCCATGAACGCAGGCTTCCACCGAACCATCCCGGCAATTGCGCACCCAGCCGGAAAGGCCCAGAGCATCCGCCTTGTAGGCAAAGGAAGCGCGATAACCGACACCCTGCACTCGCCCCTCTATCATCAGCCGCTTAGCCATCGCCAGTCTCGCCTTGTCGAATTGAAGGATATTCTAAACGCAAAGAAGCTTGGCGTCGCAAGTGCGGTGCATAGCCGACTCCTTTCAGTGCGTATCCGCCACCCTAGTTCAACCTGCAGCCTGGTCCCATTTCGCCGTGCGCTCTTTCGCGTGTTCCCACGACCAACTCAGCAAATCTGCAAACTCTTCGTCGTCTTGTTGTAAAACCCAATGAGCAATTGATTTTTCGAAGCTCATTTGCCCCGTAATCAGCTGGCAAAGACAAGATGCCACTCTGTGCTGGATTTCATTAATCCTCCGAAGCCGACTTGGTTTTTCCAGCTCTTCGGTCTGCGGTTTGTAGCTGCTGCGACCTGCAATCGTCAACTCATGGCTAAGCGACGCAAGAAATAGCATCTTTTTCTGAGTCGGCAAAGCTGCAAGCCACTCCCCTTCCAATTCATGCGGGGCCATCAATTTTGTCTCTCGTCTTTCCGGGAAAATAGTCACAATTGGAAACCTATTCGACGGTTCGTTCTTGGCCGGCTTATGTTTGTCGCAACCGACGACCTTGCGCCCTATTGCGGTCCGTCGTGCGTCTCCGAAGCGGTCGTTTTAGTGCCGTAATCGAGGCACCTGCAGTGACAGGTCACGGGCATGCGACTCGCTGAGAATTCACTATTCAGCCTCTTTCAAAAGTTCCGATGCTAGCGGGATATGCTTCGCGGCTCTCTCAGCGTCACTTACCGCGCTAGGATCAAACGGCATGAGTTTGGGCTTTTCACCATTTTTCGCTCTTGCGAATTGGGTACCATACCATTGTGGTTTTCCCCTTGAAAGTAAAAATCTATCCAGCGTGGCGGCGATGAGCCAACTTGCCAATTGACGATCTGGTTCCATAGCGACGGCGACAGTGGCAAGGGAATTGGCTAGCTGAAAATCGTCAGAAGTTCCCCCGTGCTGCATGATAAGCGCTGCATTCTCAAAATCCACCGCCGCTGAGATTTTCCCCTCTACCAGCATTTCCTTCACGGCGCTCCTTCTAATCCTGTCTCTTTCGCCAACTGTCTGAGGGCTTAAATCTCCTCCACGAACCTCCGAATTCCTGCGGTCATTTTGGTCTTCAGCCACAAGTCTAGATAAATCCATATTTATGGCGGCCGCTGGAAACGCTATGAACACTGACGAAATTACAAAAATTAGAGCGCGTAGGCAAGATGACATATGATGGATTTTGATATTAAAGTGAGTTGCCATTAGTTTATTCGATGTTGTCGACCGTCCACTCCTGGCTGGCGGTTGCCGCCAACTCCAGGCTCCCCAAGCCGCTATTCGCTATCCTTTGGCCGAGCCTGATACACCTTGTCTTTGACTGAAGGTGCTCGCAACATCAAGGTTTCAACTGGGGGGAATACTTTGGTGACCGCGTGGTACACGCCAACCGGGAAGAAGCAAAATTCCCTTTCGCCGATAATGGTCCGTGTTCCTTCTACCTCGACCTCAATTGCTCCTTTGAGCACGATGAAGCATTCGTCGCTTGAGGTGTGAAAGTGAGGTATCTCGCCGTCGCCGACCCAGCTCTCATCCGTGTTGTTGTACCAAATCTGAAGTTGGTCAGACCTGAAACCGACGTCGTCCGGTGGAGCTCTGCCAGACAAGAGCGTTGAATGCCCGGGCAATTTTTTATGATGAATCAGCGACATTCAATGACCTTTAAAAAATTGAGCATGGTTGGCCGCTATTGCCGGTTTGCGCCTGTCGTAGAAATAATATCTTGCACCAATGCGGTCGTTTGGATTTACAACTCAATCATGGCTGTGAGGAACGTGTTTCCCTTGTTTCTTGCTCGCTCATGAGCCTTAATTCAACACTAATAGTGCGATTTTGTTCCGCCCCGATTGATTTCATCTTGAATCCGCTGCGTTTCTCCATCAGCACTTGCATAAAGGCCGCCTCGGCGATGGGCTTGCCGTCGATATCGAAAAAGGACACGTGATTGTATTTATCGAGAACCTCCATCTTCCACCGTGCCAGGTCTTCGCGGGTAGGAGAGCTTGAAGGTTCAGCGTGAGCTTGTGTCTGAGCGCATGCTGGCGCGGCAAGGGTCGCACACAACAGAAGCGATGAAACGACGAAATAGCTTGAGCGCATAAATTCCTGTTTTGGAAATGGCGCACAATGCGCGAAAGTGTTGCAATAAGATTACCATATTATCAACAAATCCAGCTCATGACAATATTTGTGGCGTGTTCAATGCCATGAGCTAACGTCCGTTTGTGCGGCGATTCTGGAAAATTTTGGTCGGCTAAATCCGTCCTCGCGGTATCAAACTCAGGCTGGACGTCCCATGTTTCGAGATTGATATATCCCTTATGTATACCCGGAATCCTTCGCCAAATAATTAGAACGCATCTCACTGGTATTGCCGAAATGAATTCCAGGAATTCAACACCGCGGCATATCATTTCTCGATATCCAAAAGCGAGATTGAAGGTCAATCTGCCGTATCTCGACGCGGATAAACCGGCGGGCCTGAGGCAATTTCGATGCAGAAGGCAAATCTGCGCTTGGCGCATAAAAAATGGCTCAAGACAGATTCTTGAGCCATCGAAGAAGAAGCTTTTTTGTTTCGGCGCCCCGCTTCGCTATTCTTTGTTCAGCGCGCGCTGCATTACTTGATCTGGGCGGCCTCAGCGTTGCGCTGCTTTACATCTTGATTGCGGTCTTTACGGTCATTGTGCAAATCTTTCCCGTCTTTGCTTAGGTCATGTTTTTCATGGTTGATCTCGCGCTGCTCGTGCTCGCGACGTTTCTCCATTTTTTCGGCGCCGACCATGTTCCCGTTTTTAATATCTCGGTCTTCTGCTCGTTGATCTGCATTGCGCGCCTGCCGGTCTTGCGCGATTTCTTTCTTATCTTTGCTGATATCGCGCTTGTCTTTGTGAATATCACGATTATCGTGGCGTATATCTTGGTTGTCTTGCTTGACTTGAGCTACCGGATTGCTAGCGGGTGTTTGAGCAAATGCCGACATTGAAAATGCGGCGACCAGTGCGGTGAGTATGATTTTGGCTTTCATGTTCTTTTCCTTAAATGAATTAAGTTCTCGATTTTTTTGGACGCTACCATGTCGCCCTGAGTCCAAAAACGTGACTACCCGCGAAGCGGATGACAGTCCCTTGATGAGAATTGCAACAATCTGTAAGTCTGCAATTCCGAGCAAAGGTTTTCCTTGTCCAGGAGTCCCGTCACGAGACCCCATGTAAGCGTGAAGTGCCGCCCGTCCTGCGCTATGCCGCGATTACATGGCGCGCCAAACGAGTCAGGAGAAAATCGCCCGGGTCCACCAGGCAGCGCAGGAATGGGCGCCACCGTTACAGCCTTAATGCCGCGACGCCTTATGCCGTTAGCTGCGCCACCTTGCGGTTGAAGGCCGAGAAAATCGCCTGGACATACGAGTTCTTGTAATGCAGTATGCCCATCGGGTCCTCAGGGTGGATCAGCATGGTCGCGTTTGCTTCAAACACCAGCACCCGGCCGTCCGGCAGCAAGCTGAAATCGACGCCGCAAAAATCCAGATCCATGGCACGCGCCAACTGTTGTATCGCGGCGTAAGCGCGCGCGCCCAACACCCGCGTCGGATCCTGCAGGAATTCACGCTCCTCCGCGCGTTTCCATTCTGTTGTAAGCATTTCCGCCGTTTCGTAATGGACTATCCAGTGCGGACTGATTGCCAGATGGTAAGGGTAAATCTGACGGTCGACAAAGGCCATGCGGTATTTGCGGAAAAAGCCGTCGGGCGAACGATAATCGACGTAATTGCTGGCGTAATACACTTCAGATTGAAACAGAGACAAAGCCTGCAGTTCTTCCGCCGAATCCAATCTGAGCAGATGATCACCGCCATGAGAGCCCCCCGGACGGACGATCAGCGGAAACGCCAGGGACGCTGCTTGCAGCACTTGTTGCTTGAACTGCGGCGTGGCGCAGCGCAGCGTGGGCGGACAGACCGCCAGAGGCACGGCTGCGAACAGCTGCGCGATGCGGTCGCGTGCCGTCGCCAGCACTTGCGCCGGCGCATTCAATACAGGTTTGCTGCAGTGGCTGAGAAAGCGCATTACGGCAGCCTCCGTTGGGCCGGTCACATCGGCATCGCCGATCGCATTAAACACCAGATCGTAAGCAGGCAAAGCCAGCATCTGCTCATTGCTCACATATTCCATCATACAAACGATGCGCGTATAGCTGGCTTTCGGCCACAAAAAATCGATGGGGATATTACCCTTGCCGGCGGCCCATAAGACCAGCACGGTCTTCAGCGCCGTTTCGGCATGATCGATAAACACCGCCTGACGGCGATAGGCGCAATCCCGGTGGAACTGAGCGGCCTCCAATTCGCCGCGGTCGAGCAATATGGCGGCAACATTCTGATGCGCCTCGACCTGTTCCGCATCGATCTGCAGCGAAGCGCGATACCATTCCAATGCCTGGTCGTGATCTTTCTGGAGAAAATGAATCGTTCCCAGGTTGAACATGGCCTTGGCGTATCCGGGCTGAGACGCCAAGGCCGTCTGGTAACAGGTGACCGCGACGTCGTATTCATTTTGATTTTTATAGACGACGCCCAGATTATTCCAGGCCTCGCCGTACTCCGGCCGCAGGCGCAAAGCCTGCTGAAAACTGGCAGCGGCCTGATCGTAGTGCTGCAATGCCATCAACGCCACGCCAAGATCATTATGCGCCTCAGGAAAATCAGGATGAAGCGCCAACAACTGGCGGTAGCAAGCGACGGCTTCGGCGTAGCGCTGCAATTGCTGTAGCACGCTGCCGAGATTGAAGCCCGTATGCGGGTCCGCACTCTGTACCTGCAGGGCGCGCCGATAGATCTCCACCGCTTCGGTATAACGGCGCTGATCTCGCAGGACGTTGGCCAGCATTGTCAGCCACATGGCATCGTCGGGCGCCAATGCCACGGCCGCCCGCATCAGCGTCAGGGCGCGCTCGCCATGCCCGCACTGATGTTCGAGCAAGCCGTATAGACACAGCGCCTGGGGATTGTTTTGATCGACGCTCAAGATCTGGCAATATAGATCTTCGGCCTGCTCCAGCCGTCCCGCCGCATGGTGATCGAGCGCGGCCTGCATAGCGATTCCGTTGGCTTGGATATCCCCGGATGACTTCATGACACTTAAGCTTATGTTGAACACAGGGGGCAATGTAAGCGATATGCCGCCGAAAAAAAACCAACTTTCACACTTTGATACAAACTCTCAAAGGTAAGTTACATCGCATGCAAAACATACGATGCCTGTCTCGCAATTACGCGATTATTTTTTGGCAACAGCATTCCGCAACTTGCCTCCCAGTCCAATTTAGAGGTGCCCTGTCTGGGCTGGAGGTGAACTCCAATGATCGTTACGGCCGTCCACATAAGTAATGGGAGCATTGGCGAGTTCGTCGATGGCGGCGTTGTCCAGGCACGCGACGCTCACGCCATAGAACTTGCCATGTCTGGGCGAATTGCCAATCCCGAACGGCCGCACCCCGCAGTGCTTGCAGAAGAAATGTCGTTCAATTTTCGGTTCGAATTGATACTCGCTCAAATCGACTTCGCCTGCGGTTAAGCGGAACGACTCCGGAGCCACCATCGTCGCCCAGCATCGAATTTTCGTGCAGAACGAGCAGTTGCATCGCAATGTTTGCTGGCCCAAGTCAATGTCCGCTTCAAAACGAACTGCGCCGCAATGACAACTTCCCTGATACGTTTTCATTTTTCAAACCGCTCCAAATCAAAAAAATGGTGAGATCCTGCATGCCTACATTGCATTCCACCGGATGCGGAATAGCATCGCCGCGTTTGGGCGCGGGGTTATCTACGGCTGCCCATGCAAGCGATGGCAGTTCATTCCTCTATGTCTTGCTGGCGAAGGCAAGGCCGCGCAATGGCGTGGCTACGTTGCCGCCTCACTAAGGATGCCTTCATAAACAAGCAGGTCTTCTGCGGAGAAGCAGCAGAAGATGATCTCTTGAATAGACGGGAACTCCCTGCTTCTCTCGCGGACGCTCGAAATTGCCACCTTTGCGGCGAGCGCGACAGGATAGCCGTAGATGCCGGTACTGATGCCTGGAAACGCGATTGAGGAGGCGCCTTTCGAGGCCGCTAACTCGATGGACCGACGATAACAGGAAGCCAGTAGCTCAGGCTCATCGTTGGCGCCGCCGCGCCACACCGGACCCGCCGTATGAATGATGTACCTGGCAGGCGATAGCCTTTCGTGACTTTGGCCTCCCCAGTCTTACAACCGCCCAACAGACGGCACTCGTGCACCAGTTCGGGCCCGGCCGCCCGATGAATGGCGCCATCAACGCCGCCCCCGCCAAGCAATGACGAGTTAGCTGCATTGACGACGACGTCAACCGAAAGCGTGGTTATATCGGCTCGTAGTGCGCGAAGGATTGTGGACATACGAAAGGCCTGACTTTTTCTAATGTGCGATTGGATAAATCAAAAGGCGACGAAATTACCGCTTGGGCCGGTTGTTATGCGGCAGCGGTTGAACTAAAGCAGCTCAACCCATTGCCGCAGGTTTCGGCGCCATGCCGACCCACGCCGGCATCAACTAGAACACGCCCAGCCCTCCAGCATCGCCACCAGGACCAGCAGCGGCGATACCCAGCGCGTCACCAGGAACAGCGCCGCAAGCTTATACCTTCTTCACA
>DATHMC010000375.1:0-47543 GCA_035487495.1 Undibacterium sp.
GGCGATCAAGGCCGCCGCAAAGCCGAGCAGGAAGTTATAGCGGTCGTCGCACAAATTGATCACATGCTGGCAATCCGGTAAGCGGCTTGCCAGCTTGCGCGCCAGGGCGATGAACTGGGTAGGGCTGACTGCCTCGTTGCCCAGGGCCAGCGGACTGCCGGCCGGAAAGTGCCGGATCAGCGGCAAAGCCTGTTGTGAAAGCGCCGGCATCATTTACCGCGCATCCAGATAGGGCCCGATTTTATCAACGACAAGACAAACTGAAATGGGTTGGCGTGCGGATATTGCGTAAAACGGAAACGTCGAAACATGTATTCACCTAAAAACAGCAGGCCCATTAATACATAGCTAATGAGACCAGTAAACAGTGCCCACCATGCGTGCAGGCCGGACCATGCAAGCGATGCGGAAACCAGCGCCATGGCCACGAACAGGCTGCTCCAGATTTTGGTCAGTGTGCGGGTGTAAGCGATCAGATCCTGCGGCAACTCGGCATTTTCCTGCTTGCTGATAGCTGCATGTTCCATCCTGGCGAACATGCTGATCATCGGTTCTCGCCCACGCATCAGCGTGCGTCCAAATACCCAGGCCAGCAGGGCGTTCAGTATCGTCGGCGGCAGCATCAGCGCAAAAGCGGGGGCGGTCTGCCAATGCGGCAGAATCCAGTGTGTAAGGAATGGATACGACAAAACCAGCGCTGTCGTCACGAACTTGACAATAGCCTTGGTCCGCATGAATTTTATAAGCGGTAACCCGCGCCTATTTAACGCGCTCTTGGTTGATATGTTGCGCCAAGCTTGCCAGTGAAGAGAAAATTTGCTTGTTGTTTTCGTTGTCCGAACGCAGCTTTACACCGTATTTTTTTGACACGGTCAAGGCGATTTCGAGCACATCCAGTGAATCGAGTCCGAGATCTTCAACCAGGGATTGCGCTGGGTTAATGTCTTGGGGTTTTATTTCCAGATTCAATACCTGTACTACCAACTCTGCCAATTCTGCTTCCGTTGTTTGCTGTTCATTCATTGTTTTGCTGTAAAAATAGGATAGCCCCTGAAAAAACGGGCGGCTACCGATAATTTGGAGGATGGTCTGCGGTTCTAGGTTACCAGCCTGAAGATGTTAGCCACTTATGGCTTGTTATGGCCTATATTGTGACGAATTTTAGACTTCCCGTCTATGTCCGCGTCCGGCGACAGGGCTAATAAGGAGGTTTTGCGCCTGAATTCAAAGGAAATGCTGCTAAGATGATGCCTGTTTGACCCCGCCAGACGCTTCCGACGGTTTTTCACTTGAACATTCCCTATTTCAGCAGCATTCGTCCTATGCATCATGTTTTCATCTGGTTCACCAATGCAACAAGTAAGTTGCCGAACATTTTTGGTTTCTTGGCGGCAATAGGACTGCTCCTGGGATTGTCGGCATGCTCGGCGACGCCTGTGCATGAAGCCGCCACCCTGCCTGGCTTGCCTGTAAATCAATTGCCGATCCGATTTTTGCTGACTTTCGATGACGGCCCTGTCGCTACCAAAGAAAATAGCCCGACGCAATCCATACTGGACGACCTTGCGAATAATCCGCTGCAACCCGGTATCAAGGCAATTTTCTTTTTGCAAACACGTGCAGGCGATGCAGGCGGCGCGGCATTGGGGAGTGAATTCATGCAACGCGAATATAGTGCAGGGCATGTGCTGGGTTTTCATACCGCCACTTCCGGGCATGACAATCATCGTTATCTTAGTCCAGAGGTATTTACCCAGTCCCTGAACGACGGCATAGCCGATATCCGCGCCGTTACCGGCAGCGCGCCATCGCTGGTGCGACCGCCGTTCTGGAGTTACGATCAGCGTACTGTTGCAGAATACCAGCGGCATGGGTTGCACATGGTGCTGACTGACTTGAGCGCAAACGACGGCAAGATTTGGGGAGTCAATTTCAGCTTGCGGAGGCGCTCCAGCATGTTGCGACAGCTTGCCGAAGTGCGTGAGCAGATAGCGCTTGGCGCGCTGCCAGCGGTCGACGGCAGCATACCGGTGATCGTCACTTTCCACGATATCAATCGCTACACTGCGCGCCACATGCAAGAATACCTGCAGATATTGGCCGATAGCGCACGTGAGTTGAACATGCCGACTGCCGCCAAGCCATTTTATGATGATCGTGCCGCTTTGGAGCGAGCTGCTATCGCCCGTTCCGTCAGCGATGCATCACAGAAGGTTCGCTTGCCCGGCCTTTGGAGCTGGATTTGGAATTAGCGGTTTGCTTTATCTGGCATCGAGTTGGTATAAACAAAACAAGGCAGAAAATAGGATGACCATGAGCCAAAAAAATGAAAATTGCGAAGTGCTGATCATCGGCGCCGGCCCGGCAGGTTCTGTTGCTGCAGCGTTGCTGCGGCGGCAAGGGCGGCACGTTGTCGTGATTGAGCGTGAGCAATTCCCACGTTTCAGCATTGGCGAAAGCCTGTTGCCGCAAAGTATGGAGTATCTGGAGCAGGCGGGAATGTTGCGGGCTGTGGTAGAGGCCGGTTTTCAGTATAAGAACGGCGCCGCGTTCGTCAGGGGAGAACGCTTCACGGATTTCGATTTTCGCGATCAATTTTCCCAAGGCTGGGGCACCACTTACCAAGTGCAACGTGCTCATTTCGACCACGTGCTCGCGAAGGAGGCAGAGCGGCAGGGCGCAGAAGTCAGATATCGGCACGAAGTCGTCAGCGTGGATGTTGATACGGACAAACCGCGTGTTGTGGTGAAAAATCCGGAAGGCGTTGAATATGTCATTGAGGCCGGTTTTCTCCTGGATGCCAGCGGCTTCGGCCGTATCCTGCCACGCTTGCTGAAACTGGAGTCGCCTTCGAATTTCCCCGTTCGCGGCGCCATTTTTACGCACGTGGAAGACGGCATTCCGCTGGCCGGATTTGATAGAAACAAGATCAGGGTTACCGTTCATCCTGAACACCGTGATGTCTGGTATTGGTTGATACCGTTTGCCAATGGACGCTGCTCATTGGGCGTGGTTGCTGAAACGGAATTTCTGGCCCAATACCAGGGATCTGAAACCGAGCGCTTGCAGGCTTTGGTCAATGAAGACCCTTCCTTGCGGCGCTTGCTGTCGAATGCCGCTTGGGATACTCCGGCACGGCAAATCGTCGGGTATTCCGCCAATGTCAAGTCGCTCTGGGGGCCTGGCTACGCATTGTTGGGGAATGCCGGGGAATTTTTGGATCCGGTATTCTCTTCAGGCGTTACCATCGCCTTTAAATCCGCAAGCATGGCGGCGGGCCTGCTGCAGCGACAGTTTGCGGGTGAAACCGTTGATTGGCAGAGTGAATATGGCGCCCCGCTGAAGCAAGGCGTGGACACTTTCAGGGCTTTTGTCGAATCCTGGTATTCGGGTGCGTTCCAGGACATTATTTTCAAGGAAGGGCAGTTGCCGGAAATACGACGCATGATATGTTCGATATTGGCCGGCTATGCCTGGGACCAAAGCAACCCTTACGTGCGCGAGACCAAACGCAGGCTCGCTACACTGGAAGAAATTTGCTCCCTGAATTGACGTTGGGGACAGGCCCACGGATTTGAGGGCAGTAGCGACCTGCTACAAATATTGCAGCGTGAAATCAGTATTACGATTTCGCGCGCTTGTAACCCGCTTGTGAGCCATCTCCGACCAAGCCTGAAGCGGCCTTTGTGGGCGGCCAATTCAGGCGCGACGGCGCTCGTCGTGCAGAGGGTGTTCAATAAGGCGGCTCAAATTATTGGGCAAGCGAGTCAAACACGAGTTGCGGCTCGAATCCATCGTCCTTGACATAGATTTTCCAGGACTTGATATGTATTCGTTCAGGTGGAAACCTGTGTGCAAAATCGACCGTTCCATCCGACAACTTGACCAGCATACTATCCTGGCGGCTGTCAGGGGCAGTCCAGATTCCTTTGAAGTAAAGGTCGGCGGTGCCGCCTTTATTCTCGATGGCGACCAGCTGCGTATCGTCCGGAGCATAGTCGAGCGCGATTCTTTGGGTCGGATCGGTAGATATTTTCAGTGTCCATGCCGAGCCAAGATCGACCGCTTGCGTGCTTATTTCAGCAAATTCCATCAATCTAAATTGCCGATGTTCGCCAGTCTTGCGCAGTATTAACGCGACTGGAACTAGC
Organism: Undibacterium sp.; assembly: GCA_035487495.1. GTDB lineage: Bacteria > Pseudomonadota > Gammaproteobacteria > Burkholderiales > Burkholderiaceae_D > Undibacterium. The sequence continues at coordinate 4,152 of DATHMC010000375.1, forward strand.
ATGGCGCCTTCCGGCATCGCGCCCCTGATGCCAATCACGGCATCGTCGCCCTCCCTTTGGTGGCGCTTGGCGGTGTAAAACAAATTGCCTGGTTTAAGGTTTTGGAAGCTGCAGATTCCAATTGGTGGAGTGGTTTTCATGATTTCGCCTTTCGCAATTGAGCGTGCACGTAAAGCATCCGATCTGCCAATCAAATCCGGGTGATAACGGATAAACATGATTTATCCGTTATGAAACAGTTTCAATGCCAGTTGATTTGATTATATGTGCACATGAATTTCCCATAACCTCTTTCGTTACTTTTCCTTCAGAAATTACTGCCGGCCAACGCTGCGGATAGTCCTTGCCATTTGAGTTGCGCCGCTTAGACTTCAAGTGACCCGTAAGCCACGATGCACCATCTCTGGCTACGCAGCAATATGTCCGCTTTGCTTATGCTCTTGATTGGCTTGTGCCGATTAATTTGCACTGCGTTGAAATAATAGGAATGGTCAACGGCAATAGAACAACGAGGCATCGAATAAATAGAACTCATATTGAACCATTTGAACCGTAGGCGGCATTTACTGCTGAAGCTGGTTTTTTCGCTTGTAAGTGCTGTCGTTTTTTCTTGCTGCTTCTCATGATGCTGACTGTCAATGTGACGCCTCGCTTCGCATGGACAGGGATGCCGGCTTAATGGCCCGGCGAACGTTTTAGACCTTCGGTTTGAAGGAAACGATGCAATGGATGCGCTATGCAGTAATCGTTGCCGCATATTCAAGCTAGGGGCTGCAGCGTGGGCAGCCATTCCTGCGCTTGGGTTGCTTCGACACGCCGCCATCAATGCGGTATCACGACTCCGCTTCCATTCTCAAGATCACCCCAAGGACAATCAGAGGTATGCGTATTGCATTGCTTTTTTGCTTCCTCGCATGCGAGGAATGTTCCAGGCGCCTGTCGCATCGTTGCTGGACGGATTAATCGAAGCTGTTGGTGCGCGGCATTTACCAAGAAATGTTTTTTTCCTGCATAAAAGGGGATTACTATGATATTGCCTTTCCATCATTCGCCGGCAAACCGCGATCACCTCGCCAAGCTTGCCATTGGTGCCGCACTGGTCGGCCTGATCGCTGCCATTCCGCGAGTGGCCGCCGCTGACGATGAAGATCATCGAGAGCGACCTAATCTGTTGATCGCAGATCAATTCAATAATCGCGCGATCGAAATCAACCCGCGCACGCATCAAATCGTTTGGCAATTCGGTAACGGCTCGGACCAGCCGGGACCGCTCAGTATCGTCGGCATCAACGACGCCGAGCGCGTCGGATCTTTTACACTACTATCCGGCACGGGCATTCCCCCGAGTTCACCGCCACTGCCCGGTTGCTCGGACCCCGTCAACGGCTGCCCCGATAACCGCGTGATCCTGGTGAACCGACAGGGAAAAATTGTCTGGCAATACGGTCAGGCAGGGGTTGCCGGCGCCGGTTTTAACCAGTTGAATACGCCGGTGCAGGCAGCGGTGCTGCCTGAATTCCAGCGTCGTCACGGCATGCACGTGATCATTACCGATCAGGCGAATCAGCGTGTGATCGTAGTCGATCGTGCACACCGCCTGGTATGGCAATACGGTACTACCGGCGTCAGCGGCAGCGGCAACAATCAATTGAACAACCCCAACAGCGCCGAACAACTGGAGAATGGGCATATCCTGATCGCCGACGAAAACAATAATCGTGCAATCGAAGTCACTACCGGCCTCCAGATCGTCAGGCAATTTACCGCGGGTGGTACATTGAGCGGCGTTGCCTTTGCCAGCCGCCTGCGCAACGGGGATACGCTGATTACCGATTCCAACAACAACCGCATTGTAGAAGTAGATGCCAACGATACGATAGTGTGGGAATACGCGACCAACCTGATGGCCGGCAGCAATCCTAACCCCCTGCCAACCCGGGCGGTGCGCCTGGAGAATGGCAATACCTTGATCAGCGATCAATTCAACAACCGCGTGATTGAGGTCACTCCGGCCAAACAGATCGTGTTTCAGCAAGGTGCGCTCAACGTGGCCGGCAATGGTTTCAATCAGCTAAATGGACCTTACGATGCAAAGGCGATCGGGGATTTTACTGGCTTGACGCCGCCACGGGATTTGGATCAGGATAACGATGACTGAAGCGCATGCCGAAGGCTTTAAGCGATAGGGAGGATGTGCCATAGCTCGCGCAGGGATGTTGCGTTTAGCAAGCGCGAATGGCTTGAATTGCGGCGACCATGTTATATCTGCGAGCGTACGGAAGCGCCCGCAGATATCTCTATTCACCGTTATGCCGCGGTCTTTTATTCTATTTCACCATCTTCAGATACGCAATCAAGTCCGCCCGCTGCCTGGCGTCCGCAATCCCCGAAAACGGCATCAGGTTGCCGGGAATGGTCTTCTGCGGATCGGTGATATAGGTATCCAGGGTTTTCTCATCCCAGGTCAGGCTGGCTCGTTTCATCGCCGGGCTGTAGCGGAACCCCGGCGACGATGCCGACTTGCGCCCGACTATGCCCAGCAGCCCGGGTCCTACGCCATTGGTGGCAGTGGCTGCGTGACAGGCGGCGCATTGTGCAAACACCTGTTTTCCCGCGGTCGCGTCTTGCGCCATCGCGGGGACGGCGGCGACCCAGGATAACGTCAGGATGGCAGTCAATGCCGCTTTATTCAGTCGCTTCATTCCCATACTCCTATGTAGTATCCGGTTCGATTCTCGTCGTCTTTTATGCTACGAACTTACGGAACAGGACACTAGAAATTTTTTAATAGATGTTTAAACTGCGTTCACAGCATTCTTGGGCGCTGCGCATACTGCACCAGGTCATCGCCGAGACGCAAGGCTAGCGCCGCCAGCGGGCCGGTCGGGTTGTAACCGGAGTTGTGCTGGAACACGGAGGCGCCGACGACAAACAGATTGTGTGCATCCCAATGCTGCAAGCGCGGCGAGACGACGCTGGTGGCGGGGTCGATACCCATCGGGGTGCCGCCGGTAATGTGCGTAGTCTGATAGATGCGCGTGTCGAACGGACCCTTGCGCGGCGTCGCGGGGCCAACGATATCGGCGCCCATGGCTTTGGCAATTGTCTCCATTTTCTTGGTCACGTAGGCCGACATCTTCATTTCATTGTCGCGCCAGTCAAAGGTCATGCGCACCAGCGGCTGGCCGTAGGCATCCTTGTAGACAGGATCGAGGTCAAGGAAATTTTCCGTATGCGGGTAACAACTGCCTTGCACCGACAAGCCGAATGAATGTGCATACCAGTCGGCATTGGCTTTTTTCCACTGCGTACCCCAGCGCGGCGCTCCCGGCGGAAGGCGGCGCGACGTGATGGGGCGGCCGCCGAAGACGTTGGCACTGATCGCGCCGCCGCCGAGGAAGCCCAGGCCGGTATGGTCGAAATTGTCGTTGTTAAAATCGTCGATCACCATCCCCGTGCTGCCGGTGGCAAGAAACGGATTGATCCAGCGGTCCTTCATGAACAGGTTCACAGAGGAGGTGGTTTGATAACAAAAATTCCTGCCGAGCACGCCCTTGTTCGTCGCCGGATTGTAAGGCGTGCCGATGCGGTCCAGCATCAGCAATTTGTTGTTGGTCATGGTGAAGGCCGCCAATACCACGATATCGGCGGGCTGTTCATACTCTTGCCCGCTATGCAGGTCAACGTAGCGCACGCCGGTCACGCGCTTGGCCTTGCGGTCATAATTGACCCCCAGCACATGGCTGAACAGGCGCAGTTCAAAACCTTTGCGTTGCTTCAACATCGGATACAGCAATACCTCCGGCGAGGCCTTGGCTTGCGCCTCGCATATGAAGCGTTCGCAGTGGCCGCAGTACTGGCATTGGCCAAGCTTTTGCCCATCCGGGTTGGTATAGACGCCGGATGAGTTGCCGGCCGGCGTAGGGAAGGGGTGGTAGCCGAGCTTTTCGGCGGTTTGCTTGAAGATCAGACCGGCTTCAGTCATTTCCAGCGGTTTTTGCGGATATTCGCCACGGCGCGGCGCTTCAAACGGATTGCCGCCGGGCTGGATTTTGCCATTGATATTGCCTGCCTTGCCCGCCAGGCCGAACAGCCTTTCAAACAAATCGTGATGAGGTTCCATCTCTTTGTACGTGACGCCCCAATCCTGCAGCGGCACATTCGCCGGAAGGGCATTCTTGCCATAACGGCTCACATAGTGCGTGCGCAAGCTCGGGTCGTATTCCGACCAGCGCCAGGTGTGGCCATTCCAGTGGTTGGCCGCGCCGCCCATGCCCTCGCCGGGAAGAAAGGCTTCCATCCAGCGCACCGGCAACGACGCTTCGTTGCGGGAATGGCGCAAGGTATAGGTTTGCACATTGTATTTTTGCACCAAGCCTTGTCGCACATCCCAACGCAACTCGTCGCGCTGGCTCGGCAATTTGGCTTCGGCCCCGTTGGTATGATCACCGCCGCGCTCCAGCACCACAACGTCCATACCCTGTTCCGTCAATCGCCTGGAAATCAGGGCGGCAGTCAGTCCCCCGCCGACGATCACGACCGTCCGCTTGTCTAGTTTCTTAAGCATTTGATTGTTCCTTTAGCTGAAATCAACTATGGACTTGGGATCTTTCGCTCCCGGGTAGGGTTTGCCGCGATAATTGACCATGTCTAGCGTATGCGTCGCCGGCAACCCCGGATAGCCGACCATTTTCCAGAACACCTTGTTGTTATTGCCGCCATACAGCGGGTCGGCAAAACAGGCTTGCGAAAACAGCGGGTAAATCAAATCATTGAACCAGGATGATAGCGGCACGGAATCGTCCTTCACTTTGCCGTCTGCAATGTTCTTGAGAAAAGCGTCGGCGTCGGCGGGCTGCAACTGGTCAAAGGTTTTTCCGAGTTTGCCTTGACACTGCCGGTTCGCCGCTTCCACGCCAAGCCTGAAAAACGCTTCCGGCGTCAGCGGCAATTGCGGGCCGAGTTCCGGCTTGCCTTCTTGCCAGGGGCCTTGCATGTAGCGCCCCGCACCCTTGCCGAAAGCTCCGGACAATTGACGATCAATAAAAATCGCCAGGCCGCAATCAACGCCGTTCGGCGTGTACTCGTCGGCAGGGCACATCACGTTCACCATTGTTTCGACAAACGCCGCTTCGTCAGCGCTAAAGCACGCGTAGCCGACAGGGGCCGCGGGAGCCGGCGCCGCATCGGCCGCCAGTGCCGCTCCTGACGCAGTGGCTGCGGCAGTGGCGCCGGCGCCGGCAATTAATTGGGAAGAGAAGGGAGCGGTTCCGGCAATCGTAATTACTTGCCGTAAAAAATTCCGCCTGTAAGGGGGGAGGGGTGGGGGTGCCTCATCGCTCATCCGTACCTCCTTAAATTAAGTGGTGAGATAACGTGTATCGGTCTTTCTTATAGCCCCACAATACTGCCAGATGGATCTTTTTTCGGCAATTATATTTGGTAACCGTATGTATAAATGGCTTGATTTTATGGAAATTGATCAAAGATCAATAGTCGATGCGTGTGCTGAGAGGGATGTGGCAGCTGCTTCTTGCCGACAGGATCGTTCATTGGAAGCAATGCAGTAAATCCTGAGGCGAGGGCATCGCTGGTACTGGCGAAAAAACATGCAATGAGGCAATGTTGATGCATCCTCAAGGATCTGCTGCCGTCAGCGATGCTCGTTTTCCAATTCAGACAGGCGCAAAGGCAGTGCTTGTGATGATTCCTTCGCGGATTTTCCAGGACTTAAGAAAGTCCGCCACCGCCTGGTCTCAAAAATTCCACCAAGTATCCAGGCAAAGCCCAGGCAGAGCACGCTGCCTATCACCGACATCAGAACGAAGGCAAGATGCGCGCTCTTTTGCGGAATCAAGACATCCAGCGCGTGGTTCAGTGCGCCCAGGATGGGGATGTGCGTCAGGTACAGCGAGTAGGAAAATCCGCCTATCCATACCAGCACCCTGGCTTCCAGTATCCGGCGCACCAGGTGCGAGCAGGGCAAGTGGCTCAGGCCCGCCAGCAGCAGGGCTGCAACCGCGCCGCACAGCGGATCGATCAAATGCACGTGCTCCTGAAACAGGTGGACATTGCTGCCGTCGATGATCCTGTATTGCCACAACAGTAGGCCCAGGGGCAACAGCAGCAATGCTGCCGCCATCCAGATGGTTTTTTGATGCGTCCTGGTGCGTTGCTCGCTATTGCCGCCGAAGGCAAACCAGGCGGCGGCGATGCCCATCACGAACAGCACGACAAAGTACGGCGGCTGCGGCACGCTCATTTGCCAAGTGGTGGAAAGATAGGGGACCGCCATTGAGAGCCAGGTGAGTGCCGTCGCCAGCACAGCGCCGCTGAGCAGCAGGGCCCACGCTCCGAATTTTCTCAACAACCAGATCGTCAAAGGAAACAGGAAGTACAGATGCCATTCCGTGGCGATGCTCCAGAAGGGGCCGTTGACGTTATTGAATATCCCGAATATGTCTTGCAGCAACAGCGCATTTGTCCAGAACACCTGATAGGGCATTTCGGAAGTCAGTCCCATCGCGTTTCTACCCCAGCTAACGATGGGTACAAAAAAATTGACTAGCAATATGAGGAACAGCGTCGCATAGTAAGGCGGCAAGATGCGCAGGCTGCGCGCTTTAAAATAATCCAGCAAACTGGTTCGCAGGCGATTGTCGTTCCTGACTACAGGCAGCGCCAGGCAGAAGCCGGACAGCACCAGGAACACGACCACGGCAATGTGCAGATAGCGCAATACATTGAGCGGCTGGGTCGACCACGAGGCATGGCTGTCCCAGCCATAGGTAAATAGATGGATATGGCCGAACATCACCCACAACGCCGCCAAAGCCCTTATACCATCGAGAAAATCTAGTCTGGAGGAGGTATTTTTTACGAGGGAATTCGACATTCTTGTTTTCTTTTACATGAGCGCTTGTTCAACGCCGGCGTTGTCAAGCATACGGGGGCGGTTGCAATTGTAGCATGCGCATATTGGCTGCCTGGTGCTTTGCCGCGAGGAGGGGCAGCCACCTGAGCCGCGGCTGCCGGCATCAAGGTCCAAGGGGAATCCGTCAAGACGCCAGGCGCAACTCGCACTCAAGCCAACTGAGTTTCTGTCGTTGCGTCCTTGGCACCCTGCGCCATCGCAAATGCTTCAAACTGACCCATGGGCAAGGGTTTGCTGAAGAGATAGCCCTGGTAGGCGTCGCAGCCATGATGCGCAAGAAATTCTTGCTGCTGTGCGCATTCCACTCCTTCCGCGATCACGGTCAGGCCCAGGCTATGGGCCAGTGCGACAATGGTTCTTGCAATAATGGCGTCGTTGGCATCGGTCAGGATATCCCGCACGAAAGACTGGTCAATCTTTAACTGCTCCAGCGGCAGGCGTTTCAGATAGGACAGCGACGAGTACCCGGTGCCGAAATCGTCCAGCGAAAATCCTATCCCTACGGTTTTTAACGCCGTCATTTTGGCGATGACGTCTTCTACATCATCGAGCAGCAGGCTTTCGGTCAGCTCCAGTTTGAGTTTTCCGGGGTCGACATGAAGTTCATCGAGTATCGCCAGCACTTGCGCTACGAAATCCGGCTGGCGAAATTGTTGCGCGCTGACATTGACCGCAATGGTAAGGCCGCTCAGAACTTCCTGCTTTTCCCAATGGTGTAGTTGCATGCAGGCGCGTTGAATCACGTAGTGACCCAAGGGAAGGATCAGGCCGGATGCTTCCGCCAATGAGATAAATTCAGCGGGCGGCACCAGGCCACGCGTGGGATGCAGCCAGCGGATCAGCGCCTCTGCGCCTATCAGCTTCCCCTGTCGGTCCACTTGCGGCTGGTAATGGAGGATGAATTCATTGTTCAATAGCCCCTGGCGCAATTCGGCTTCCAGGGCGGCCTTGGCGGTAATCTCGGTTTGCATGCGGGGATCGAAAAAGCGCAGGGTATTTCTTCCTGCTGCTTTGGCTTGATACATGGACATGTCGGCGCGCTTGAGCAATTCTTCGATGGTGTCGGTATAGCCATAAAACAGGGCGATGCCGATGCTGGAGGTGCTGTAGTGCACCTTGCCCGCAATATGATAGGGCTGGTTCAGCACGGTGCGGATTTTCTCGGCCACGGCCTCCGTGTGCGTCGCCGCCTTTGATGCATCTTCATTCATGTTTTCCAGCATGACGACAAATTCGTCGCCGCCTAAACGCGCCACAGAGTCGCCCTCGCGGATGCATGCGGCAAGGCGGGTGGCGACTTGCTGCAATAGTTGGTCGCCCTTGTCGTGGCCGAGCGTGTCGTTGATCGTCTTGAAATTATCCAGGTCGATAAACAGCAAGGCGCCGTGCCGGCCACTGCGTGCGCTGTTGGCGACGGCAAGGCGCAAGCGATCCAGCAGCAAGCGGCGGTTCGGGAGCTGGGTCAGCAGATCGTAGAAGGCCAGGTGCCTGATTTCGTCTTCAGCGGCCTTGCGAAACGTGATGTCGGTGTGCGTGCCCACATAGTTGCTGACATTGCCGTTGGCATCTCTTACTGCAGTGATAGTGAGCCAACTGGGGTAAAGGTCGCCATTTTTGCGCTTGTTCCAGATTTCTCCTTGCCATGAGCCTGTGCGAAAAATCGCCTCCCACATGTCGGCATAAAATTCCGTGTTGTGGCGCTCCGATCGGAGCAGGGCGGGTGTTGCACCCAGCGCTTCATCGCTGGCGTAGCCGGTGGATTCCATGAACGCGCGATTGACGCGCAGGATGACTCCGCGCGCGTCGGTCACGACGATGCCTTCCTGGGATTCAAACGCAGTGGCGGCAATGCGCAAATCCTGCTCGGCCCGCTCGCGTTCTTTCCTGTGCCGGTCTTCGGTCTGACTCAGCGTTCGCCGCCGTTGCTGATAGGCAGACAGTCCAAGGATGGCAATCAGCACAATCACCAAAAACAAGCCGCCCTGGGTCAACGCGTCTTTACTCCAGCGCATGAAAAGGCGCGACATGTCCCGGGTGACAATGACCAGGATCGGCTTATCCATCCGGACTTGGGGAAGATGTATCCTGCGCAATGCCGTCATGTTCAGCTTGCCGGTTGCGCTCCGGGCCGTGAATACATTGCTTTCACTGTCAGCCTTGTCCAATTCGCCGGTGAAGCTTGTCGCATCGACATCCGGCGCCGTATCGCCTGTGCGGCCCGGCACGAATGAAAAAATTTTGCCATGTTCGCACATCAGGGCAACACGCATGTCCGGTGCATAAATGACGGAGTTGAGGATCACACTGAATTCGTCAGGATCCAGCGTGGCGACGACGATGCCGTCGAAGCCTCCCCGTGCTCCCGGGATAACGCGCGAAACTGTCATCGAGTACTTGCCCGCCGCCGTTTTGAACGAGGGGCCGACGTAGAGCATGTCAAGATCCATGCCATTCATGGCAGTCCGAAAATAGTCTTGCGACGCAAAATTTTTCCCGATCACGTCGTCGCGACTGGCGTTGATGACTACCCCGTTCTTATCAAGGATCATCAGGCTGTCTGCTCCCGGCATCGCATCGCTGAGGGATTTCAGCCGGTGCGACGCGCGCGCACGGTTTTCTTCATTTCCCATCCACTCGGCAAGATCATTGCGTATGTTCAAGAGCGCCAGGTTGATGGCATATAGCTGCCGCCCCATGTTGGCATCCACTACCTTGGCTTGTGTCGATAGCCGTTCGTGTTCGCCGATGTCAATCTGCTCGTACTCGAAATGCAGCGAATACGCAATGACTGCACCCAGGGTCAGCAAACTCAAAGTGGCGAACAGCCATTCGGTCAGCATCCTTTGAATACGTTTGGAACTTTTTGGGTCGTGCATGTCCGCTGTCAGAAAATTGTGTTTGGTTTTATTCATAGTGCGCTGCCCTGCTGAATCGGCAGCCGGAAAGACGGCGATGGCAGTGCGAGGGAGGCGCGTGTTTTGAAACTGTCGAGGTACGTCGAGCCTGGCTCAGGCAGTGCCCGGAATTGCCTGAGCAACCGAGCCTTGCCAGCGACAACCATCTATCGATCGCCGGCGGCCCATTCCGGCTTGCCTGCACGGGACGGCAAGCGGCAACAAGCCGCCGGCATCCGGAGTTGCTTCCGGATGGCCGGGGTCGCATCTTGTTTAAACCTTGCCGCATCTGCGTGTTGCCGCCTATTTTGTTGCACCTCTATTGGTCCGGGATCAAAACTGCTCCCATTCTTCCTCTGCGGCAGGGCGCGTGCCGGCGCCGCTGCTTTTCTTGCGGAGTGCAGACGGGGCCGTGGCAATCTGCGGCGGAGCCATTTTTCTGGCCAGCGGCATGACACTGGCGCTGGCCTTCCTCGGTATCGGCGTTTCGCCGCTACTGGCGAGCCGGCTGTCGTTGGCGGCATGCAGGCCGGTCGTCCTATGCGCAGCGTCCAGCTTGAATACGCTGACGACCTGCGCCAGGTTGCCGGCCTGGCTTCTCAGGGATTCTGCCGCCGCTGCCGCTTCTTCCACCAGCGCGGAATTTTGCTGCGTCACTTCGTCCATTTGGCTGATGGCTTGATTGACCTGCTCTATGCCGGTGCTCTGTTCCTGGCTCGCTGCGGTGATTTCATTGACGGTATCGGTTACTCGCTTGACGCTTTCAACGATCTCTTTCATCGTTGCGCCGGCCTGATCCACCAGCCTGGTGCCGATATCGACTTTTTCAACCGAGTCGTCGATGAGCGCCTTGATTTCCTTGGCGGCCGCGGCGCTGCGCTGCGCCAGCGTACGCACTTCGGTAGCCACGACCGCGAATCCCCGCCCTTGTTCGCCGGCACGGGCCGCTTCTACGGCAGCGTTCAGCGCAAGGATATTGGTTTGGAAGGCAATCCCGTCGATGACTCCGATGATGTCGACTATTTTCTTGGCGGAGTCGTTGATGGAGCCCATCGTTTCGACCACCTGCAATACGACTTCGCCGCCTTTGACGGCGACGTTGGACGCGGTCACGGCCATGGCATTGGCCTGGCGGGCGTTGTCCGCATTCTGTTTCACGGTCGACGTGAGTTCCTCCATGGAGGCGGCGGTCTCTTCCAGCGAGCTGGCCTGTTCTTCAGTTCGCGATGACAGGTCTATATTGCCCGCCGCGATCTGGCTGGAACTGGCTGCAATGCCGTCGCTGCTCGCGCGCACCGTCCCTACCATGGTGCGCAGGGATTCCTGCATGCCGTGCATCGCATCAACGATGCTGCCCGCCCTTGCCCTGGAGGTGTCTATGTGCCCGGTCAGGTCGCCGGCGGCGATGGTTCCGGCAATATTGGCGACGTCGGCCGGTTCGCCGCCGAGCTGGCGGGTGATGTTGCGGGAGATCAGGATGCCGATGGCGATGCCGACCAGCACGCCGCCCACCGTCAGCGATGTCAGGAGCACGATGATTTGAACGTAGATGCGATCAGTTTCTATATTGAGCCTGTCTGCATTGGCTTGTTTTTGTTCCACCAGCTTCCCCATCAGCTCTTCCGCCTTTTCGGTGAAATGCCGGACTTCGGCAAGCTTGCTCGTGGCGCCGCGCACTTCGCCCAGAGGTTCGTCCTTCAACAGGTTGGCAACTTCCTTGATGCTGGCGCTGTAGGCTTGGAGCGCGGCGCCGGCTGCCGCAAGCTTTGCTTTGCCGTCCTGGGTGACAAACACTTTCTCGGATTTATCCAGCCCGCTCCTGGTATTTTCCAGCCTCTGCTCCATGTCCTTCAGCGAGTTTGCCCGCGCTTCCTCTGTGGAAGCGAGTATGGCGCTGCGTATCGCACGCGCCGCGGCGATCATCTGGGCATTGGCATCCGAGATGTAACGCAAACCAATCGTTTCGCGTTCGTACATGATTGTCGCCATATTATTGATTTCGCCGGCCTTGAGAATGCCTTGTATGCCAATCGAAGCGCCGATTGCGGCGACGATCAGGAATCCTCCGATCAGCTTGGTGCTGACCTTTAAATGAGCGAACCAATTCATGTTTTCTCCTATCTGTGTAAAAAATGCAGCCGGCTGGGCCTTTGGCTTGCGTCAAAGGCCCAGCCGGTTGGTGCGGTGTCAAACTCGGTTAGCCATGTTGGCCCGCAGCTTGATGCCGCTGCGAGATACGGCGCTTGTCAGGTTCCCTGACGACAAAAAGCACTCGACACGGCGATGTTGAGGCTTGTTGATTCGGACCGTTGGAGGGGGGCAGGGTTTCATCAGTGGCCGACCTGACACGATGCCTGCTCCGACTGCTGGTGCGCAATCGATTGCCGGGCATCCTGCTTTTTAACTGTAGCGGCGATCGCGTACCGCGATGCCAAAGAAACGGGGCCTGAGTTGAAACTGCGGAGATGGCAGTTGCTCATGCCCGTCAAGATCTTCCATTTTCAAAGCGATCTCAAGAAAAACACATCCTTGGCTCTTGCCAGGTCTTTCAATAAAGATCGCTTTGAGAATGGGGCGGGGCGGAAAACTTAGGTTTGAGCACGCTATGACTGCACCTTGATGCACTGTCAACTGAGCTGTATCCATATCCGGATTTCACCTGGAATGGGCGGCACGGCGCTCCGGTGTGCCAATGAATAGCAACCTTAATAAAGTTCTGAGTTGTTAAAGACCTGCGTCTGGCCCAGATATTCCGGGAACGGCCTTCAATCGAAGGACTTCTATGCAAATTCAAATCACAATCTGAAAATAAAAAAGCCCGAGTCGCCTGGGGCCGATCCAGCTGTGAATAGAGCATGTCCTCTAAACGATGGCATCTTCTATCGGGGCGTTACGCCTCAACTGGTATTAATTCACTTCCAATTGAACAATAACAAGCCCTAATTGGGCGGTATTCCTGACGATTGGATACAAATGGGAAGCTATAATCGCTGTTAGCTGAAGCCGCCAAATATATTTACGTTTGATCGTCCCTAGCCATATCAGCTACGCCCCTAAATGTCGCCGAATTACACACCGAACAAGAACATAGGCGCTAATCGGCCTGTTTATGTCACCGACGCTTGCAAGAATGTGATCATTTTTGCAATTCTTAATTTAAGGCTGTTTATGTGTCGAACGATAAAAAACGCCGGCGGCACGTTTGAAAAATTTACGTCTATTCAATTATTAAAATAGTATTTCATGCCTTAAGACATTTTTCAAGCATTAAATGACTGAAATTTGCATTAAATGAAGTTTTTTTGCACCAAGTGACTGCTCAAGCTATATTATGGTAGAAAACACCGAAAATACACCGATATATCCAAAACGAAAGCTCCGAGCGTACCTGCGCGTACGCGAGCTGATGGCGATTCGCCGAATCCATAAAACATCCACTCTTTTAAAGATGCTGATCAGCGCAGGCGTCGATATCTCCGAGTCCCAGTTTTCAAGAGTGGTCAACAATAAAACCGACAGTTGGAAGCGCGAGCATCTTGACGGCCTGTGTCAAGTTTTAAACTGCAGTATTGGCGAGCTCATCGGTGAAGAGGAAGTCGTCAATACTCATTGATATTGTCAACCGCGCCCGTTTTGGCCTGGCGTGCCCGATCACCAGTGCCCCTTATGTGAAATCAAGTGGGAGCGATAATCGAATCTGCAATTTACAGTTTCTTGCTGCCAGCGCTGTTGCCTTATCCCATGCGGCCCCTAAATTATTACCGACTTTCCGCCGGCTTTAATTGCCAACTGGTGAGCGTCGGTTGTACTGGAAAATAACGGAGACACCGACCTGGGCATTTCATGTTAACTACTCTGGATGAAAACATCAGTGTGTTTTAATCCGTTGAAGCGCAAGCCTGAATCCATGGAGATTGTTATTCCCAGAGGCCTTGCCGGTCCGCTCGACGCCGGCGTTTTGCATCTTTGCCTCGCCGGGATTTTCTTGCCGCGCATTGCGGCCAGCTCGTTTGCCGCCGCTTGACGTGACCCCATATGGGGCCTTTGCCCGCATGCTTCTCTTGCCAAATTGATGCTACGATGACGCCCACACCAATCAAAATATAGCACCATGGCCCGCCTCAATCTCACTTTCCCTGCCGACCAATTTTATTATTCAACCACGCTGACAGTCCGCGTTACCGACATCAATGGCGCCAATCATCTGGGCAATGATTCGATGATCTCGATGATCTCCGAAGCGCGGGCGCGTTTTTTGTTTGAATTCGGCATTGGGGAAACGGCAAGCGGAGGGCGCTTGCCCGGCATTATCGTCACGGACTTGGCTACGATGTATAAGGCAGAAGCGCATGCGCGCGACCAGCTGTTGTTCGAGGTCGGTGTGATGGACTTCAATAAGTACGGCGGCGATATCACCTTCCGCATTACCCGGCCCGCTGACAATACGTTGGTGGCAATGGCTAAATCCGGCTTTGTCTGCTACGAATATAAAAGCGGGAAGGTCGTACCGATGCCGGAAGAAATCCATCGCAAATTTCCACGGCTGAACTGGATGGAGTGACGCTGGAAGCCCGCTTCTTGTGCTGCGCCGGATATAAGGGCCGGGCTTTATTCAGTCAAGTGAAAATGCGGATATCATATTCGTCTAACGAGCCTAATCAGAGTTTGTCATGGATACCAAGACTGCATATATCTTTAATGAAACATACTTTCCAAAAGTCAAACAACTGATAAGCAACAAGCTTCCGCAGGAGATTGTTGCGGACGATCTCAATGGAAAGGCGAACGAGGCCAAGGCGGTTTATTTGCATGGCGGGCCGGCGGCAAGCGGCGGCAAGTATGAGTTCCCGATAGCGCTTACTATTTTCTGGAGCCCGCACACCATCAAAGAGCTGGTGAAGCACCCAGGCAACAGGATGCGCGGCTTTGAGAGGCATATTGCCAAGTTCCTCAAAAATATAGAAACCTATACCGAAGTGGACTTTGCTACTTCGTCCCAGCACAGCCGCGAGATTTTGGGAGTCCCCGGTCCTGATTTTGACGATGAGTAGCGATTGCGCTGTAGCGCTGAGCTTCAGAGGGGATCGGGCCTGCCGGTTAAGCTGATTGTACGCCGGCAAACAGAGCCGATTGCGCTCCAGTGCCATGGTGTCCACGACATGAGGAGAAAGTCATGAGCAGGCAGCCCGCCGAGTCTTTTAAAGGCTACGACATTTTTACGATCGCGATCCCTACCAAAGATGGGACATGGTCAGCCATGACCGAGATACAAAAGATGGGAGCAGAGGGACTGGAGATTTCGCAGAGTTTTAGCGGCCCGTTTGAGGCTGCGACGGAGGCCGAGGCGAAAAACGCCGCGCTGCGCGAAGCCGAGAAAAAAATCGTGGATATGATTGCCAGTCCCGTGGGCGGCGATCTTTAACGGCTGACTCTCCTGATGAACATAAAAACAACGTGCCGGGCGTGTTAGGAGGGGGCAGGAGATTTCTGCAAGCACGGTCCGGGTTGGGATGGATGGCCTGCTGGAGCATCTCAGCGTATAGGCGCAGGGCGGCATCGGCAAGATGCTTACTCCTCTGTTCCAGCAATTGCTTCATCAGTAGCGACGCTACGCCTCCACGCATCCGTGTCTGTTTTTTTTCATTTTCCCAAGGTTCTTTGGCATTTGCTGCATCGGGTTAAAACTCCCCACGCCTTGACCTTACTTCCCGACCGCCAAAAGTTTAATGGGCGGAACCCTGTCCCCGATGTAGAAGTAGTCTTACAGGCAGAGATGCGCCCGCAACGGTGTCTTCCTGCAATGGGAGCTTGGCCGCATGCGCATCTTACGCTCAATAATTTTCTTATTTGATAACTTTTATGCAAATATAAATTCACGGCCACCGATGGAGCCGTGTTCAACTTTGTTTTATCTGGGGCAAATAGCCAGCAGGTATAATGCTGCGTTTGGGAACGCATCCTCAGTGCACTATTGAGGTGGGTTCTGCTATGTCACTGTCAACGAGAGAGCTCAGGTATGGTCGGGAAAGATTCGTTTGCTGCAATAGTCATGTCACTGCTGCGGGAAAAATTTAAAACAGTATTTGTCAGCCGGGCGCAGCGCAAAAAAGAGGCCGACGACTATGCCGCCGTTTGCGTCGAAGCCTGGCGCCTCGCCAGGGACACTGCGTCTGAGCTGAAAGAGATTGTTCGCCTGTGCCGCCTGGCACTGGAGACCGGCAGCTTTGAATACGACTCCACCAGGATAGCTGCGATACGGGAAAATATCGGCGTGCTGAAAACGAAGAACTGCCCGCCTGAACTCAAGATCACCATCAGCGACCTTGAGGCGATGATTGCCTGGATCGCGCTATGTGAGCAGAAAATGTCCGGCCCCGCCGCGACAAACCGCAGCCAGATCACGGCGGAAGCCGAAGAGAAGCGGTCGCACGCAGAGCAGGTGGAAGCGCAACTGGTGGTCAACGCGCGACTGGCGACTGCAGAGGCGGATAAGTTCGTCGGCTGGTAAGAATGGCTCCCGGTTGAACATGGGGCAGAGCCGCTGTGTAAAATGTGCGTGTGCACTCCGTGATAAGATTTTCCATATTACATAGAGGCGCTTATGTGGACAGAGCAGATCAAGGGCCATGACATCGAGGCGACTGGAGTACGGGTTCCCAATAGCTCGAACTGGACGGCCTATCTCACCATCTACGGACCGGGCGCCAATCCCATGCACCGCCACAGTGTTTTTCCTTATCAGCAGGTTTGCGTGGAAGAAGTGTTTAACAGCGAGCAGGCGGCGCAGGAAGCTGCTCTAAAGGTCGCCAGGGCGATGCTGTAGTGATGTCGCAGGCATTTGCGCACCTGCACTTTTATCGTTGTGCTTATTTTTTGCTCTTGCGGTGCCGGTCCGCAGATTCGCGCAGTATCGTATAGTTCCAATCATGGGTGTCGGCTGTGGCGCCTACCGACGTGGTCACACGAAACACATCCCGGTCTTCTTTCAGCCGCTGGCCCCTGGCCGCAAATTTCTGCGCAACGTCGCGATGGTCATAAACATCCAGGTCAACTTCATCTCCCTCCATTGCGGCTGGAGACAGTACCGCCAGAATTGTCTTTGGCGTGAAATCGACTACATAGGTCGGTGGTTTTAGTAGGTTCATCTCTTCCTCATTAGCCGATATACGCCCTGGGGAGCAAGTAGTCATGCTGTAACGATACCCCGCTAAAGCATTCTACGCTTTGCCGGTGAGGCATGAGCAATTAAATTGCGTCAGCCGACAAGCCTCCCGGGTGGAGCGCGAATTAGGCGGGCCTCCCTGAATCGCATGGTATGTCGAAACAAGGGGCCCTCTGCCGGCGTCTCCGCCGAGCTTACCTTGACGGGCGCTTCATTTCGCAAGACGTAGGCTGGCTTGCAACAAAGCTGTCTATCCTTTGTGTGGTTTTCCATCCATAGCCGGTGTTTTCCTGGTCATACCTGACATCTTTGCCATTGGCCTTGGTCCAGGTGGTGATGTAGATCGGCTGCTGCGCCTGATGGTCGGTCTTGCGCATTTCCACTTCACCGTTCAGGCTTTTGATTTTCATGCCTTCCATGGCAAAGGCGGCCTTCACCGGATCGGTGGAGCCGGTATCCTTGATTGCCTTGGACAGCATAGCTATCACACTATGGCTGGACATCAGCCAGTAGTCTTCGTTGTATTTTTTCTTGAAGGCTTCTGCGATTTCGTGGCCGGCATAGGTTTCGTTATTGATGTTCCAGTTGCTGACGTTTTTCACCCTGTCTACGCCGGCGGAACCCATCGCAGTCGGCACACCGGTGGTGTAAGCCGTGTAAGTATAAAAATTGGCTTTCAGGTCGGCTTCCTTGGCTGCCTTGATCAGCAGCGCCAGGTCGTTGCCCCAGTTGCCGGTGATGACGGAATCGGCGCCGGAAGACTTGATCTTGGCCACATAAGGAGAGAAGTCCTTGACGGTGGCAATCGGATGCAGGTCGTCGCCGACGATTTGTATGTCAGGCCGCTTGCGTTTCAGATAATCTTTGGCGGCTCGGCTCACCTGGTGGCCCAGTGCATAGTTCTGGCCGATGATAAATACCTTCTTGATGTTCGGGTCTTTGGCCATGAAGCTGGTCAGGGCTTCCATGCGCATGTCAGAATTGGGCTCAAAGCGGAAGTGCCAGAAGCTGCATTTGGCGTTGGTCAGGTCCGGATCGAGCGCAGCAAAATCCAGGAACACCAATTCCTTGCCGGGATTGCGTTCATTGTATTTGTTGATGCCGTCTATCAGCGCAAACGCAACGCCGGATCCGCCGCCCTGCGTCACATAGCGGTATCCCTGGTCAATCACGGTTTTAAGCTGGGTCAGTGAATCCTGCGGACTGCCCTTGCCGTCAAAGCCGACCACCTCTATCGTGTTATTGCCCGCCCACTTCTGCTGGTTTGCCAGATCCGCGACCATCTGGAAGTTTTTCAGGGCCGTTTGACCCGGTGGGGCGAAGGCGCCGGACAGCGCATCGATAAACGCAATTTTGACGTTTTCAGCATAAGCCTGGCCTGCAGGCCCTAGCGTGGCAAGCGATGCCAGCGACAGCGCGGCGCTCGCTTTCTTCCAATGATGTTTCATTCGGGTATCTCCATATTATAAGAATTTATAAACCGACAAACATATTCGACAGCGCTTCATGGATAAATGAAGTTCTCCAGCAGTTGCCACATTTTTAAGCGACCTGTTGAATATATCGCAAGGGATATGAATTCGCTAGAACTCATTTCATAAATATCAGTGAGATGCGTTAGCCCCCTACGCCGGGCGCCCTTTCTGTGCGCCCGGCGTAGGGAGCTAACCCTCCGGGAACGGTCTATTTGGGCGCATTGCAGCGTTGCGCCGCTAGCAAAGGGAACCACCCTTTGCGTCGCGACGCGCCTTGCACTGCATCCCAAATAGACCCGTTCGCACTCGCTGCTATTGATGAAATGAGTTCTCGCAATTTCCTGGATAGCGGCCGAAATCTTGTATCATCCTTGTCTCGAAAATAAATAGCCGCCTCGGTTTGCCGCCAGTGTCCTGTGATGAAGGCGAAGCTGAGGTACACTTTAGGAACTTTAATTTTTTAGGCAACAACTGCCCGACGAAGCCGTCCACCTGGCGTGGGCGCCAGAAGCCGGCGTTGACGGCCCACCGAGTGATGCAGATGGAAGCTACCAAAGTTGTAGAGTTTGAACGTCCACAGATGGACAGCGGCACCAGTTGTGTCGCCAATGCATGGGCCAAAGTCCCTGTTATTCCTTCCGCCACCGAAAAAACGGCGTTGAAGCAGCGTATCAAACAATTGTTGCGCGAACAGAATGCGGTGCTGGTCGCCCATTACTATGTCGATGCAGATATCCAGGACCTGGCGGAAGAGACCGGCGGTTGCGTGTCCGATTCGCTGGAAATGGCGCGCTTCGGCCGCGATCATGCGGCCAAGACGCTGGTGGTAGCCGGCGTGCGTTTCATGGGCGAGACGGCAAAAATACTGAGCCCGGAAAAACGCATCCTGATGCCGGATCTGGATGCGACCTGCTCGCTGGACCTGGGTTGCCCGGCCGATGAGTTCAGCGCGTTTTGCGACGCCCATCCCGACCGCACCGTGGTTGTGTACGCCAATACCAGTGCAGCGGTAAAAGCCCGGGCCGACTGGATGGTGACTTCCAGCATAGGGCTGGACATCGTCGCCGAACTGCACGCGCAAGGCAAAAAAATCCTGTGGGCGCCCGACAAGCACCTGGGTGCGTATATCCAGAAGCAGACCGGCGCCGACATGCTGTTGTGGCAGGGCTCCTGCCTGGTGCATGACGAATTCAAATCGATAGAGCTGGAAACGCTGAAGGAAGAATATCCGAATGCGAAAGTGCTGGTTCATCCGGAATCCCCGGCATCGGTCGTGGCGCTGGCGGACGTGGTAGGTTCCACGACGCAGATGATCAACGCGGCCAGGACCATGGATGCGAAGGAGTTCATCGTCGCGACCGACAACGGCATCCTGCACAAGATGCAGATGGCGGCGCCGGGCAAGCGCTTTATCGTCGCGCCCACCGCCGGCAATAGCGCCACCTGCAAGAGCTGCGCGCATTGTCCCTGGATGGCGATGAACGGCCTGAGCAACCTGGCGCAGGTACTGGAAACCGGCGCCAATGAGATCCACGTCGATCCTGCGACAGGGCAAAAGGCGGCGGTGTGCATAGACCGCATGCTGGACTTCGCGGCAAAGAAAAAAGCCAACGTACGCCCAGGCAGCGATCTGGCGCAAGAACAAAAACTGTTTTCCGGTATAGGTCCTGCATGAGTGCGCCAATTCAAGATTCCCAATCCACGCTGAACAATCCTTTCGCTCCTTTTGACTCCGCACTCGCCGCCGCTTTTGCGCGCAACATCGCCGACGCGCTGGCGGAAGACGTCGGTACCGGCGACGTCACCGGCAAGTTGGTGCCGGCGGAAGAGTGGGTGAGCGCCAACGTCGTTGTGCGCGAGCAGGCTGTGCTGTGCGGCGCCCCGTGGTTCGAGGCGATCATGGGCGCGCTGGATGCCCGCATCCGCATCCACTGGCAATATGCCGAGGGCGCGCTGATGGCTGCCGATACCGTGGTATGCAAGATAGAGGCGCCGGCGCGCGCTTTGCTGACCGCAGAGCGCAGCGCGTTGAATTTCCTGCAATTGTTGTCCGGCGTTGCCAGTGCAACCCGCCGTTATGCGCAGATCGTAGAAGGTACTCGTGCCGCGATCCTGGATACGCGCAAGACCATGCCGGGTTTGCGGCTGGCGCAAAAATATGCGGTGCGTGTCGGCGGCGGCAAAAACCAGCGGCTGGCGCTGTATGACGGCATCCTGATCAAGGAAAATCATATCGCAGCTGCGGGCGGCGTCACCGCGGCGATGCAGGCGGCTCTGGCCTTGAATGCCGGCGTAAGCATACAGATCGAGGTGGAGAACCTGAAGGAACTGGACGACGCGCTGCAGGCCGGCGCGACCTCCATCCTGCTGGATAATTTTACGACCGCCATGATGCGCGATGCGGTGCAGTTGACGGCGGGACGCGCGCTGCTGGAAGCTTCGGGCGGGGTGGACATCACCACCGTCAGGGCCATTGCCGAGACCGGTGTGGACAGGATATCGGTAGGCAGCCTGACCAAGGATGTGAAGGCAACAGATTTTTCCTTGCGAATAATTTGATGGTTTGCCGGCCAACGCGAAAAGCTCCAGGAATTTTCCTGGAGTTTTTTTTCAAGCAATTGACTATGCCTCGCTTGCATAAGCTAGGACGTTTTTGCGCACCTGATTATGAAGACCTGCAATGAATGACCATCAGTACTCACCCGAAGAAATCGCTGCGGTATACCGCGCTATCCGCGAGCGACGCGACATGCGCCATTTTCAGGCGGATCCGCTTGATCCGGGACAATTGATCCGTTTGATAGAAGCCGCCCATATGGCGCCCAGTGTCGGTTTCATGCAGCCATGGAGGATCGTTCGCATTACCGATCCGGGTTTGCGCAAGAGTATCCATCAGCACGTGGATGAGGAACGCATCCGGACAGCCGAGGCTTTGCAGGAGCGGTCGGGCGAATTCCTGAAGCTGAAGGTGGAGGGGATACTTTCTTGTGCCGAGCTGCTGGTGGTTGGCTTGATGGATAAGCGTGAGCCATATCTGTTTGGGCGGCGCACCATGCCCATGATGGATTTGGCTTCTGCATCATGTGCGATCCAGAATATGTGGCTGGCGGCGCGGGCAGAGGGGATAGGTCTGGGCTGGGTATCCATCTTCGAGCCGTCGCGCTTGACCGAACTCTGCAATATGCCCGAAGGGAGCCAGCCGATTGCCATTTTATGCATAGGCAAGGTGCCGGAATTTTACCCGGCTCCCATGCTTGAGATTGAAGGATGGGATAAGCGGCGGAACTTGAGCGACATGGTGTATGAAAATACCTGGGGCGCTCCCCCTCCGGTTGCATAAACTGCAGCAGTGAGGCTTTGGCGCGGCAGGCTTGTAGTGATGTGCCGTCGCGTATGGGTCAGATCGCCTCGATCATGCCGTTCGCAATTTCTCAGCAGATGTGCGCTGTATGCCCAAGGTACTGGGATGGGCGCACATCTTGCCGGCTACTTCTTCCGCTTGGGCGATAGCACCGTCGCCAGCGCCTTGGGCAACGTGTCCGGATAATCGCGGCTGAAATGCAGGCCGCGGCTTTCGCGGCGGGAGAGCGCGCTGTTGACGATCAGCGACGCCACTTCCACCAGATTGCGCAGCTCCAGCAAGTTGTTGGAGATGCGGAAGTTGGCGTAGTACTCGTCGATCTCCTCCTTCAGCAGGCGTATGCGGTGCTTGGCTCTTTCCAGGCGCTTGGTGGTGCGGACGATGCCGACATAGTTCCACATGAAGCGGCGCAGTTCGTCCCAGTTGTGCGCGATGACCACTTCTTCATCCGCATCCGAGACGCGGCTTTCATCCCAGGTCGGCAGGTTACGGAATTCCGCCTCCGGCTGGCTCGCTATATGCTGCGCGGCGGCCTTGCCGACCACCAGGCACTCCAGCAATGAATTGCTGGCCAGGCGGTTGGCGCCGTGCAAGCCGGTGTAGGCTGTTTCGCCTACCGCGTACAGGCCGGGCAGATCGGTGCGGCCGGTGGTGTCGGTAACGATGCCGCCGCAAGTGAAATGCACCGCAGGCACCACCGGTATCGCCTGTTTGGTGATGTCGATGCCAAGTTCCAGGCATTTTGCATAGATGGTAGGGAAGTGTTCCTTCAGAAATTCCGGCGGCTGGTGGCTGATGTCCAGTTCCACATAGTCCAGCCCACGTTTCTTCATTTCAAAGTCGATCGCGCGGGCAACCACGTCGCGCGGCGCCAGTTCCATTCTGTCGTCATGCGCCTGCATGAATCGGGTGCCGGCGGCGCTTCCTGCTTCGGCCGGCAGCTTCAATATGCCGCCTTCGCCGCGCACCGCTTCGGTGATCAGGAAGGATTTTGCATACGGGTGATACAGGCAAGTGGGATGGAATTGCATGAACTCCATATTCGCCACGCGGCAGCCGGCGCGCCACGCCATCGCAATACCGTCGCCGGTGGCGGTGTCCGGGTTGGTCGTGTACAAATAGACCTTGCCGGCGCCGCCGGTGGCCATCACCGTATGGTGCGCTGAAACCGTATGTACGGTGCCGGTTTTGACGTCCTGCACATACAGGCCCACGCAGCGCGGCGTCGGCGAGTGGTCGCCCAGCTTGGCCGTGGTGATGACGTCAATCGCATAGTGATGCTCCAGCAGCGTGATGTTGGGGTGGGACCTGACTTTCTCTTCCAGCGTGACTTGCACTGCATGGCCGGTGGCGTCCGCTGCGTGGATGATCCTGCGCTGGCTATGGCCGCCTTCGCGGGTCAGGTGGAATCCCAGTTCGGCGCTTTCGTCGCGGGTGAAGGGGACGCCTTGCTCGATCAGCCAGTCTATTGCTTCGCGGCCGTGTTCTATGATGAAACGGGTCGCGCCTTCATCGCATAATCCGCCGCCGGCAATCAGCGTGTCCGAGATATGCTGGTCATGGCTGTCGCCGGAATCCAGCACCGCGGCAATGCCGCCTTGTGCCCAGTTGCTGGCGCCGTCGAGCAGCTCACGTTTGGAAATGACCGCCACCTTGCGCGTTTTTGCCAGGTGCAAGGCCACCGACAAGCCTGCCAAGCCGCTACCTACTATTGCAACGTCGAATTTCATATTCATGTGATTTTGATATGCATTGGCTATGGCCGGTGGCAGCTTATGAAGGATTTGCTAATGCCGCCTGGCGCGGTGCCCACGGTGGGCGGTGCCAAAATGATCCTAAACTATAGACTATTTTCAGCTTGGACACTTCGGATTGATATTTTTGGGTGCATTAGCGCGCATGTTCGGCTGGCGCTTGATAGTAAGGCAGCGCTTCGCGGATGCAAGCCGGGAGTGGCCCGGCAGCCACCTACTTTATTTTGCTTCGCACCTAGCCGGCCGCCCATAAAGTAGGCAAACAAAAGGCGACCGCAGACTTGCCCAAGGGTGATGAAGCAGAGCTTCATCACATTTTGTGCGTTACAAAAAATGGGAAATGAACGAAACTCGCTGCGCTCAGACAACGTTCATTTCTGATCCATTTTTTGCAAAGCACAAAATGCTGCGTCCCGAGCGGATGAAGATCAAAAGCAACCTCAACGTCCAAACCAAGCCGTCTTAATGCTATTGGCAGCAAGCAGCCAAATTTATTTGGCCACAACAATCGGCTTCACAGTAGCCGCAGCCCGCTTGGCAATAGCCCGCGCGGTGTCGGTATCCGCCGCAACCGCCAACGCCACCCCCATTCGGCGGCGCGCAAACGACTCGGGCTTGCCGAACAAGCGGATATCCACGCCAGGCGTTTGCAGTGCCTCCGCCACGCCTTCAAACGCAATCGCTTTCTCATCATGCTGGCCGTAGATCACGGCAGAGGCTGCCGGCGTTTTCAGCGCGACATTGACCGGCAGGCCCAGGATGGCCTTTGCATGCAGTTCGAATTCATTCTGCACCTGGCTGGCCATCGTCACCATGCCGGTGTCATGCGGACGAGGACTGACTTCAGAGAACCAGACCATGTCGTCCTTGACGAACAGTTCTACCCCGAATAGGCCCAGACCGCCGAGGTCGTCGGTCACCTTCCTGGAGATGTCGCGCGCGCGCTCCAGCGCCTTGCTGCGCATCGTTTGCGGCTGCCAGGATTCTACATAGTCGCCTTGTACCTGCACGTGGCCGATAGGATCGCAGAAGTGGGTTTCCACTTCGCCGTTCCGGCCGAGCGCGCGCACTGTCAATTGCGTGATTTCATAGTCGAAATCGACGAAGCCCTCCACAATGACGCGGCCGGAGTTGACGCGCCCGCCTACCGCCGCATAGTTCCAGGCTTGCTCGACTTCGTCGGCGCCGTCGATTTTGGATTGGCCTTTGCCGGACGAGGACATGACAGGCTTGATGATGCAAGGGAATCCGATTTCGATACAGGCCGCCTTCAATTCTTCCAGGCTGTCGGCAAAGCGGTAGGGGGAGGTTGGCAGAGACAGGGTTTCCGCTGCCAGGCGCCGTATTCCCTCCCGGTTCATCGTCAGCCATGCTGCGCGTGCGGTAGGAATCACTCGGACTTTGCCGGCATTTTCCAGTTCCACCAGTGTGGCAGTTGCGATTGCTTCGATCTCCGGCACCACCAGGTCCGGCTGTTCCAGCTCTATCAGTTTTGCCAGCGCTGCGCCATCTGTCATGTCGATGACGTGTGCCCTATGGGCGACTTGGTGACCGGGCGCATTTGCATAGCGATCCACGGCGATGACTTCAATGCCCAGGCGCTGCAGCGAAATAATCACTTCCTTGCCCAATTCGCCGGATCCTAGCAGCATTACCTTGGTGGCGGTATGGGATAAAGGCGTGCCGAGTCGTTGTATCGTGTTCATGGTCATTAGTAAGTAGTATGGGAAACGGGTGGCTGGCGCTGCCATACTTGCCTGAAAACTGCAGGGTGGAATATGGCAGCGCAATATTTTGGGGATGCTTTATTTTAGGGCATGCAGCTTCAGTATCGACCGGTATGTGCCTGGCGCTGACGGAGGCTGGCGCACGCCGATATGAGTTCTAGAATTATACTTTCGATTTAATATGAAAAACCGGCATAGATTATGGTGAAACTACGCAAACCGCTTGACACAAGGCTTTGCCGCTTGATTTAATACTGGCTGCAGATTTTCTGCTTGCCGTGATCGATGCTCGACCAACAAAATAATCGGATACATCGTCGCGAAGTCAAACTTTTGTGAGGGGGGCGTAAGTGAATAAAACTGAATTGATCGATCACATTGCGAAAACTGCGGACATTTCCAAAGCTGCATCGTCACGCGCACTGGACGCAATGATCGGTGCCGTTAAAACGACATTGAAGAAAAACGGTACCGTGACACTGGTGGGTTTTGGCACCTTCTCCGTAGGCAAACGCGCCGCCCGGACTGGCCGCAATCCACGTACAGGCGATGCAATTAAAATCAAAGCTGCGAAAGTTCCTAAATTTAGGCCTGGCAAAGCGTTGAAAGATGCTGTAAACTAATGGACTTCGTGGCGCGGTGACAAGCGCCACCTTGTTGGCAGTGTTATGTGATGGGGCGCTTAGCTCAGTTGGTAGAGCGGAGCCCTTACAAGGCTTAGGTCGGGAGTTCGAGCCTCTCAGCGCCCACCATGATACTGGTCAGCATAGATGCAATATTTAAGGAGTGGTAGTTCAGTTGGTTAGAATACCGGCCTGTCACGCCGGGGGTCGCGGGTTCGAGTCCCGTCCACTCCGCCAAGATACAAATGCCCGCGCAAGCGGGCATTTTTGTTTATGCTTTATTTTATGCTCGCTTGCGGGCATCACAATTCGCGGAGTGGAGGAAGCCGCCTGCGCGGCTTCCGGCGGGACTCGAAGGAAATCGCTTGCAAGCGATTCAGCGGCCTGCAAGGTGTAGGCGAGTCCCGTCCACTCCGCCAAGATACAAATGCCCGCGTAAGCGGGCATTTTTGTTTGTATTGATTTTAGATGTCGCTTGCGGGCATCGCATGGAGGTAGTCGCCGCACGGCGCGCGGCCAGCGGATAAGGCTGGAACAAGGCGGGGCTGGATCCCAGGGTAAGAGCATAAAAAGCGCTGAAGCAGGCGCTTTTTTGTTTTTACCAGTGCAAGAAGCCGGTAAACACTGCTAAAATCGCAGATCGTTTAGTAGTTGTAGCAGGAAGGCTAACAATTTTCTGTTGCATTTCAATTAATAATGGCACTAAGTCTTTGATTATATTGATGGTTTTGTTGGGTTTTATTTTTTCTCCAACCCGCCCATTCCACCAGAAATCAAAAAGGTGAACGCGAGTTCGCCTTTTTTTATATTCGGTAGCCTTAGCTTAGCTTAGTTATATTATCGTGATCGGTCGAACATGTTTGAGTATATCCGTACACATCAGCGCGTGATGCAGTTCCTCTTGCTGCTCGTTATTTTTCCGTCTTTCGTGGCCGGTGGCGTATTTAGTTACAAATCCTTCCAGGCCGACAGCGGGCTGGCAACGGTTGGCGGCAAATCCATTAGCCGACAAGAGTTTGATGCCGCCCAGCGCGAACAGATAGACCGCATGCGTCAAATGTATGGCGCGCAATTTGATTCCAAGATGCTCAATACTCCTGAAGCCAGGAGAAGCATATTGGACAGCCTGATTGCCCAGCACGCATTGAACGCAGAGGTTGCAAAGAATCACTTGAGCATACCGGACCAGGTATTGCAGCAAAATATCCTGTCTACGCCGGGATTGGTGAAGCCTGACGGCAGTTTCGATGCAGAGCGCTATAAGAGCATCCTGGCTTCTCAGGGCATGAGCACTGCTGGTTACGAACAGCGCCTGCGCCAGGATCTGGTGTATCAGCAACTGGTGAGCGCGGTCCAGGGCAGCGCATTTGTGCCCAAGACGGTGGCTACGCAATTGTCGGCCATGAACGAACAGGAGCGCGAAGTCCAGGCACTGGCATTCAAGGCCGCCGACTATGCATCCAAGGTAAAAGTAACCGACGAGATGCTGAAAGCCTACTACGACAAAAACGCCAAGATGTTTGAAATCCCTGAGGCTATCAAGGCTGAATATGTCGTATTGAGCAACGAAGCGCTGGCGGCCCAGATTGACGTCAGCGACGCGGATGTGCAGTCTTACTATGAGCAAAACAAGAAGGCCTACGGCACCGAAGAGCAGCGCCGCGCCAGCCATATCCTGATCGAAGTCAAGAAAGACGCCAGCGACAAGGAAAAAGCCGCCGCGAAAGCCAAGGCCGAAAGCCTGCTGGCGGAAGTGCGCAAAAATCCGGCTTCCTTCGCCAAGCTGGCCAAGGAAAATTCGTCCGACACCGGTTCTGCGGAACGCGGCGGTGACCTGGATTTCTTTGGCAAGGGCATGATGGTCAAGCCATTTGAAGACGCTGCGTACAAGCTGAAACAAGGCGAAATCAGCGATGTCGTGCAATCCGATTTCGGCTACCACATCATACAATTGACGGCGATCAAGCCGGCCACGATCAAGCCGCTGGAAGAAGTCAAGCCGGCTATCGTCGCCGAAATCAAAAAGCAAAAAGCCGCCAAGGCCTATGCGGAAGCCGCAGAAACCTTTACCAATACCGTGTATGAGCAGGCGGACAGCCTGAAGCCGATTGCCGACAAGCTGAAACTGAAAATACAGTCCGTGGAGGGTCTGACGCGCAAGCCGAACCCGGCCCTGCCGCCGACAGTGCTGACCAACAACCAGAAATTCCTGACTGCGATTTTTGGCGACAATGCGGTCAAGAAAAAACTGAATACCGATGCGGTAGAAGCTGCACCATCCACGCTGATTTCCGGCCGGGTCGTGGAGTACAAGCCGGCGGTGACGCGTCCGTTTGAAGAAGTGAAGGCAATGATTGCAGCTGCGGTCACGCAGACAGAAGCAGCCGCGCTGGCAAAAAAAGAGGGCGAGGCAAAGTTGCTGGCATTGAAAGCGGCTGATAACACCGCCGGTTTTTCTGAGGCCAAAACGATTTCCCGCTTGAAAAACCAGGATATCCCCGGCCCTGCGCTGTCGGAGCTGTTTAAGGCGGATGTGCAAAAATTGCCGGCTTTTGTGGGCATGGATGTGCCGGGCAACGGTTATGTGCTCTACCGCATAGGCAAAGTCAGCCCAGGTACGCCGGATGAAGCCAGGCGCGCCAGCGAACGCGCGCAGCTGGATGGCGCCCAGGCGCAGACGGAAATGTTTTCCTATATAGAAAACCTGAAGAAAAAAGCGAAAGTGACGATCAACCACGCTGCGATGGAAGTGCCCGCGGCATCTGGAGCCGATCAGTAATCAAGACTTTCGTCGGAGATCAAAAACGGCACCGGTTTTACCGGTGCCGTTTTTGTTTTGAGGCTGAGGTTTTATCCGCGCTTAAATGAGCGTATGAGGGCGCTCTTGCGCGGCACTGTGGCTAGCTTACAGCGGGAGGCGGCAAGGCCGGAGGGAAACGCAAAAAAGCAGGCAAACCCGGTTTGCCTGCTTCATCCGTCGGTACAAGTTAAGCGGCTTTGCGGTCCAGCAGCTGCAGGTTTTCAATGCCGTCGATCAGGATCTTGCGCGGCTTCAGCGCTTCAGGCACTTCACGCACGAGTTCTATATTCAGCAAGCCGTTATCGAGCTGGGCGCCAATGACTCTCAAGTGGTCGGCAAGCTGGAAGCTATGCTCGAAATCACGCGCGGCGATACCGCGATGCAGGAAGTTGCGCTGGGTCTCGTCTTTCTGTTTGCGGCCCACGATTTTCAGTGTGCTACGCTCGGTTTCTATCTCCAGTTCAGAGCGGTCAAAGCCGGCTACAGCCATCGTGATGCGATATTTATCTTCGCTGATCAATTCGATGTTGTAAGGAGGGTAGCTGGGCTGTGCATCGGCACGTTGCGCTTCGTTGAACAATTGCGCCAGGCGGTCAAAGCCGATAGCGGAACGATAGAGGGGAGAAAAATCAAAATTACGCATAATAATATCCTTGTCAATGTAAGCGATATGATGAAGGACACGCATCCACGTGAATCGCGCGATTCAAACTTCAGCGGGTCGTCTCGCGGACCTCGTTGAGCATCCGCTGATACCGATATACGAACGCTTGCCACGCTTTTCAAGGCTTTAAAAAAAAGAAATTCAAAATTATTTGTCATCATTTTGGAGCATCAGAACAAGTAAAATGGCGTCCGTGCGCACTGAGGGCGATGCTCAGGAATGCAAGAGTGAAGAATAAAAATCTGCATTGTTAGATTAATGCTGTTCAATCAAGGAAAAAGCGCCAATCCGTGTCATTCCAGCGCAGGCGGGAATTGTCGTACGGGAGCGGGCCGTTGGATCCCTGCCTGCGCGGGGACGACAAACTAGGGGGAGTTGACGCTTAACTGAACGGCGTTAGCACCGTTAGATAGCTTTTAAGAATTTGTTTTAAGGAAACATAGTGGCAAAACTTTATTTCAGGTATTCGGCCATGAACGCCGGCAAATCCACTGCGATGTTGCAGGTTGCGCATAATTACGAAGAACAGGGGCAGACGGTCAAGCTCTACACCGCCGCGATAGACAATCGCTACGGCGGCGGCAAGGTCACCTCTCGCCTGGGGCCGCAACGGGATTCGGACGTGTTTGATATGTCCTTTGATTTTTTGCAGGAAGTGCCCAAGGTCAGCTGCGTGCTGATAGACGAAGCGCAGTTCCTGACTTCGGCCCAGGTCAAGCAATTGCATCAGCTGGCCCAGGTGAAGGGCGTGCCGGTGATTTGCTATGGCTTGCGCAGCGACTTTATGGGCGAGCCGTTTGAGGGCGCCTCTTATTTGCTGGCACTGGCCGACGATATAGAGGAGCTGAAAAATATCTGCTCCTGCGGCAAGAAGGCGACGATGAATATCCGCGTCAATGCGGAGGGCAAAAGAGTCACCAGCGGCGAGCAAATCGATATAGGCGGCAATGAGCGTTACAAGCATGTTTGCGGCCGCTGTTTTTATTCCTCCTGAAATGCCTTCCGGCCCACAGGAAATGATTGGCCGGCCTTTGCAGGCGATCACCTTTGAATGTAATCCATGACCAAAAAAATCCTTTTGCTGAGCGTATCGGCAGGTGCAGGACACATGCGAGCCGCAGAGGCCCTGCGTGTCTGCGCCGGTGCCGGCGGTGCGGACGTAGAGGTAACGCATCTGGATGTGATGGATTTCGTGACGGCTGCTTTTCGCAAGCTGTACACGGATTTTTATATCAAGTTGGTCAACAAAGCCCCCGGCCTGTGGGGCTATCTGTACAACGTGACCAATGAGGCGCAGGCCGACAGCACGATGGAAAGAGTGCGGCGCCGGCTGGAACGCATGAATGCGCGGGCCTTGTTAACCGAGATCAAGGCCTTCCGTCCGGATGCCATCATCTGCACCCACTTCCTGCCGGCAGAAATGCTGTCCAGGTTGATACGCAAGGGTGAGTTGCGCTGTCCGGTATGGGTGCAAGTAACGGATTTTGATTTGCACAGGATGTGGGTGCATGAGCACATGAGTGGTTATTTTGCCGCGAATGACGAGGTGGCATTCCGCATGCGCGCGCAAGGCATCGCTGCGGAGCATATCCATGTCACCGGCATACCCATCATGCCGGCCTTTGCGCAATCGCCGGAGCGGATTGTTTGCGCGCCCGAGTTCGGGCTCGATCCGCAGCGCCGCACTTTTCTGCTGATGGGCGGCGGGGCCGGCGTGGGCAGCATGGATGCCATAGCAGGACGCATGCTGGCGCTGGACGGCGATTTTCAATTGATCGTACTGGCTGGAAAAAATGCACCGTTGCTGGCTGCGCTCAAGACGCTGGCGGCGGCTCATCCGGGGCGGCTATTCCCGCAAGGGTTTACCGACAGGGTGGAGCGCCTGATGGCTTGCGCCGACCTGGTGATTACCAAGCCCGGCGGACTGACGACGTCCGAATGTCTGGCGATGGGCTTGCCGATGATAGTCAATGCGCCGATTCCCGGCCAGGAGGAGCGCAATGCCGATTTTTTGCTGGAGCAGGGCGTGGCGCTGAAAGCCTTCGACGAAGTCACGCTGGAGTATCGCATACGCTACCTGCTGCAGCATCCCGCCAAGCTGGACGATATGGCTGCCAAAGCAAGA
Organism: Undibacterium sp.; assembly: GCA_035487495.1. Taxonomy (GTDB): domain Bacteria; phylum Pseudomonadota; class Gammaproteobacteria; order Burkholderiales; family Burkholderiaceae_D; genus Undibacterium. The sequence continues at coordinate 35,671 of DATHMC010000375.1, forward strand.
AGCCTGGGGCGCGCTCACGCTGCCAGCGAGGTGCTGAATATCGTATTGGCAGGATTATCGACGTCGCCGTTGTCTTCAATCAAACCGCACACTTCATGAATAAATCAAACCGTCCGCTGCAGATAGCGATGACCCTGGCCTGGATTGCTTTATTAGGCCTATTCTTTGCACAGACCGAGATCCAGATAGAGGGCGCAGCGGGCTGGGCGGCAAACCTGCCGACCTGGCGCATAGAAAAACACTGGCTGCTGGACATCTTCTGGGGCGGCCGCGCAATGACCGGCTATCACGCCTGGGTCTTCCCTTTCATCGCGATGTTTTTCCATTTCCCGTTTTTCTTCCTGCAGCGATGGTCGTGGCGGCTGCAGGCGCGCGCGATTGCCAGCATCATGCTGTTCTGGATTGTTGAGGATTTCCTATGGTTCGTGATGAACCCGGCTTTTGGCTTGGCGCATTTCAATCCGGCCGATGCCTATTGGCATAAGCATTGGTTTTTCTATGCGCCTGTCGATTACTGGATGTTTTTCCTGGTCTCGGCGGTGTTGTTCTGGTTTTCGTATTCGGATAAGCGTCACGCGACAGACTGAGCAGCGTCAGTGCGACATCAGGATAGGCACCGTCATGCTCTCCATGACGGTGCGCGTGACACCCCCCAGTATCATCTCCCTGAAGCGGGAATGGCCGTAGCCGCCCATGACGATCAGATCGCTGTCCAGGTCGTGTGCCAGCGACAGCAGGGCGTTGCCGACGTCTGTGCTGGTCTTGTGTACCGATACTTCTACCTTGATGTCGTGGCGGCTCAGATACAGTGCAATGTCTCCGCCTGGTTGTTCGCCGTGGGCATCAAATACACTATCGGGATTGAAAATGACGACCTGGACCAGTTCCGCGCGTTTTAACAGCGGGATGGCATCGGTGACCGCCCGGGTCGATTCGCGGCTGGCATCCCAGGAAATCAGCGGGCGCTTGCCGATGGAAGCGAAGTCCCCCGTATACGGGATGATCAGTACCGGCCGTCCCGAATGCATCACGATGTATTCGGGAAAATCAGGCAGTACGGACGGTGAGGGTTCATCGCGGCTGGCTTGTCCCACCACCACCAGGTCGCTATACCGGGCCAGCACGCCTATGCCGCCGCCGGCCTCGTCATGCGCGACCATGCTTTCATGTGATGGCACGCCCAGATCCTGCACGCGTTGCGCAAAACCGGCCACTGAACGCTCCGCGCGCTCGCGCAAAAATTTGAGGTGGGTGGCAAGGTTGGGGTCGCTGGTGCTGATATTTCCGTCCTGGTAAATAAAGCGTGAGACTCCGGTGACGGCCGTGCCGATCAGGTGCGCTCCTTCCGCCCTGGCAATTTCCGCGGCAATCCTGATCCTTAAATCAGAACGGCTGGATTCATCCACATGCACGAGTACCGTCTTGTAAGACATGCTGCCCTCCTGGGCGGAAGTATGGTTAGCTGAATTATCCGGAGCTGATCTTAACTAAATGCTAATGAAATAGTGTTAACTTGCTTATGATGCCGAAGATTTTGCCGCATGGGCGGTCTCATGCTTTACGCGGTGCACCAGCACTGGAATCTGGCAATTCGACAGTACTTTGGTGGTCACGCTGCCCAGCAAGAACTGGCCAAGGCCGCTGCGTCCGTGCGAGCCCATGAAGATCAGGTCGCATCCATACAAGTGCGCGGTATGGATGATTTCTTTTGCCGGAGAGTCGTTGAACTGGATAACCGAATGAAATTCCACCCCCTCCCTGGATGCGGCATCTTGTATCGTCTGCAGGTAGGTCTCGCCGAGTACGCGCATGGCGCTTTGATACTCTTGCTCGGTGGGTGTATTGGGCGGAATGATGTCCACATAAATCGGATACTGGTAGTTCGCCGCGACAAAAACGCCTACCACGTCGGCATTCAGTTGCTTGGCGAAACCGATACCGGCCTGGACGCTGCTGTTTGACAAGTCGGAACCATCAGTGGGTAAGAGGATACGTTTATACATGATGCTTGCTCCTTCTCAAAGCATAAGAGGATGCTGCCTCGCCCAATATCTGGTTGCATGGGCCACATGACCGGTATCGGGGCCGGGGCCGCATTACTGATAGCCTGCTATCTTGATAATAGGAAAAATTATGCGAAATTTCAGGAATTTCTTTCTTGCGGGCGCGGCGCGGGTTGAGGCGGGGTTAGTTCTGACGTTCTATGATGGCGCGGACGGGCAAGGGAGTCTGTGCGTTAGCGCTCGTTGGCCAGGCAGAAAAAGGGGCAGGGCGCTGGAAAGGCGGCGCCCTGTGGGGGATGCTGAAGCCTGATGCTGGTGGTCAGCAAGCGGCGTAATTGACTGTCACCACGTGGACTGCGAGGCCGCCCAGCGAGGTTTCCTTGTACTTGTCCTGCATGTCGGCGCCGGTCTGGCGCATGGTTTCTATCACCTGGTCCAGGCTGACGTGGTGGGTGCCATCGCTTTTCAGGGCCAGCGATGCCGCGGTAATGGCCTTTACTGCGCCCATGCCATTGCGTTCTATGCAGGGAATTTGCACCAGTCCGCCGATGGGGTCGCAAGTCATTCCCAGGTGATGTTCTATGCCGATCTCGGCGGCGGACTCGATTTGCTCATTGGTGCCGCCCAAGGCGGCTGTCAGGCCGGCGGCGGCCATCGCGCAGGCGACGCCGACTTCACCCTGGCAGCCTATCTCGGCGCCGGATATCGAGGCATTGCGTTTGCATAACATGCCTATCGCGGAAGCCACCAGCAGGAAATCGCGTATGCCTTTTTCCGGATTGCTGGGTTTGCAGTCTTCGGCATAATAGCGCAGCACGGCCGGGATGATGCCGGCAGCGCCATTGGTGGGGGCCGTGACGACGCGGCCGCCGGCAGCATTCTCTTCATTGACGGCCATCGCGTACAGGCTGACCCTGTGCATGCCGTCATGCGGCAGCACATCCGTGCTCTCATTGGCTGTCTGCCATAACTTGGCGGCGCGGCGTTTGACGTGCAAGCCGCCCGGCAGTTCGCCGGAGACTTGCAGGCCGCGCGCAATGCAGCCCTTCATCACCGCCCAGATGCGGTCTATGCCGGCATCCAGCTCGGCGTCGTCGGCATGCATGTTTTCATTGGCGCGCAACATCTGCGCAATGCTAAGGCCGGTGCGCTTGCCGTGCGCCAGCAAGTCTTCCATCTTGGCGAACGGATAGGGTATCTGCACCTTTGGTTCTGCGGTGGAGGACTTGGAGTTTTCCAGCTCTTCCTCGGCGTAGATGAAGCCGCCGCCGGTGGAATAGAACACGCGCTCGCAGACGCTGCCGTCGTTGCGGGTCAGCGTGAAGCGCATGCCGTTGGGATGGCCGGGCAGTACTTCCTGCTTATGCCACAGCAGGTCGTCGGCTATATTGAACTTGATGCTGTATTCGCCCAGCAGGTGCAGGGTGCCGCTACTGGCGAGCGCGGCCAGTTTGCCGTCCACGCTGTCCGGGACCAGGTCTTGCGGGGTTTCGCCCATCAAGCCCAGCAGGATCGCCTTGTCGGTGGCGTGGCCGTGCCCGGTGAGCGCCAGCGAACCGTACAAGGCAACCTGTACTTTGCTCGCCCTGAACAGCTCCGGGCATTCCAGCAGGAAGCGGCGCGCAGCCAACATCGGGCCTACCGTATGAGAACTGGACGGACCTACGCCAATCTTAAACAAATCAAATATACGCATGTCCATACAGTTCTCTTCTCGTCTCTCGTTATATTAGGCTGCCCGGTTCAACGCTCCCTGTTCCACCTTGATATTGGCGAGCATGTCGGTGACCATCTGTTCCAGCCCTATTTTCGCCTGCCAGCCCCATTCGGCGCGGGCGACGCTGTCATCCAGGCTGTCGGGCCAGGTATCGGCGATACCCTGGCGGCTATCCGGCTGGTAGTGTATGTCAAACGTCGGCAAATTTTGTTTGATTGCAAGTGCCAATTGCCGTGGATTAAAGCTCAAACCGGCCACATTGTAGGCTGAACGCACCGTTAATTTGGCGGCGGGCGCCGCCATCAGCGAAACCGTCGCGCGGATCGCGTCCGGCATGTAGATCATGGGCAGGGTGGTTTCCGCATTGAGGAAGCAGGAATAGGTTTCACCCCGCAATGCAGCATGGAAAATCGCGATCGCATAATCGGTGGTGCCGCCGCCCGGGGGCGACTTGTAGCTGATGATGCCTGGGTAGCGGATGCTGCGCACATCCACGCCGTATTTGATGAAATAGTATTCGCACAGGCGCTCGCCGGCCAGTTTGCTGATGCCGTAAATCGTGCTTGGATCCATCACCGTCAATTGCGGCGTTTCGACCGCCGGCGTATTCGGGCCGAAAGCGGCGATAGAGGAAGGCCAGAACACTTTCAGGGGCTTGCCTTCCAAGCCGCGTATCCTGGCCAGCTCCAGGATGTTCAGCAAGCCGTCCATGTTCAGCGTCCAGGCTTTCAAAGGAGCCTGTTCGCCGGTTGCCGACAGCATCGCCGCCAACTGGTAAACCTGGGTGATCTGATATTGCTCGGCAATCTGCGCCAGGCGGCTGTTGTCCAGTACATCGACCACTTCGTATAACTTGGCGCCGTACAGGCTGCGCGGACTGATGTCGGCGGCGACTACATTGTCGGCGCCATGTTCTGCGGCCAGTGCATCCACCAGTTCGCTACCGATTTGGCCATTCGCGCCAATCACTAAAATACGTTCCATGCTGGTTTCCTTATTTCAATAAACCGAGTTCGCGACCGGCTTGCGCAAAGGCCGCCAGTGCAGTGTTTAATTGTTCTGTGGTGTGCGCTGCCGACAGTTGCACCCTGACCCGGGCTTGCCCCATGGGCACCACCGGATAAAAGAAGCCGGTCACCAGCACGCCCAGTTCATACAGGCGCTGCGCAAATTTTTGGGCAACGGGAGCGTCGAACAGCATGACCGGCACTACCGGATGGGTGCCCGGCTTGATGGTGAACCCCAAGGCCTCAATTTCACGGCGGAAGTGAGCGGTGTTCGCGTGCAGGCGGTCGCGCAGTTCGGTCGACGAAGACAGGCGCTGCAATACCGACAGCGAGGCGCCGGCAATGGACGGCGCCAGCGTATTGGAGAACAGATAAGGGCGGGATTTCTGGCGCAAGGTGTCTATCACCTCCTTGCGTGCCGCGGTGAAGCCGCCCATGGCGCCGCCGAGGGCCTTGCCCAGGGTGCCGGTGATGATGTCTATGCGGCCCATTACGTGATGGTGCTCGTGGGTGCCGCGGCCGGTGGCACCCATGAAGCCGGAGGCATGGCATTCATCGATCATGACCAGCGCGCCGTATTTGTCGGCCAGGTCGCAGATCTTGTCCAGCTGGGCTATGGTGCCGTCCATCGAGAATACGCCGTCGGTGACGATGACCTTGTGGCGCTTGCCGGCGGCGGCTTGCAGCTGTACTTCCAGGTCTGCCATATCGTTATGCGCATAGCGGTAACGCGCAGCCTTGCACAAGCGGATGCCGTCGATGATCGACGCGTGGTTCAGCGCGTCGGAGATGATCGCATCCTGTTCGTCGAACAGCGGTTCGAAGACGCCGCCGTTGGCGTCAAATGCCGCCGCGTACAGGATGGTGTCTTCCATGCCGAGGAATGCGGAGATAGCGCTCTCCAGCTGCTTGTGCACGGTTTGCGTGCCGCAGATAAAACGCACCGAGGACAGGCCGTAGCCGAATTGCTCGGTCGCCCGTATCGATGCCTGTACCATCGACTCATCGCCGGACAGGCCGAGATAGTTGTTGGCGCACATATTGATCAGCTTGCGGCCGTCGTCGCAGGTCACTTCCGCGCCCTGGCGGGAGGCAATGACGCGTTCCGGCTTGTACAGTCCCTGTTGACGCAGGGAATCAAGATTGTCGGCCAGGCCGGTGAAAAATGCCTGTTTGGAATTGCTGGTACTGGTTGCGCTCATTGTCGTTCCCTCCATGGATAACTTGTGCAAATCCACTCCACCATGCTACAACACTCTGGTAATATGGACTTTTTTACAAATCATTGAATAATTCGATATTTAGAACTAAAGTTCAATATATCGAATTTTATCTATGCTTATTAAACTATGCAAGGAAATTTATGAAAAAAGCGGTTGCCAATACCCCGCCTGAAGTCGGTGCAACCTTGCAGAGAATGCGCCTGGAGCGCGGCCTGACGCTGGAAGATCTGTCCCGCACGGCAGGCGTGTCGAAATCCATGCTGTCGCAAATCGAGAGGGAAAAGGCCAATCCTACGATCGCGGTAACTTGGCGCCTGGCGAATGCACTGGGGGTCGGCATTGCCGAATTGCTGTCGGCCGAAGTGCGGAAGCTGGACACGATACGCATGCTGGAGCCGCATGAGACGCCGACCTTGCCGGGCGGGCATGCCGGGTACGTGCTGCGTATCCTCGGGCCTATGGAGTTGGCGGGCAAATACGAATGGTATGAGTTGACGCTGGCGCCCAGCGGCGAACTGGTATCGAGCCCGCATGACCCGGGCGCCACCGAGCACCTGACCTTGCTGCACGGCTCCATGGAGGTGGAGGTGGATGGCATGAAGAAGAAATTGAAAATCGGCGGCACCGCCCGCTATGAAGCGGACAAGAACCATGCGATACGCAATATAGGCAAAACCGAGGCCCGTGCCCTGATGGTGGTCATCCACCGTTGATCCGGCGCGGCGTCGGCAGTTCGTGTTCGGTTGTTTTTTAGTCTGTTTTGTTGTTGAAAAGGAAAAATGGCGGCCCGGACGTATACCGTTCGGGCCGCTTCCATTTTAACGCTTGTTATCCATCCTAGCGGCATCCGAGCCGGGCCATGCGCTGCGTTGCAATCGCACCGCATGGGGTGGCATCCGCCCGGCGGCCACCACGCCTTATTTGCCGACTACCTCGCCGAAACGTATATATTGCTTGCCGTCGAAACGCACCAGTTGCTCTGCCTGGATTGGGGCGAAGTTCGTGGGACTGGTGTTGATTTTAATCCCGGGCAGCATGACGTCCGGCTGGAAATCCCTGAGATTCGCCGCTTGCTTCATCACGTTCTCACGCGTCAGGTTGTCGCCGCATTGCTTCAGCACCTGCACCAGGGTCTGTGCCACCGCGTAGCCGTACACGTTGGACGCATCCTTCAGATTGCCGTCCGGATAATATTTTGCCATGAAGGCATACCAATCCTTCATGCCCTTGTCGTTTGCCCACGCAGAATCCAGCGAATCCTTGAGATACTGGGTCGAGATCAAGCCTACCGATTTCTCCAGCCCGGCCGGCACCAGTACCGACCCGATCGAAGCCGAGATATTGTTCAGGTACTGCACCGGTTTCCAGCCGATGTCGTAGGCCCTGCGGATGGCCATGGCGGCGAATTTTGGCGTCGTAACGTTGAAAAATACATTCGCACCGGAGCCCTGCAATTGGGCGATCTGCGCATCCACGGTCGGATCGCTGGTCTCGTAAGAGGCCTTGGCGACGATCATGCCGGCCTTTGCGCCGAGCCCGTCTTCAAAGCCCTTCAGGTAGTCCTTGCCGTAGTCGTCGTTCTGATAGAGTATGGCGATTTTGGCATCCGGCTTGGTTTGCAGGATATGCTTGGCGTAGATCGCGGCCTCGGTTTCATAGTTAGGTTGCCAGCCCATGGTCCACGGAAAGTTCTTCGGATCGTTCCACTTGTTGGCGCCGGTGGCGACGAACAGTTGCGGCACTTTTTTGGCGTTCATGTACTTGTGGATCGCCGAATTGGAGGGGGTGCCAAGTGAGTTGAAAATGAGCAATACCTGGTCCTGCTCGACCAGGCGTCGCGCCATTTCCACCGTTTTCGGCGGGCTATAGCCGTCGTCGACGCTGATGAAATTGATCTTGCGGCCATTGATGCCGCCTTCATCATTGATTTTCTTGAAATAGGCACCCGCGGCCTTGCCGATAGTGCCGTAGGCAGAGGCGGGGCCGCTATAGGGCAAGATATTGCCGATTTTGATCTCGGTGTCGGAAGCGCCCGGATCATATTTCTTTTGCGCCAATGCCGTTGTTGCACCGAGTACAAGCCCTGCAATGACGGTTGCCGAAATGAATAAGCTTCTGGTTGACATACTGACCTCCTTTGCGCGTTTACAAAATGAGGAAGCCGATCCCCCTCATGCCCCCGGATTCAGAAGCGGTTGCAGTCGCTCCGCAACAGCTCCTGAGATTTACCCCGAATCCTGCCTGGTATCGGCCGCCATGCGTCTGATGCGCGCCCACGCAAGGCGGATGGCGCCCGCCACGCCGGCCGGCATCAGGTACATGAAACCGATCAGGAACACGCCGTAGATCGCCCACGGCGCAGCCTTGGAAATCTGGTCGGCGATATTGGGCACGAACTGGATGAAAATCGCTCCGTATACCGCGCCCGAGATCGAGGCCAGGCCACCGATCACGATGCCGACAAGCAAGGTGATCGACAGGAAAATGGTGAAGCTGTCGGGCGCAACGAATTGCACCGCGATCGCGCCGAGCGCGCCGGCGACGCCGGTATACATTGCGCTTACGCCGAAAGCGAGGGACTTGTACAGCGCATTGTGCACCCCCATGGCTTCCGCTGCAATCGGCTGGTCGCGGATCGCGATGAGCGAACGCCCGACCCGTCCGCGCAGCAGGTTCCAGCCGAGCACAAACATCGCGACTGCGACCGCCAGCGTAAAAAAATACAGCCACTGGTCCTGGTTGAGCGGCAGGCCGAAGGGCGGATCGGGCTTGGCGATGACGATGCCCTGCACACCGCCGGTCCAGCTTTCCAGGTGCCGGGATTTGAGCAACTGCGGCATCGATACCCCAAGGGCGAATGTGGCCAGGGCGAGATAGACCCCTTCCAGGCGCAACGCGGGCAGGCCGAAAAGAAAGCCGGCCGCCAGGCACACGACTCCGGCTACCGGCACAGTGAGCCAATAGGGCACGCCGAACTTGTCCATCAAGATCGCCGCGACGTACGCGCCGATCGCGTAGAACGCGCCGTGGCCTAGCGAAATCTGGCCGTTGTAGCCGGTCAGGATGTTCAATCCAAGGAGCGCGATGGCGTACACCAGCACCAGCGTCAACTGGAATGTGTGGTAGTTGTTCATTACGAAGGGCAGTGCACAACTGGCCAGCAGCAGCGCCGCCGGGATTAACATCCGGGGCTGGCGCGACCAGGCTGAAGCGGGAGGTGTGAGGGCGACGGGCTTCGATCCGGGTTTCATGCGCTCATACCCTGGTTACGTGAATTTTGCCGAACAGGCCCGAAGGGCGCACCAGCAGCACGACGATAATCAGCACCAGCGCGAACGACAGTTTCAGCTCGTTGCCGATCACATAGGCGCCCAGCAGGTTCTCCAGTACGCCGACCAGGAACCCGCCCAGCACCGCGCCGCCCGGGCTGTCGATGCCGCCCACCAGTGCCGCCGCAAACGCATACAGCAGGATGCCGGACATCATGTTCGGATCGAGATACACGGTCGGCGCGACCATCATGCCGGCGACGGCGCCAATCGCCGCCGCCAGCCCCCAGCCCAGGGCCAGCATCCGGCCGACGCGGATGCCGACCAGACGGCTCGACTCCGCATTCTGGGCTACCGCGCGCATCGCCAATCCCAGCGGCGTAAAGCGAAAGAAGGCATACAGCAGCGCCAGCAGCACCAGCGTGACACCGACGGCGCCGAGCTCGTGCGAAGAAAAGAAGTGGGTGCCGACGTGCACCGGCTCTTTGGGGAAGGGACTGGGGAATACCTTGATCGTGTAGGTGAACATCCAGCCTGCAAGGCTGTTGAAAATCACCAATAGCCCGATGAACACTACCACCACCGACAGCACCGGCGCCTGTTCCACCGGGCGCACGATGATGCGTTCGATCAGTGCGCCAAGAACGAATGCGATGCCGACTGTGAGGAAAAATGCGATCCAGTAAGGCATGCCCGCATCGATCAGGGTCCAGGCGAGGTAAGTCGAGAACATTGCGATTTCGCCTTGCGCGAAGTTCACCAGGTGGGTTGTCTGGTAGATCATTACCAGCGCCAGTGCGACGCTGGCGTAGATGCCGCCGGTTGCGAGTCCGGCGAATACCTGATTCAGGAAGGCATCCATCAAATCCCCTTGGTGGCTAGGAACTAATAACCCAGATACGAGCGCCGCACGGCGTCATTTTGCTTGATTTCGTCCGCGCTGCCGGACAGCACTACGCGGCCGGTTTCGATCAGGTAGGCGTGATCCGCGAGGTTCAGCGCCATCGTCGCGTTTTGCTCCACCAGCAGGATGCTGACCTCGTCGCTCTGGTTGATCGCGCGCATGATGTCGAATATCTCGTGCACGATCAGCGGCGCCAGGCCGAAAGACGGTTCATCCAGCAACAACAGCTGCGGCCGCAACATCAATGCGCGCGATACCGCCAGCATCTGCTGCTCGCCGCCGGAAAGCGTGCCGGCCTGCTGGTGGCGGCGCTCTTTCAGGCGTGGAAAATAGGTGTAGATGCGCTCAAAATCCTGCTCTATCGCCCGCCGGTCCTTGCGCACGTAGGCGCCCAGGCGCAAATTTTCTTCGGTGGAGAGATTGGCGAAGGTGCCGCGGCCGTCCGGAACATGCGCTATGCCTAGCCGTACGATGTCCTCGGTCGCGTAGCCGCCGATGCGCGCGCCGCCGAAGCGAATCTCGCCGGAGGTCCGCACCATGCCGCACAGCGCACGCAGCGTAGTCGTCTTGCCGGCGCCGTTAGCGCCCAGCAATGCCGTGATTGAGCCGGCCTGAAGGGAAAAGTCGATGCCGTGCAGCACCTGCGTCGACCCGTAGGCGGCGTGCAATTGGGAGACTTCCAGCAGCGCCGCCATCAGGCGCCGTTCCCCAGATAGGCCTGCACCACCTCGGGATGCTGCTGCACCTGGGCCGGCGTGCCCTCCGCGATCTTGCGCCCGAAATTGAGTGCGACTACCTTGTCGGACACGCTCATCACCAGGTTCATGTGATGCTCCACCAGAAGCACGGTGACGCCAAGGCGGTCGCGGATGTCGCGGATCAGCTTGCCGAGCGCCTCCACTTCCTCATGATTGAGGCCGCTCGCCGGTTCGTCCAGCAACAGCAGTTTGGGCTCGCTGGCGAGCGCGCGTGCCAGCTCAACCCTTTTTTGCGTGCCGAAGGGCAGGTCGGACACGCGCTGGCCGGCCACCGCTTCCAGGCCGAGGAAGGTGACCAGTTCGCCGGCTTTAGCAGTGGATGTCCGCTCCTCGCGCGCCACCCGCGGCAGGCGCAGCGCGTTGGACAGAAAGCCGCTGCTGGTGCGGCAGTGCCGGCCCAGCATCACATTGTCGAGGACAGTCATGGTGCGGAACAGCGCCAGGTTCTGGAAGGTGCGTCCTATGCCTCGCGCGGCGATGCTGTGTCGTGGGATGGTAAGCAGAGGAAGGCCGTCGAACACCATTTGCCCGCTGTGGCAACGGTAGAGCCGGGACAGGCAGTTGAACAGCGTGGTCTTGCCGGCGCCGTTGGGGCCGATCAAGCCGACGATCTGTCCTTGGGAAATAGTGAACGAGACATCATGCAGCGCCACAATGCCGCCGAAGCGCACGGACACGTGTTCGACAACCAGCAGGCTGCTTCCCAGTGTCGTTTGGGTCTGATGCATCTCCCCTCCTGTGCCGGACGATCGCCGCTCGCCGGAGGCGACGCAATCACGCAGGAGTGAGCGATTCGTCGCATTCCATCAGGCAGCCAAAACGAGCCACGTCGGCGATCATGATCGCCGCGAGCCTTCTATCTATGCAAAAGCTTGAACCAAGCAAGATCTTTGAGCCAGGAAGTTTGACGAATTTTCCAAAAGTATCCATGAGTTTCGCTGCAGCTGTCAATCGCAAGCTGCGTTATTGGGGGGGTGACGGCTTCGCAGGGC
>DATHMC010000376.1:0-4786 GCA_035487495.1 Undibacterium sp.
AGACATCACGCCGGGCGACAAATTAAAGGCCAACTTCGTGCAATGGTCGGAGGACGGTGCGGCTTTCTTCATTACCACCAATGAGCGCGATCCTAAATATTTCGACCTGTACCGCTACAGCGCAAAAGACTTTGCGCGGGAACTCGTCTTTAAAAATGAGGAAGGCTATGAAATCGCCGGCATCAGCCGCGATCAGCGCTGGATAGCGCTGGATAAACAGAACACTTCTTCCGACAGCAACGTCTACCTGTACGATATCAGCAACAAAGTGCTGAAACACCTGACGCCGCACATGGGCACGATCAACTACGCCGCCAGCACTTTCGATCCCAAATCGCAGCGCCTGCTGTTCACCACCAATGAAAACGGCGAGTTCACCACACTGCGAAGCTATGAGCTGGCCAGCGGCATTTTCAGGGATGTGGAAAAAGCGGACTGGGATATCGTGTTCACCTATTACTCCAAGGACGGACGCTTCCGCGTCACCGGCGTGAATGAGGACGGCAGCACCGCCATACGCCTGGTCGAAGGCGAGCGTGAAGAAGCGGTTAAATTGCCGAAGCTGCCGAAGGGCGAGATACGCGGCATCCGCTTCTCCGGCAAGGGCGGCCGCATGGCTTTTTACGTGAACGGAGACCAATCCCCGAGCAACTTATTTGTGTATGACTTCAAGGGTAAGCAGCTAAAGCAACTGACGCAAAGCCTGAACAAGGAAATCGACCCGGCCGACCTGGTCGACGGACAGGTGGTGCGTTTCAAATCCTTTGACGGCATGGTAGTGCCATCCATCTATTACAAGCCGCACGGCGCTACTGCCAATAGCAAGGTGCCGGCGCTGGTCTATGTGCACGGCGGCCCGGGCGGACAAACCAAGCGCGGCTACAATGCGCAGATCCAGTACCTGGTGAACCACGGCTATGCGGTATTGGGCATCAATAATCGCGGCAGCAGCGGCTACGGCAAGACCTTTTACGCGGCCGACGACCGCAGGCACGGCCGCGAACCATTATGGGATTGCGTGGAAGCCAAAACCTACCTGGCCAGCCTGGGCTATATCGATCCTGAACGGATAGGCATCATAGGTGGCAGTTATGGCGGATACATGACCCTGGCCGCCCTCGCCTTCCGGCCCGAGGCCTTCAAGGTAGGCATCGATATTTTCGGCGTCAGCAACTGGCTGCGCACGCTGGAAAGCATACCGCCGTATTGGGAATCTTTCCGCAACGCGCTGTATGAAGAAATTGGCGACCCCGTCCGCGACAGGGAGCGCCTGATCGCCACGTCGCCGCTGTTTCACGCCAAGGAAATCCGCGCGCCGCTGATGGTGATCCAGGGCGCCAACGACCCGCGCGTGATCAAGCCGGAGAGCGACGAAATCGTCGAGGCGGTGAAGAATAACGGCGTGCCGGTGGAATATGTGGTGTTTGCCGATGAAGGGCACGGTTTTTCCAAGAAGAAAAACCAGATCGAGGCGAACCGCAAGATACTGGCATTCCTGGATGCGCACCTGAAAGGCAACGGCCACACCGACAAGCCTGTCGCATCGGCACAACCGTAGACAGGCCAGAATTGAGCCTGCCTCGTTTCCCAACTCTTTTGCCGGACCGGAGAGTGCAGTAGTAATATAGAGGGCTTACACAGAACTATCTCGGGCAAGGGATTCAGACTCACCACGTCATTCCCGCGCGAGGACGACGCTGGGGGACTTGCGACGCCTCATATTTGCGTAAGCCCTGATATATAGTCGACTCGCTCTTGTTCACAAGAAGCCGCCCGGTATAGCTGGATAACAGGCACCTGGCGGCATCCCGGATAAACGGATTTTTCAACCTGGCGATAAAAATAAAATGGATAACTGGCTGGAAAGCTTGCGCGATGCGCTGGACCTCGTTGAATACGGGATAGTCCTGCTGGATGACGATCTGCAAGCCTGCTTCATCAACCGCGCTTTCAGGAGAATGTGGGCCTTGCCGGAATATGTTGAAGGCGAGGCCTATACGTTTGAAACCCTGATGCAGCACGGGTCGCGCACCGGCGCCTATCCGATTTCGCCTCAGCATCTCGGCAGCTATGTAGCCGACCGCATTGCCCAGGTGAAGGCCGGGCACGACGGCCCCAGGTTGCTGACCTTGGCCGACGACAGGGTATTGAAATTTGAGTGCGTCCCCTTGCCCGGCGGCGGCAGGATGCTCACCTATGCCGACCAGTCCGCCTTGATCCATGCGGTCGAAAAGCTGGAGGAAATCATCCACATCGACGACCTGACCAAGCTGAATAACCGCCGCTTCCTGAGCACCTGTGGCGAAAACGAAGTCGCGCGCGCCAAGCGCTATGTGCAGCCGTTGTCGGTAGTGACGCTCAACCTTGACCATTTCAAGCAGATCAATGCCGAGTACGGCCACGACGCCGGCGACATGATGCTGTGCGCAGTCGCCCAATGTTGCCGTGACGCCACCAGGGCCACCGACGTGATAGGCCGCCTGGGAGGAGACGAATTTGCGCTGATCCTGCCCGCCACGACGCTGGCGGCGGCAATGGTGGTGGCCGAGAAGGCGCGCCGGAAAATTGCCGCCATCGTCATCCATATCGGGCCGCTGGCCGTAAAAATCACCGCCAGCTTCGGCGTGGTGACGGTGACCGAGCACAAGAGGACTTTTGAGGACCTGCTGAGCAGCGCCAATAGCGCCTTGCAATCGGCCAAGGCGAACGGCCGCAATACGGTAGTCTCAGCGCCGCAATAGCAGCTCCGAAAACTTGCCCCCGGGCATTGTCTAAAGTTTATCTTTTTAATGCCGATACCCTGTCTATATACAAAAACTTGCAGGGTTTTGAGCGATATGACAAATCTCAGCGTCCCCCCTCCCCATGGCATCAACGTCTCGGCAGCAACTGGCGGCAGCGGCAATGAAATAGACGCGCTGATGAAGCGCATCGCGCAACTGCAAAAGCAAATCAAGAAGCTGATTGAAGATAATTCAGGCGATCCAAAGCAGAAAGCCGAACAACTGACGCTGATGCAGTCGGAACTGGTCTTGCAGAACCAGGCCCTGGCACGCCTGCTGCATCGGCAGGCCATGCAGGGTAAAAACCAGCACCAAGCCTCAGGTCCGGCGGAGACTTCAGAATCCGCTCCGGAACCCGCCTCCGCCACCCCCGCCTTGCACGCGCCGGCCGTCGCCTCGGTCAAACAAACTCAGCAAGGCCAGGCGTCTTCCCAGGAAGGCCCCGCCGCTCCCAATGTAGATACCTACGTCTGACAAATCTGCGTCCCGCAAATCCCGGCTTCCATCCTTGCGTAATATAATGCCATTGCCGTCAATGGGACGGCGACCTTTCCGGGATGCCTGATGGATGCTGCAGAATTGGAATACGTAGGATTCGGACCGCGCCTGTGGGCCAGTGTCATAGATACCGTGCTGCTTACCGTGGTCCTGGTCGTTGTACTGCTGGGATGGTTCGGCATGGACCAGATGCGCGACGGCATAGAACTGACCGGCTGGGTCAGCCTGCTTTTCAACTATCTGGTGCCGGCAATGATCATCCTGGCGTTCTGGACCGCCAAAAGCGCCACGCCGGGCAAGATGGCGATAGGCGCAAAAATAGTCGATGCCGACACCGGCTTGCCGCCCAGCACCAAGCAGCACATCATTCGCTACATAGGGTATTTTATTTCCACCATTCCGCTCTGCCTTGGATTTTTCTGGATCTTATTCGATAAGAGAAAACAGGGCTGGCACGATAAATTGGCCGGCACGGTGGTGGTCAGACCCAAGCACCACGGCAATGAGCCGGTAAAATTTGAAGGCCAGCAGTGAAAGAAAACGATCTTCAGCAATATCTGTACGAGCACATTCCCTTATCCCAGGCCATGCAGGTCGAAGTTATTCTCTCCAGCCAGGAAAGCGTCTTGCTGGCGGCGCCGCTGGGGCCGAACATCAATCACCAGGAAACCGTGTTCGGCGGCAGCGCGTCCGCCGTGGCTATCCTGGCCGCCTGGTCGCTGGTGCAAGTCCGGCTAAAGCAGGCCGGCATCAAAAACGACCTGGTCATCCAGCGCAATACGATGGAATACGCATCTCCCATCAGCGGCGCGTTCCGCGCCCGTTCCCGGATAGAGGACGCCGACTGGCAAGCCTTCATACGCACACTAGACCGCAAGGGGCGCGCCCGCATCTCGGTCACGTCGATACTGGAATTCGACGGTAAGCCGGCCGGCCGCCTGCAGGGCGAGTTTGTGGCATTTTCCAGGCAAGACTGACGCCTTTGATGCCGCAGGAAAATATTTCCCTGCCAATGCCGCAGATGCGGCAATGTTTCAGATAATCTTCCGGGAATTATGGCAAGCTATATTCCCCGTCCTGAATTCCCTTAGTGCGACCACCGTCAACCACCAGCCCCATGTCCAAATTTCCTTTTTTCAAGCAGCATATCGCTTTGCGCTACGAGCAACTTAACTCGGTCATGCTGTTCGAGACGCTGAGCAGGCGCGAATTCAGCACGATCGATGCGATGCTGCATGAAAGGGACTATGTCAAGGATGAGCTGATTTTCGATGTCGGCGAAGACGCCCAGGCCATCTATATCGTTCTGTCGGGATCGGTCGCCGTTTCCCGCCGAAAAAACGGCGCGGAAGAAGAAATAGCGACATTGCAGCCTGGGGGTTTCTTCGGCGAACTGGCGTTGCTGGACAATGCGCCACGCTCGGCGGTGGCACGCGCGGCGGAAGATTGCAAGCTGGTCGTCATGTTCCGCGCCGACCTGGCGGCACTGGCCGACACGCACGTCG
>DATHMC010000377.1:0-5818 GCA_035487495.1 Undibacterium sp.
GCTGGTTGCGTCCAAAGGCGCGGCGGCATCACCGGCAGCGGCTTCATCGTGCTGGCGGCGACCCTGTCCTCCACCGGCACCATCCCGGTTGAAGGCCTGGCGCTGATCCTCGGCATAGACCGCTTCATGTCCGAAGCGCGCGCGCTGACCAACCTGATCGGCAACGGCGTAGCGACCGTCGTGGTCGGCAAATGGGGCAATGACGTGGACATGATCAGGCTGACCAAATGCCTGAACAATGAGTTGCCGGACGAAGCCAATAATCCTGAAGCGGTGCTGGATAAAACCAATGCACATATGGCGGGATAATTCGGGCAACCCATAAAAAAGCGGACTCCGGTCCGCTTTTTTTATTGGTCCAAATACCCGCTAGCAGGCAACCGGCGCGGCGCGCAGGTGCCGGTAAGCGATCGTCAACGCCAGCGCCTGCATCGCCGCCGCCATGAAAAACGGCGCCCCCAATAGCACGCTGCCTTTCACTTCATGGCTGACCTGCCCCAGCAGGAAGGTGCCCGCCAGCGTGGCGACCACGCTCATGATGCTGGCCAATGCAGTCAGCGACCCCATCGCGGCGCCTTGCGATTGCGGGTCCACCGCCTTGGAAAAGATCGCCTGCAGCGCCGGGCCCGACGCAAAGCCGAGCACATTGCACAGGATCAGCACGTACATCATCCAGCCCTGCGTCGCCAGCCCATACAGGACCAGCGCCGCGGTGGACGAGGCCAGGCCGATCAATACGGCCTGGGCATCGCCGGTGCGCTTGATCAGCCGGCCCAGGAAAACGCCTTGCATCAGCACGCTGGAAATGCCGACCACAAACAGCGACAGGCCGTTTTGCAGCGGGCTCCAGCCGAACCGCAATTGGGTCGACAAGACCCAGGTGGTCTGCAAGGTAAATTGCGCAAACATCGACAGTGCGTATACGATGACCAGCGGGCCGACATTGACCAGCTTGGCCAAGCCGGTCAGTCCCGTGAAAGGATTGGCTTTGGCGGCCGAAAAGGGCTTGCGCAAATGGGCAGGCAGAGACTCCGGCAGGCTGAAATAGCCATACGCAAAATTCGACAGCGACACGATCGCCGCCAGGTAGAACGGATAGCGGGTATTGATCTCGCCCAGCACGCCGCCGAGCACCGGCCCGCAAATGAAGCCCAGGCCGAACATCGCCCCTATCTTGCCCAGCGCCCGGCTGCGGTTTTCCAGCGTGGAGACGTCGGCGATATACGCATTGGCGACCGACAAATTGCCGGCGGTAACGCCGCCGAGGCCGCGCGCCAGCACCAGCCAGAAGATGGAAGTGACAGCCGTCATCAGCAGGAAATTCAGGCCAAGCCCGAACACGCACAACAGCAAGATGGGGCGGCGCCCGTAACGGTCGCTCAGCGATCCCAGTATCGGCGCGCAAAAGAATTGGGCGATACCGTAGATCGCGACAATAATCCCATACCAATAGGCTTGCGCGTCGGCTTGCGGCGCGAAATTGGAGACCAGCCTGGGCAGGACCGGAATGATCAAGCCTATCCCCAGGATATCCAGGAAAACCGTGATCAGGACAAATTTGACATTGGTCTGCAGAGGGGCGTCGGAAGTTTTTTGCTGCATAAAGCTGCCACTTTCAAAGAAGAACGCTGCATTTAATGAAATTTACAGATGCTCTGCCGGCTGACGACAACGCTGCGACAGCGCGCGAACCAGCTGCCATAGTATATGATTGCAAGAATATCTATATAGAAAAACCCTGATCGGGCTTAAGGCCAGCGCTAGCCCAATCAAAGTTTTCGCCCCCATTTCATCGCCTTGTCTCGTGCGGCTTTGGAGTGTTGAAAGGAATTGCTTATGCCCCTATTCGACCATTTTTTAGTGATCGGCTTATTGATCACAATCAGCGCATTTTTTTCGATGTCGGAAATTTCGCTGGCAGCTGCGCGCAAACTGAAGCTGCAAGTGCTGGCGGCGGAAGGTAACCAGCGCGCCGCCCGCGTGCTGGAGTTGCAGCAGCAACCCGGGCATTTTTTTACCGCGGTGCAGATTGCCCTGAATGCGGTGTCGATACTCGGCGGTATCCTCGGCGAGCAAGCGCTGTCGCCGTATTTTTCAGCGGCCTTCCATGCCTTGCTGGGCGGCGGCGCCTGGGTGGACAGCGCCAGCTTCCTGGTCGCTTTCCTGCTGGTGACTTCGCTGTTCGTGCTGTTTGCCGACCTGATGCCGAAACGGCTGGCGATGACCGCCCCCGAATCCATCGCGATGGCCGTGGTAGGGCCAATGAACGGCTGCGTCAGCCTGCTCAAGCCGCTGATCCTAATCTTCAACGGCCTGGCCAACCTGATCTTCAAGCTGTTCAACATCTCCACCCAGCGCGATGAAAAGATCACGTCCGACGATATCTACGCGATCGTCGACGCCGGCGCCGAGGCTGGGATCTTGCTGGAGAGCGAACATCATCTGATAGGCAATGTGTTTGAACTGGAAAGCCGCACCGTGCTTTCCGCCATGACGCAGCGCGACGATATCGTGTATTTCACGCTGCAGGACAGCGACGTCGTCATCCACCAGAAGATTGCCGAACATCCGCACACCAAGTTCCTGGTGTGCGACGGCCATATCGACAATGTGGTCGGCTATGTCGAATCCAAGGACATCCTGAAGCGGGTGCTGACCAACCAGGCCTTTACCAAGGTGCAGGAATTGTCGATGCGCACCGCCCTGGTGGTGCCGGATTCGCTGACGCTGTCCGAGATGCTGGAACACTTCAAGGGCACCCGCGAAGACTTCGCGGTGATCCTGAACGAATATGCGCACGTGGTCGGCGTGATTACCCTCAATGATGTGCTCAGCACGCTGATGGGCAATCTGGTCCACCCCTTCCTGGAAGACCAGATTGTCCGCCGCGACGCCGATTCCTGGTTGATAGACGGCGCGACTTCGGTGGACGACGTCTGTCGCGCACTCGGCCTGGATGCACTGCCGGAGCAGGACAGCTACGAAACCATCGCCGGCTTCATGATGACGATGCTGAAAAAGATACCCAAACGTACCGACTGCGTATTTTACGGCGGCTACCAATTTGAGGTGGTCGATATCGATCACTACCGCATCGACCAGCTGCTGGTAGTGCGTGCCGACAAGCCCAGCGGCACATCAGCGTCCTGAGTGACAAATTAACAGCATTCCACAATAAAAATGACGGGACGCCCCGGTTCGTTCTATAATCGCTGCCCAAATTTTAGTCAGAGAGCGTGAGTGTCATGGCAATTGCATGTGGAGTGGATTTCGGCACCTCCAATTCGACCGTAGGCTGGCACCAGCCCGGCAAACCTGCGTTGCTGGCGCTGGAAGAAGATAAGCTCACGCTGCCTTCGGTGGTGTTTTTCAACGCAGAAGACGACCAGGTCAGCTATGGCCGCGCCGCGCTGAGCACCTATCTGGCCGGCTACGAAGGGCGCCTGATGCGCTCGATGAAAAGCCTGCTGGGCACCAGCCTGATCGACGGCCAGACCGAGGTGCAAGGCAGGGCGCTGCCGTTCCGCCAATTGCTGGCCCACTTCATCGGCGAACTGAAAAAGCGCGCCGAGCAATCCGCCGGCCAGGCATTCACGCAAGCCGTGTTCGGCCGCCCGGTGTATTTCATCGACGAAGACGCGGCGGCGGACCAGAAGGCCGAGGCGACGCTGGAAGAAATCGCCAAGGCGGTCGGCTTTCGCGATATCAGCTTCCAGTATGAACCCATCGCCGCCGCCTTCGACTATGAATCCAGGATAGACAAGGAAGAGCTGGTGCTGATCGCCGACATCGGCGGCGGCACTTCGGATTTCTCGCTGGTGCGCCTGTCGCCGCAGCGCGCAAATAAAGTTGAACGGCGCGACGACATCCTCGGCAACGGCGGCGTGCATATAGGCGGCACCGATTTCGACAAGTACCTGAGCCTGGGCCATGTAATGCCCCTGCTGGGCCTGGGCGGCAGGCTGGGCGGCAATACCGACGTGCCGTCCGGCTATTACTTCAACCTGGCGACCTGGCACACGATCAACCTGAACTATACGCAGAAGATCTGGCGCGAACTGCAGGACGTCTACCGCGACATCAGCGATGCCAATGTGCGCGACCGTTTCGACCGCCTGCTATACCTGATAGAACAACGCGACGGCCACTGGCTGGCGCTGAAATCGGAAGAGGGCAAGATCCTGCTATCCGGCCAGGACCAGATCGATTTGCCGCTGGAACGCCTGCGCAACAAGCGCGGCACCGAATGCAGCCTGAGCCTGGACCAGTCCGGCTTCCAGTCGTCCATTTTTCACCTGATCACCAGCGTTGAACAGGCGGTCGGCAAGGTGCTGAGCGACGCCGGCGTCAAGGCCGACGCCGTCGACACGGTGTTCTTCACCGGCGGCTCCAGCGGCGTGCGCGGCCTGCGGGACCGCATCGGCGCGATCGTGCCGGGGGCGAAGAAGGTGGAGGGGGATTTGTTTGGAAGTATCGGGGCGGGGTTGGGATTGGATGCTGCGCGCAAGTTTGCTTGACTTGGCTTTGTCTAAGAATGGCGTTTAATAAGTTAGTTGTACTAACGTGGATACACGTCGGGGGTAGCCCGACAGCTACTTACTTTCTTTGCTTCGCCAAAGAAGAGTAAGCAAAGAAAGGCGACCGCAGACTTGCCCTACGGGTGATGGCGCAAAGCGCCATCACATTTTGTGCGTTACAAAAAATGGGAAACAGACGAAACTCGCTGCGCTCAGACAACGTCTGTTTCTGATCCATTTTCTGTAACGCACAAAATGCTACGTCCCGAGCGGATTTAAAATCAAAAACACCCCCAACATCCAAATCAATCCATCTCGGATTCAAGGGCTAGTTTCTTCAAAAACTGGAGAATCTGGTTGCCGTTGTTTTTGACGTTGTCGTTGCTGTTGTCTTTGACCTTCAACCGCTTGGAGCCTCGCCGATTGTGCGGTACAGAAAATGGATCAGAAATGGCCGTTGTCTGAGCGTAGCGAGTTTCGGCCATTTCCCATTTTTTGTGCCGCACAAGCGGGCACCCCGAAGGGGCGAGGCTTGCGGTCGCCTTTCTTTGCTTACTCTTCTTTGGCGAAGCAAAGAAAGTAAGTAGCCGCCGGGCTACCCCCGGCCAGCGATCCTAAAACAACCAAACCCCATCAAAAACAATAAAGCTCAACTATCAGCAGACGAGAATCGCAGCTTACTGCTTCTTATCAGCAGGCTTGGCATCACCATGATGCTCCCAAGGTCCACGATGACCACGCATATGGCGATGCGCATCATCAAACACCTTCTGCTGCTCAGGCGTCAACACCGCATAGAAAATTTTCAATGCCGCCAGATGCGCTTCCATCCTGGCCTGATGCTCCTTCATCATTTGCAAACCCTGCTCCATGCGCTCAGGCGTGCTCAGCTTTTCCATCGCCTTGCGGTCTTCCGGCTTGCGCATGGGCATAGGGCCTGGCGCCATGGCGTCGATGAAGGTCTTCCACGCCGGTTCCTGCGCTGCGGTCAGCTTCAGCTTGGCGTGCAATTCGGCCTGGTGCTTGGCCATGCGCTCCTTCATTTTTTCCGCCCACTTGCTGCGATCCATCTCGCTGGGGCCGTGTTTGGCCGCCGGTGCCGAGGCTGCAGGTGCGGAAGCGCTTTGTGCATAAGCGCCGGCAGCCATCGTCAATGCGGTCAATCCTATAAAGAACTTGTTTTTCAGTGAATTCATGATCTTCCTCTTGGTGGATGAATTAAAGTCTTGGCCGGGTAGCCGCGGGTCGACGGTCTGATTTCCAGAACGGCTGCGGCATGCTTGCGGCCTGACTTTATGTGC
>DATHMC010000378.1:0-11542 GCA_035487495.1 Undibacterium sp.
CAACAAACGCCGGCGGGAAGGGTCGGCAGGCAGGTCAAGCTTGTCGTCCTGGTTTGCTGTCGGTTTATCTGGCATTCTGGCTCCTCTGGAAATGGCTGCATAAGTATAAAATCAAGCCGGTAATATAGCATTTCCAGGCACGCCGATGTGTTACCAGGGCATGACCGGACAACATCGCCGGACAGCAAAAAAACTTATGGCCCAGATCCTGCCGAATGCCAAAATTCGGATTAAAAAAAACCCGCTTGCGCGGGCTGACGTCGAATCGTGCATGAACCAGGACGATCAATGTCTGATCAGAATTCTTCCCATTCGTCCACGGCTTCAACCAGGTTGCTCCTTGAGGAGGCAGTTGACCGGGCTGCGGGGCGGACCGGGCTTGCCGCGGGCAAAGCCCTGGCAACGCGGCCGGCAGGCTTCGGCTGCACTTCAACACGTTTTGCCCGCACGGGTACCGCATTCAGGTGACTATAGGCATGCTGATTGCCCGACTGTAATTTAAAAACACCGACGACCTGCGCCAGCTGGTTGGCCTGACCCTGCATGCTTTCCGCAGCGGCGGCAACTTCCTCAACCAGTGCCGCATTCTGCTGCGTCACGGTATCCATTTCCGTGACGGCCTGGTTGATCTGTTCTATTCCCGCAGTCTGTTCCTGGCTGGCGGACGTGATCTCATTCATGATATCGGTCACGCGTTTGACGCTGGCGACAATCTCATCCATGGTCTTGCCGGCCTGCTCCACCAATTTGCCGCCGAATTCGACTTTTTCTACTGAATCGCCGATCAGCGACTTGATCTCCTTTGCCGCGCTGGCACTGCGCTGCGCCAAGTTGCGCACCTCGGTCGCCACCACCGCAAAGCCGCGGCCCTGCTCGCCGGCGCGCGCCGCTTCCACCGCCGCATTCAGCGCCAGGATATTGGTCTGGAAGGCGATGCCGTCTATCACGCTGATGATGTCGACAATTTTCTTCGATGACTGGTCGATGGAATCCATCGTATCCACTACCTGCGCCACCACCGCGCCGCCGCGCTCTGCCACTTCGGAAGCGGATACCGCGAGTTGGTTGGCCTGCCTTGCATTGTCCGCATTTTGCCGCACGGTAGAGGTCAGCTCCTCCATAGAGGAGGCGGTCTCTTCCAGCGAACTGGCTTGTTGCTCTGTGCGTGCAGACAGGTCCAGGTTGCCGGCAACGATCTGGCCGGAAGCGCTGGCAATCGCACTGGTCCCGGTAGAGACCTGGCCGACGATATCGACCAGGCTCTGGTTCATGTCCTTCAACGCCTGCGTCAATTGCCCGGTCTCGTCTTTCGACTTGACTTCAATGTGGCCGGTCAGATCGCCGGACGCGACGGTCTGCGCAATCCTGACCGCGTCATTCAATGGGCCGGAAATAGTCCTGGCAATCCAGAATGCGAGGGTCAGGCCAAGCGCAATCGCCCCCACCAGCAACCCAAAAATCCACATGCGGGCGCTTGCATACGCCTCATTCGCGATGTCGCCGGAAATGTTGGACTGATCCATATTAATCTTGATCAGCTTATCGATCTCGGTGCGCAGATCGGCATTCAGTTTTGTCGAGTGCCACCTGCTCAGTTCCTTTGCCTCGTCCGGCTTATCGGCGCGCGACAGTGCCACTATCTTGGCATGATCCGCCATAAACTGATCGAAAATGCTGCTGAACTCTACATAGACGTCCTTTTCTTCTTTTGAGTCGATCAGCTTTTGATAAACATTCCGATTTTTCTGGAAGCCTTCCAGCGTGGCGGCCATTTTCTTTTCATACGCGGTCCAGTCGGCATCTGTCGTCGAAATCAAATGCTGCAATTCTTGCGAGCGAAATAACGCCAGGTCACTCTTCATCCCCAGTATGGAGCGCACGCTGGGCAACCAGTTGGTCCTCAATTCCACGGCGTCCTGATTAACTTTTGCCAACTCAACCATGGAAAAAAAGCTCAGGAAGGCGGTCAGCAATAGCACGGCGACAAAGGAAAGCAGCAACTTCGTTGCCATTTTTAAATCATAGAACCATTTCATCATCGACTCTCGGAAAAGAAAAATAGTGGTCAGGACATAGAATCTCGAAGCCTAATATATTAGATACTAGCATTGTTTCCATGTGGCAACCAAATTATTGGCAGCGAAAGCCAAAGCGCCGGCGCTTAATAAAGTAATGCCCGAAATTTACGCACCGTCACGATCGGCGCGGCTGAATGGGTTCAGGAAGATTGTTTGAAAAAAGAGAGCGGGCCGATCTCATTACGTCGAGATCGGCCCACATTTTCGGACTGCCATCGGGTGACGGCCGTCTTCGGCATCGATGTTCGCAGCAGCGCTTAGGCTAGGCAACCATGCCTTGATAAGCGTCCCGCAATTCCCGTTTGAGCACCTTGCCTATCGCGCTGCGCGGCAATGCCGGCGCCAGTTCCAACGCACTCAACCTCTGCATCTTGCCGAGGCGCTCATTGGCCCAGGCCAGCAATTCGCTGCCGTCCAGAGCCATGTCGGCTTTGGCAACCACAAAGGCCACCGGAGTTTCGCCCCAGCGCGCCGAAGGAACGCCGACCACGGCGGCATCGGCCACTTGCGGATGCTGCCGCAAAACCGCTTCCAGATCGCTGGGATAGATATTGAAGCCGCCGGAAATGATCATGTCCTTCTTGCGGTCAAACAGCAACAGGAAACCGTCACTGTCAAAACGCCCCAAATCCCCCGAGCGGATGAAGCGCCGCCCCGACGGATCGTACCATTCCGCTTCCCTGGTTTTGCCCGGCTGATTATGGTAGCCGGTCATCATCGACGGCGAGTAACCGACGATCTCGCCTGGCTCTCCCGGCGCCACTTCCTTGCCGTCCTCGTCGATCAGGCGTATCTCGCCGCCGGGCAGCGCCACTCCCACCGTGTGCAATTTATCCGGATGCTCGTGCGCCGCCAGGATGCAACTGACACCGCCTTCCGTCATGCCGTAATATTCAATCAGGCCGCCCGGCCAGCGGCGCAGTATGTCCGCCTTCAATCCAGCTGAGAAAGGCGCGCTGGTGCAAAATTTCATGAGGAAGGACGACAAATCATAACGATCGAAATCCGGCACGGCCATCAGACGCTGGTATTGCACCGGCACCAGCATGGTATGCGTGGCTTTATGTTTCTCAGCCAGATCAAGGTAGGCCTTCGCTTCAAATTTGGCCATCAGCAAGATCGAACCACCCAGTGCCAGCGTCGCAAAAAAACTGACCAGCGTGGTATTTGAATACAGCGGCGTCGACAACAAGGTGACAGCATTCAAACCGTAACCGTGGGCAGCGCCGCGCTGTACGTGACCCCAGCGCATGAAGTTCGGCTGCATGATGCCTTTTGGAGTACCGGTAGTACCAGAAGAATAAATGATGTTGAAAGCCCAGTCCGGCTGGACATCGACCGGCGAAAACGCGTGACCGGGCTTAGCCAGCCACGCCTCAAACTGGCTGACTTCGCCATCAGCCTCGACATCCAGCCTGATGCAGGGAATGCTGATCCGGTCGCCGACCGGCGCCAGCAAGCTGGCCACGCTGCCGTCAAGGAACAGCTTCTTCGCACCGGCATCCGCCATCATCGCCGCCAGGCTCTCGGCGCTGGAAGACGGCGCCAGCGGCGCGACCGTCACGCCGGCCCGCAGGCTGCCTAAAAATACTACCGCATAATCGATCGAGGTGTGGGCGCAAATGGCGATCGCTTCGGTTGCTTTCACACCGTCGCGCTGCAAAGCCGCAGCCACCTGGTCCATGCGCCGGTCCAGCGCCTGATAATCGAGGCTGATGCCATCCTGGATGAAGACCGGGTGATGCGGCCTGAATTTGGCATGGGTACGTATCAAATCGGGGATCGTGCCAAAATCCCGCGCCAACAATTCTTCTATTGCCAGTTCATGTTGATTCATCTTGTCTTGTCTCCGTTTTTTTTAGCGCACTTCACATTGTTAGGTGAGATACGCTCAAGCTTAACAGACAAAATTAAATCGGGTGGCCGGCCCCCATTGTCAGCCGGCTTGCACGCCGGCTTTCCGCGGCGAGGCATCCAGCATAAAGCGAATCAGCGCCAATACGGGAAACGCGCTTCCTGCTACCGCAATCCCAAACCAGCTGCCCCGGTCATACAAGACACTGGCCAGGGCCGAACCGATTGCGCCGCCGACGAAGATGCTGGTCATGTACAAGCCGTTCAGCCGGCTGCGGCTGGCGGCATCCAACGCATACACGGTGCGCTGGCCGACCACCAGGTTCATTTGCACGCAAAAGTCCAGCACCACCCCTGTCACCGCCAGCCCGATGATGCCGAAGGCGGGATGGATCAGGGCCGGCGAAAAACTGAGTGCGCCAAACAGCAATGCAAACCTGGTCGCGGCCTGCGTATGGCCGGCATCCGCCAGGCGGCCGCTAAGCGGCGCAGCGATCGCCCCGGTGGCGCCCACCAGCGCAAACAGCGCGATCTGCGATTGGGACAAGCCATAATGGCGCGCCAGCTCCAGCGGCACCGCGGTCCAGAACAGGCTGAACGACGCAAACATGCAGGCCTGGTAAAACGCCCGCTGGCGCAGCACCGGCATGGCCTTGTACAGGCTTCCCAGCGACAACAGCAATTGCCGATAGCTCGCGCTATGCTGCGGCTGCCTCTTGGGCATGGTGCTTGCCAGCACCGCTGCAATCACCCCCATCAATGCGGCGGCACCGAAAAACACCGCGCGCCAGCCGAGATAATCGGCCACAAAACTGGACAGGGGCCGAGCCAGCAATATGCCCAGCAGCAAGCCGCCCATGATGCCGCCGACTACGCGCCCGCGCGACTCTTCGTGCGCGAGATGGGCTGCCAGCGGTATCAGCATCTGCACCGACACTGAGCTAAAGCCTATCAGCAGCGACACCAGCAGGAAGCCGTTTGCGCGGCTGGCAAATGCGGCACCGATCAGGCTGACGACAGCGACCAGCACCGTCGCTATCGTGAGGCGGCGATTTTCCAGCAGATCACCCAGCGGCACCAGGAAAAACAGGCCGAGCGCGTATCCGATCTGCGTCAGCGAAACGATCAAACTGGCGGCATGTGCCGACAGGCCGATGTCGGGTGCGATCAGTTCTATGATGGGCTGTGCATAATAGATGTTGGCAACGATAGCGCCGCAACAGAATGCGAATAACAGGACCATGCCGCGCGTCATTTTCGGCTCGGCGTGGCCCACTTGGGTGGGAGTTGAGCTCATGTATTTCCTTGAAACCTGTTTTATGCCAACCCGCCCTGAACAGGATCGACTGCGAGGATTGATTGCGCGCGCTGTCCGCCCAATGAGCCGGTACGACGCAGCGCGCGAGGAAAGCGCGGGCCATCAAAATGGCTGCGGCTAGACTTTAGGCTGCGACAGCCTCTTCCATCGTAGGATAGTCGATATACCCAATCACGGCAGGATTACCCATAGGGTAAAAGGTTTCCGGATTCGGTTTGTTCAAGTCTGCGCCGGCAGCAAAGCGCCTGGTCAAATCCGGGTTGGCAATATACAGCACGCCAAAAGCCACCGCATCTGCATCGCCCCTGTCCAGCACCGCCTGCGCACTTGCCTTGGTCAGGTTCTGGTTGGCGATATACACGCCGCCAAACAGGTCTTTCAATTTACGTCCCAAGCCGTCATCGCCTTCCTGAGCGCGCGCGCAGATAAAGGCAATCCCGCGCCGGCCCAATTCCCTGGCGACATAGCCGAAGGTTTCCAGCGGATTGGCGTCGCCCATCGTATGCACATCGCAGCGCGGAGCCAGATGCATGCCGACACGGCCGGCACCCCATACCGAGATGCAGGCGTCGGTCACTTCCAGCATCAGGCGGGCACGATTTTCCAGCGAACCGCCGTATTGGTCGGTCCTGTGATTGGTGCTGGTTTGCAGGAACTGGTCCAGCAGATAGCCATTGGCGCCATGGATTTCCACACCGTCAAAGCCGGCTTTCTTCGCATTTTCCGCTCCCTTGCGGTAGGCTTCGACGATGCCGGGAATCTCATCCGTTTCCAGCGCGCGCGGAACCACATACTCTGTCTTCGGACGCATCAGGCTGACATGGCCCGAAGCGGCAATCGCGCTCGGTGCGACCGGCAGCTCGCCATTCAGCAGGCTAGGGTGAGAGATGCGGCCGACATGCCACAACTGCAACACGATCTTGCCGCCGGCGCCATGCACGGCACCGGTGATTTTTTTCCAGCCCTCTACTTGCTCATCCGACCAGATGCCGGGAGTATCGGGATAACCGACGCCCATCGGCATGACCGATGTAGCCTCGCTGATGATCAGGCCCGCGCCAGCGCGCTGGGCATAGTATTGCGCCATCAATTCGTTCGGCACACGCCCTTCGTCGGCGCGGCAGCGCGTCAACGGCGACATGATGATGCGATTAGAGAGTTGCAGATCACCTATGGTGATGGGGTCAAATAAATCAGGCATGTTCAAATTTCTCCGGTTAGAAAATGCAATACGGCGGCTAGCCGTATTGCCGTCAAATATAGGTACAGCGGAAACGCCTGCCCGCGTCGGAATGCCCGGCGCGAGCCCGTGTCTTCGCGTGCCGCTCAAAGCTGTCGGTTCATCTCGTCCAGGAAAGCCTGGATGGCCTCCTCATTGCGCCTAAAGAATGCCCACTGCCCCACCCGCCGGCTGCTAATCAAACCTACCCTTTGCAGAACCGCCAGGTGCGAGGAAATGGTGGATTGCGACAAGCCGGACCGCTGGTCTATCTGGCCGGCACACACCCCCAGGTCCAGCGGATGTTCCTGGTGGGGAAAGTTCCCTTGCGGGTCCTTCAGCCACGTCAGGATCTCGCGCCTTACCGGATTGGCAAGTGCCTTGATGATCTCGTCTATATCCATGATGTCTCGGTTAAATCTATATATTTAAATATCTCGATATATAGAATTATATATTGGATTTTCAAGATATGCTTGAATCGTCAAAATTCAAGCCGAGGCAAGCAAGAATCACCACCGCATACTGCGTGGAAACAGTAAAATGAAGCATCCTCGGTTCGCAGGAGCATGGGCATCTATATGGACATCCATCCCAACGATCAACTCGGGTGCCGGGCGCTACGCCTGATCTTGTTCATACTGTCAGCATTGCTGATCGGTTCGCTGACGGCTTGCGCCAGCCTGCCGCCGGCCGGGCTCAACCCGGTATCCCTCGCCTACCTGGCCCCTTATGAGACAGATCTGGGCAAGATAGCACTGGCCTCCATTCCCGAAGGAAAAGCGGAGCAGTCCGGTTTCCGACTGCTGCCGCTGGGCGCATTTGCGTTTGACACCAGGATAGAGTTGATCCGGCGTGCGCAATACAGCCTCGACCTGCAGTATTACGTGATTGAAAACGATGAATCGGGCCGTACCCTGTTCAAGGAATTGGTCGCAGCGGCGGCGCGCGGGGTACGGGTGCGCTTGCTGGTGGACGATCTATTCACCGTGGGACAGGATCAGACCCTGTTGAACCTGACGCAGCAGCCGAATGTGGAAGTGCGGCTATTCAACCCCTTTCCCGCAGGACGTAACAGCCTGTGGAGCAAATTCCTGTTCTCGCTGCAAGACTTCAAGCGCGTCAATCACCGCATGCACAACAAGCTGTTTGTCGCCGACAACGCAATGGCCATCGTCGGCGGCAGGAATATAGGCGACGAATATTTCACGTTCGCCAAGGCGGCCAATTTCATAGACCTGGATACCTTTGTCACCGGCGACATCGTGCGGGATTTGTCCGAGGTATTCGACCGCTACTGGAACAACCTGTATGTGTATCCGGCCGCCCAGATCATCAGCTCCTACCGCCGCGATGATGCACCCGATTTCCCGCATGCCCCGGATTTCGGCATAGCGCAGGCACGCAGCCCGCTAGCGGAGGACATCAGGGACGACCTGGGCTACCCGCCGCTCGCCAGCGAACTGGCGCGCGGCAAACTGGATCTGATATGGGCGCCCGCAACCGTATTTGCCGATTCTCCGATGAAGGTTGCCGGCCCCACCGAAGGCAGCATGCACACGACAGTGCATAGCAACATTACGCAAATCATGCGGGAAGCGCAGCAGGAAGTGATCGTCATCTCGCCTTACTTCATTCCGGGCAAGACCGGCATGGAGGGAATACGCGGCCTAAGCGAGAGAAAAGTCAGGATGGTGCTGATCACCAATTCACTGGCATCGACAGATGCGCCTTTGGTGTACATAGGCTACTCGCATTATCGTAAGGAAATGCTCAAGCTGGGCGTCGAAATCTACGAGATCAACCCTATGCGCCCCAAGGGCGAAAAGCATACGCTTGATTTCGGCAATTCGCAGGCGATGCTGCACGCCAAAATCGCGGTGATCGACCGCAAGCAGGTATTTATAGGATCGATGAACAGCGACCCACGGTCCAGCCGCCAAAACACCGAGATGGGCGTGATCATTCAGGACAGGAAAATAGCCGGGCAAATCCTGGACCTGATACACAAGAGCGGCCCCCAGGCCACGTTCCAGCTAAGGCCGGGGATGACGCCGTCAGGCATAGAGTGGATAGAAAACGATTCGCTGGAACCGGGCGGAAGTAAAGAGGAAATCCTGGAGGAGGAACCGGACGCAGGTTTCTTCCTGAAGCTGGTACTGCGTTTGCTAGACCCGTTTGCGCCGGAGGAATTATTGTAGCGACTGGCATCAAACCCAAATAAAACAGGCCGCATGCGCGGCCTGTTTTAGCTTGTGATGTCAATAATTGACCTGCGGTCTTATTTCTTTTGTGACGGGATAGGATCCAGATCGAGGTTCTTGTTCAATTCGCCTGCCTTGCCGGCAGCTTTGGTTTCCGCCTTCACTTCGGCGCGGGTCCTGCCTTTAGTTTTATCGCCTTTTACGGGGACTGGGTCCAGATCCTCGTTCTTGTTCAATTCCCCTTTGGTGTTGGCGGCACGGGTAGCGGCCTTCACTTCGGCACGCGACTTGCCGCTGCTCTTGTTGGCTTTTACCGGAATCGGGTCCAAGTCAAGATTCTTGTTCAGTTCGCCTTTGCTATTGGCGGCGCGGGTTTCCGCTTTTACTTCGGCACGGGTTTTCCCCATTGTAGAAGCGGGCGCTGATGCACTGGCCGACGAGGTTTGAGCTTGCGCAGAAAATGCTGCCAATGGAAGTGCCAGAACCAGTAATAATTTTTTCATCATATGTCTCCCTTAATGTCGTCATATCGCATGGCTTGCCAGGATAGATATCCATTCCATGCAATACATCATTGATACTGCAATCGTTTTTTTCGACCGGCTACCAAACTCGCTCATTCAAATCCACCGGTCACCGGTCTGAACAAACTTACTTCAATAGATATGCGTTGGATCATTTCCGCACCGGATGCCAAACCTATACCGCATCCCAAAAGGAAAGCCGTTTCCAGGCAGGCTGCTTGTATTTGCATGCGCCTAACCGAGCCGGAAAATTACTTCTGTGTCATTGAATTTACCTCAAGCTTACAAGGGAGGCAACAAATGCCCTGAATAGTTTGTCCATCAATTGCATGAATGAGACACATTGTGGCCCCGACAGCCCGTACTTTTACTATTTTTGACTATTCATCCGTTGTCATCGGACTCTTCCTACAGCATACAAAGTTTTCGTCCGGCAGACAGAGAATGCAAAGCTACTTACAATTTGAAACAGCCAACGACGACAAATTGCGAGGCATCCTGCTCGCAGCGTCAGCCGCTGCCGCGGTTAATGCCAAGCGGTATCGGCGTGGTTTGATTTGATTTGATTTGATTTGCTGCAGTTTCAGCGCTCTGTTTGTTGAATCAACCCGCAAATAATGGCGCTAGACTGCAAAGGAAAATCGGACTCACCAAGCGTCGCCGACGCATGGGAAAGGACTGGATTATTGCCATAGAAAGGAGCATATCATGCAAAAACTTGCAATTGCGTGGCTATTCGGCGTGCCCATACTGGCATTGATCATCCTGTGCCTATTTTCACAATGAGCCGTCGGCGTCTGGTTGGCAAAATCAAGCGTCAATCGGGCTCAGGCACTTGAGATAGGATTTCCTCCAACGCGCCGTGCACGGGCTTCAACTGCAAAAAAATTCCAAAGCTACGCTGCAAATTACCTGGCATTGCCGATACAGGTCGTGGCTAAGGAACTCTTGATTTTTACGGAAAGCTCTTCAGGCAAGCGAAGATAATTCCGCCAGCAATTGCTGTATCTGCTCCACGTCGTAGGGCTTAGGCAGGACGCGGCTTTTGAACTTGATATGCTGCACCATCTGGACCCCATAGCCGGACGCGAATACCACGTGGAGACCCGGCTGCTTTACAAGCAACTGCTTCGCCAGCGCGATGCCGGATATTCCCGGCAAGCTGACATCAGTCAGCAGCACATCAAAAATATGCTGCTCCGATAGCGCAATCGCCTCCTCGGCGTCGGCCGCACCTTGCGCTGCATGCCCCAGCAATTCGAGCATATCGCACAGCATGTCTTTCAGATTCCGGTTGTCCTCCACCACAAGAATGCGCAATTGGCGGTTGCCGCCGGCGCTTGCAGACGAAACATCCTGCTTGTCCTGATTAGCAGCTGACTCGTTTTGACTAGGATGCATGATGGGCGGAACTGGATAGTTTTTTGTGAGTATGCCGGCTACCGACGATTCCAGCCAGGGCTGGGAACATCGACCCTGTAAACGGTCGCTTAACGGTTACTTTAAAGGCCGATCTTGACAGGTATCTTGCCGAATCATAATTCACAGAAGAGAAATCTGCCAGCGGCCCCTCGCCTGACAAAACGTAGGATGATGACTACAGAATGTATGCAAAAATTGCCTGGCTGGGTGCAAGCGTCAATTCGGCAACATTGTGAAATTGAAAGAAAAAATTTAATTTGAGGTAAAACCTTAACTTCCCGACTTAAGCCGATGATTTGAAATAGCACCCAAAAAAATCATTGCGGCAGCCATATATTTTTTCACATTCTTTAACTACACCGCCCCGCATTTTTGCGCTATCTTGATCTGCAAGGAGGTGCCAAAATGCGTAAAATTCCGAATAAATATCGCTGTTTTAAATATTTTTTTCTCTCCCTTGCAGCGCTGGCGCTAGCCAACCTCTTGCGTGTTTCACAGGCCCCTGTCTGCAGCTATACAGGACTATGCCGCGATGAATTGCCGCAGTGGCTTTGGACCCTGTCTTTGATCATAGTCATGTACGGCGCGCTGATGTTCCTGTATCGGGCATATCGCGACTTGCACAAACAAGACTACCTGTTTGAGTCGGACTGGCTATAGAGCTTGCCACAATGCCCGCAGCATGATTATCGCTATCGATGTCATGCTGCTTCATGAGTGTTTGCCCACGCTCGCCCTCAGGTTTTTCGCCGTTTGCATTCAATGCCGGCAAGATCATCGGCGCCTGCCGCATCGCAAGATCCTCATCCATAGGACAAAGCTCCCGTAGCGGTGCGCAAATTCGAGAATCAATGACGATCATCATTCCGTGCAATAATTATTTCCTGCCGAAAAATAATTCGAACGGTACGTCACAGTTAGGG